>NZ_JBSXNZ010000048.1:0-39527 GCF_056857895.1 Marinobacter sp. B-21
GATGGACACCCTTGCCGTCCGGCTAGTGGTTCCCCTTACCGGGCCCACAGGGGACTTGCACCCCCAAGTCATCCGGCCAGCACCACCTGTACCGGAACAGCGCCCGTCAAGGCGCTACGCGCCATGCCTGGCGCACCAAAAAAAGCCGCCTGAAGTTCCCTCCAGACGGCTTGCAAACTAGCCTTCCAACATCACAGCGCGTAGAACAGCATCGGCACAAACGCCACCAGCAGCAATGTCGGCCCCATCACCGCCAGAGGCAGCAGCAAGCGCTCGTAGCGGTGCCAGAAAGAGCCTGTGCGCTCGGCCGCCAATACTTCCGTCTCGCCCACCACCTGGCGGGTCAGCAGGTGGTTCAGTGCCACCGGCGGGCTCAGGTAACCGAGCTCGAACGCCACCAGGCAAACAATCCAGAAATGCAGCGGATCAATCCCCAATTGAATAGCCGGCTGGGCAATGGTGGCCGATACCAGAATCACGGCGCCGAACGGATCCATAACCATGCCGATGGCAGTGAGCATCACCACGATCACCAGCATGGCAATCCACGGGCTGGTCAGGCTCTCCGGGAACAGGGCGTGGACGATGTCCGAGCGTTCAAGAATCCCGCCAAGGCTGATTGAAAAACCGATGAGGGCCAGCAAGGCACCGATGTGGACGGCGGAGTCGCTGGCGGCAGCGGAACTCCGGTTCCAAAACGCTTTCAGGCGGGTTTCATCATCGCCCCGGCTGTCCCGGTTGGCATCCAGAAAAACCAGCGCCAGCATCACCAGTGGCAGGATCAGCGGCGCGCTGTATTCATTGAACCGAAGCCCGAGTACTCCCCAGATCGCCAGAATGACACCGGCGGCAACCAACACGTAGGGTAACAGTGGTTTCATCTGGAGGATCGATGCGCGGAACGCCCCGGGCGCGGGCCTGGGTTTCCAGTTTCCCTCGGTTTTGCAGACAACCAGGGAAAACAGCGTGGCTGACATGATGAATACCCAGAAACCCCAGCCATACATTTCCGTGGTTGTGACTTCCTTGTTCAGTGCGGCGACCACCACAATCAACAGGCATGGATTGAGCACGACACCCAGGCTCCCCGACATGGCCGTCGTGGCCAGGGAAAGCTGGCGCCCGGCGCCAGCGCGGCGGAGTTCGTCGTAAACCACACCGCCCACGGCGAGAATAAATATCCCCGAGGCGCCGGTGAACGCGGTGGGAAAGGCGGTTGCAAAAATAATCACAGACGCCAGCATGGGCGCCGGAAGATTCCAGGGTTTGATCACGTCCAGCAGCAGCTCTGGCAGGCGGGTCTGCTTCAGGACCATACCCACCAGAACATACAGGCCGATGTTGATGAACATCGAGGACAGGTTCGACATCATCCCGAAGTAGATGGCGAGGCCGGAGGCGTAGCCATCCACCAGGAAGAAGTAACTCATGGCAATCAGGCCCATGACGCTGTACAGCGGCAGGACCAGCCCCGAGGATAGCGCAAGACTTCCCGCCCGCATCCGTTCCGGCACGTTCACAAAACGCACCGCATTGATCACCATGAACAGGCCAAACACAGCCGCCCAGGCGTACTGGAGCTGGCTCGTCGATTCCGATCCCGGCGAACTGGCCAACTGGCCAAGATAGGCATTCAGAGACGCCACCATCAGCCCGTTTACGGCAAACTGCACACCCTGACTCAACCGCCACTCAGCGCGATTCCGGGGCAGACGCAACGCGATATGGTCGGCATCCAGGGCCGCGACCGCCGCCGCCAGGGCGAACATGGCGATGAACAGATACTTGGTGAGTTCAATGTTTTCCAGCAGGAAATCCGCCAGCCCCTGCTCCACACTCTTGAACACCCCGAGGGCCGGGGTGGCGTGCTTGAGATTCTGTTGGTAAGCCACGTACTCCTGATTACAAAGCTCAAGGTTGCGCTCAAGGGAGGTCCGAACAGCCTCCGGATTGGGCGGCGAACTGAACAAATCATCCGGATCGGGCTTGTAGGCTTCCACCCGTTTGCGCACTTCGGCGTCAACGTCCATTTCCAGCTGACAGGTCGGCTCGGTGGCGTCGGGGTTCAGCAGGTAATAGTTTGGCCAGGTCTGCTCACCGACCCACAGCAGGCGGGAGTGGAGTGAATTACCCATTCCCAGAACAAGCGTGGAAAGCAGCAACAACAAGAGTACTGCCCCGTGCAGCCGGTGCACGGGGTACAGGGTCCTGACCGCCGGGGCCGTCAATGCGCGCCAGTTCATAGCCGTTGCGCCCCTTTATTCGCGATTGGCCGAGGTGCACTCGGACGCTGACGGGTTGCTGGCGCAACGGATCCTGCTGAGCAATCCAAGCATCTTGGGGTGGTAGACATCCGGCGCCCCGTTGACGCCGTCGCGCATCTCAATCCGGTTCTGGCGGAACATCTCCTGGTAGCCCTGAATATCCTTTTCCGGGATGCGAATCCATTTCTCCTCCGGAATCGCCTGTTCCTGGCTGGTGATCAGGTTCATGGCCTGCGGGAGCATGTCCCAGGCGACTTCCCGGGCCTTCTGGGATGTGTCATCGGCGAGTACATCTTCCCGCGCAATGATCTGAATGGTCAGCTGTGCCAGCGGATAATCCACTATGCCGCCCCTGTCGCCGACCCCCTTGTAGAGCTCCAGCGCCTCATAGGCAAAAGCGGGCGCATAGGCGGTATCCACGGACCCGTTGTTGAACTTGCCCGCAAAATTCGTGATGTCCGAAGGCACCACCGTGGCCTTAATAAAGTTCACCATGTGAATGGCGTCTTTCTGATAATCCAGTGTTGCCATACGCTTGCCGGCCAGCTCGCCGGCGGTGTCAATGCTGCGGTCATTCACGAACAGGTAACCGGCACCAACAGGGATAATACCCAATACCTCATAGCCATTGGCTTTCATGAGGGGAGCCGCTTTGGGCTGGGCCAGTGTCGCCAGCAGGGTCTTGAGGTCATCGTAGGTGGGGATGGCGCCCACCGCGCTGACACTGCCGGTAAACCTGTTGAACGGGCGGGTGCGAATGTCCGTGGCGGCCACCGCATCGCACTGGCCGGCATTGAAATCCCCGACGGCGACGCCTTCATCGGTGTAGGGTTTGAGCTCGAAATCGACGCCGTGCGCCTTCATTTCCAGCGCATAGTCCTTGATCATGTTGTAGACATCGCCATTGGCGCCAATCACATCGAAGACACACATCTTCACAGTCTGGGCTGAGGCAATGGGTGCAATGGCAGCGAGAGTCAGAGCGGCAACGGATTTTCGGATCATAACGACCTCCGGGTCATTGTTGTGGTTATAGGTAATCAGAAGGCTTCGGACACCTGCCTCAGAGCAGGTCGTCCAGATTCATGGTTTCAACATTTTCCGTACCCTGGTCCGGGCTCATTTTTCCGAAGGAACTTTGCGGGGTGCGATGGCCGTAACTGGCGGTCCAGTGCTTGTCTGATGAGAACCGGATAACACCCGCCGCCACTTCATCCACCAGGCGGTACTCTTCCCACACATCAAGCCGGTCTTCGGCGGCGGCAAAGCGGGCAATGGTATCGGCGAGGATATCCGGTCGGCCAAAGGTTTCAGCCGCCACCGCCTCAACCGCCAGGGACGCACGGATACCAGCCTGGACACCCAGTTCCGAGCTGTGTTCGAGAACACTCCAGGGATCCGGCGAGAGTTCAGGGCGGGTATCCGGCAACAACAGCCAGACCAGGGCCCGAATGGCATTGGGCAACCCACCCCACTTTTCATTGTCAACGCAGGTCGCTGCCCGCTCGGCCTGGGGCGCGATGCTGCGGGGGATACCCGCCATGGCCCCTGAATTGGCATCATTGACGATGGCCTGCATGCCCGTCAGCAGGCCCAGCAGGAAGGTGATTTCATCCTGCTCGTTGAACAGGAAAGGGCATTCGACAGGTTCTGCAGCCGGGTCGAAATCGTAGGCTGCCATCGCACGATTAAACGCGCGATACCGGCGTTCTGCGGTTTTCGCGTTCAGCCGTTTGGCTTCTTCCCGGGCATCTTTGGCCGCGGGCACTTTGCCTGCATAATCGGCTCGCAGGTAGGCAAGCTCAGCCTCCCAGGCACGGTATTCCATGCAGTTTGCAGCCAGCAGCATCAGGAGGGAACCGGTGCTGTCCGGCGCCTCGGTAACGCGGGAAAACGAATAAAGCAGTGGGTCGACGCCTTCACCCAGGGCACAGGCCATTTCCGGATCCGACATCTGCATCACATAGGGTGTGGCTTCGCCTTCGGAGTAACCAGAGAGCACAACACCGGTCGTGGTGTAAATGGGGTTGGCTGAACAACCTGCCAGCGCGGCCACTGCCGCGAATGTGAGAGCCTTCAGGCGCGCGGCCGCCAGGTGCGGTGCAAGCCTTGCCAGTGAGAAGATCATATTTCACCCTGCGTTTCGTTGTTTTTGTAAGCCCGATCTGAATCTCGGTTTTTATCAACGGGTGCAAGAATGCGGCGAAAACTGTCCTACAAAAATGGCTCGAATGCCGACTCAGTCATGCCGATCAGGCCAATGGCCCGAAAGGAAAGGAAGGGAATTCATATTTTCTTCATTTAAAACAGGAACTTTCTGAAAGGGTCAACTGCTCTTCAGGGCCATCATCGCCATGACCTGATCCGTCAACCCGTCCAGCGTAAGGCCTCCACGCTCGGGTTTGTACCAGGTAACCGTCCAGCTAAGGGCGCCAGTTAACATCCGGCGCACCACGAAGGGTTCCGCCGCCAGGGCCCCTTCTCTTCTCAGGGATTCCAGCACATCCAGCCAGAGTTTCTCGTAAATATCCCTCAGTTCCAGCACGTCAGCCTGGGACGAAGCCGAGAGGCTTCGCCATTCAAAAACCAGCACCGCCATGGCCTCACCGGTCTGTCCGTTGATCGACTCCAGCTCGGCCCGGATCAGCCCCCGGAGTTTGTCGGAGCTGGATTCGGCAGCTTCGAGTGCCGCTTGCATCAACGCCGTATTCAGGCGGATGGTTTCCACCATGACTGCCTTGAGAATTTCTTCCTTGGTCCGGAAATGGTGGAACAGGCTGCCAGACTGAATACCGACTGCAGCCGCCAGATCCCGCACCGTTGTCCGCTCATACCCCTTTTCGCGAAACAGCCTGGCCGCTTCTGTGAGCAGGCGGCCCCGGGCGCCGTTGGGATCGGACACAAGGTTGTCGGCTATCAGGCACTGGAGAATCTGGTTCTGGCTCACTAACGCTATCCGGTTGACACTAAGACCCCTAATTCTACCTTAAACTTGCCTGTTTACAAACCAAGCGCTTGCTTGGTATTGTCAGTTTCATCTTTGGATAACACTGCCAGACCCAGAGCCTCGCTCCGGGCTGGCGACAGCAGACAAGGCAAACAAGATGGCCGATTCCCCGAAAACCGTCCGCATCGGATGCTCCGCCGCTTTCTGGGGCGACACGGAAACTGCCGCGGCGCAGCTCGTTCGCCAGGGCAATATTGATTACCTGGTGGCCGACTATCTGGCGGAAATCACCATGTCGATCATGGCCGGCCAGAAAATGAAGGATCCGACCCAGGGTTACGCACGGGATTTCGTCCAGACAGTCATTGGCCCCCTGCTCGGTGACATCAAAGAAAGAGGCATTCGGGTGCTGGCCAATGCCGGCGGCGTAAACCCAGTCGCCTGTCGCGACGCCCTGCAGGAGCTGTGCGAGAAAGCGGGCGTGGAGATGAAGATTGCCCTGGTGCTGGGCGACGACCTGCTGTTGAAAAAGAAGAAACTGGCCGACGCCGGCATTACCGAAATGAGTTCCGGTCAGCCCATGCCGCCAATGATGGTGAGCCTGAACGCCTACCTCGGAGCGCCAGGCCTGGTGGCGGCCCTGGAACAGGGCGCCGACATTGTGATTACCGGGCGGGTGGCGGACAGCGCCCTGGTGCTGGCGCCGCTGGTCCACGAATTCGGCTGGGGCTGGAACGACTTCGATAAACTGGCCCAGGGCAGCCTGGCCGGACACCTGCTCGAGTGCGGCGCCCAGTCCACCGGTGGTAACTTCACGGACTGGGAAGAGGTGGCCGGAGGCTACGCGAATATGGGCTTCCCCATTGCCGAGGTGAGTGCTAACGGCGATTTCCTTATCACCAAGCCCGACGATACCGGCGGCCTGGTCAGCCGGGGCACGGTGGCCGAGCAACTGGTCTATGAGATTGGCGATCCGAGAGCCTACCTGCTTCCGGATGTCACCTGCGATTTCACGGCTGTCGAGCTGGAGGAAACCGACACCGACAGGGTTCGGGTTCGGGGTGCCCGGGGACTTCCGCCAACAGACAGTTACAAGGTTTCCGGCACCTGGCCGGATGGCTTCAAGTGCACGGTCACTTTCCTGCTGGCCGGCATGAACGCGAGGGCCAAGGCGCAAACCGTGGCTCAAGCCATACTGGCAAAGACCTCGCGCATGTTCGGCGAGCGTGGCCTGCCCGATTACAGCGAAACCAGTATTGAACTGCTGGGGACAGAAACCACCTACGGCGCCCATGGCCGGGGCGGAGACTGCCGGGAAGTGGTGGTCAAGATCAGCACCGCCCACCCGAAGAAGGAGGCTCTGGTGCTGTTTTCCCGGGAAATCGCCCAGGCCGCAACGGGCATGGCCCCCGGGATTACCGGGATTGTCGGCGGCCGGCCTACCGTGTGGCCCAAAATCCGTCTGTATTCCTGCCTGGTGCCGAAAACCGAAGTGTCGGTTTCAGTGGACCTGAACAACGGCAAGCAACCGGTGGTGACAGGTACGGGCGGCGGCTTCGATCCAAACCAGCTTCAGACTCAGTCATTCAGCAGCAAAGCACCGGCAACCGACACAACGGTACCTCTGGTCAGACTGGCCTGGGCTCGCAGCGGCGACAAGGGCGATCACAGCAATATCGGCGTGATCGCCCGGCACCCGGAGTATGTGCCGTTTATCGAAGCGGCCCTGACGGAGTCCGCCGTGGCCGATTGGATGGCCCATACCCTGAATCCGGAGACCGGCAAGGTGACCCGTTGGGCGCTGCCGGGTTTCCATGCGTTCAATTTCCTGCTGGAGCACAGCCTGGGCGGCGGCGGTGTCGCCAGCCTTCGAATTGATCCCCAGGGCAAGGCGTTTGCCCAGCAACTACTGGAGTTTCCGGTGCCGATCTCTTCAAGGATCATCAACAAATAAACAAATGGAGCATGCACTGAGGCAGGGAGGGCTTTCCGGGACACGCTGTAAATACGTCCATGTACGCTTGAGCGCAGCTTCCCTGCTGCGCACAGTCCCGGAAAGCCCTCCCTGCCTCAGCGCCCGAACATCGATAAGGGTCTTCCACGTATGAGCTATCAATCAGTTTTTCATCCAGACTTGTTCAAGGACCAGGTGTTTATCGTCACTGGCGGCGGCTCCGGCATTGGTCGGTGTACCGCCCATGAACTCGCCGCGCTGGGCGCGAGGGTTGCCCTGGTGGGCCGTAAGGCTGAAAAAGTGGAGTCTGTTAAAGCGGAGATCACGGAAGACGGCGGCATGGCTTCCGCCCATGTCTGTGATATCCGGGAGGAAGAGTCGGTTAAAGCAACCGTGAAGGCGATTATTGCCGAACATGGCGGCCTGAACGGCCTGGTCAACAATGCCGGCGGGCAGTTTCAGGCGCCGCTGACCGGGATCAACCAGAAAGGCTGGGAAACAGTGGTGCGTACCAATCTCACCGGCGGTTTCCTGATGGCTCGGGAAGCCTACACCCAGGTGTTTTCCAAAACCGGGGGCGCGATCGTCAATATTGTTGCCGATATGTGGGGCGGTATGCCGGGCATGGGCCATTCCGGCGCAGCCCGGGCGGGGATGGTGAATTTCACCCAGACAGCGGCGGTTGAATGGGGTGCTTCCGGCGTTCGGGTGAACGCGGTTGCTCCGGGCTGGATTGCTTCCAGCGGCATGGACAATTATCCCGAACACATGAGGCAGTGGATCCGCAGCCTTGGTGACAATGTGCCCATTAAGAGACTGGGTACCGAGTCTGAAGTCAGCTCCGCCATCTGTTTCCTGCTCAGCCCCGGTGCGGCGTTTATCAGTGGCGATTGCCTGCGAATCGACGGCGCTGCATCCCAGGGTGGCCGGGTCTGGCCGCTGCCGAAAGCCAGGAACAATCAGCCGTACAACGGCTTTCACCGCGCCATTACCCCGAAAGTGCTGAGCGACGACTGAGGAACAGATCATGCAGGTACTTGAGTCCACCGTAAGCTCCCGGTCTGATGATTTTCGCGCCAACGCCGGGGCCATGGAAGCTCACATCACCACCTTCCGGGAAGTGGAGCAGAAGGTTCTGGACCTGGCGGAAGCCGCCCGGGAAAAGTTCACCAAACGGGGCAAGCTGCTGCCCCGGGACCGCATCAACCGTTTGCTGGACCGCGGCACGCCCTTTCTGGAACTCTGCTCCCTGGCCGGCTACAAGATGCATGATGACAAGGACGGCAGCATGGCCGGTGGAGGAATCATCGCCGGTATTGGCTGTGTCAGCGGCGTCCGGTGTCTGGTGGTGGCCAGCAACAGCGCCATCAAGGGCGGCACGATTACCCCGGCCGGCCTGGACAAAACCCTGCGCCTTCAGCAAATCGCCATGGAGAACAAACTCCCGGTGGTGTCCCTGTCCGAAAGCGGCGGCGCCAACCTGAACTATGCCACCGACATCTTTGTGCTCGGCGCCCGGGGCTTTGCCAACCAGGCCCGCATGTCCGCTGCCGGCATTCCGCAGGTAACCGTGGTCCACGGCAACGCCACGGCAGGCGGCGCCTATCAGCCGGGCCTTTCCGACTATGTCATCGCCGTGCGCGACCAGGCTAAGATGTTTCTTGCCGGCCCCCCTCTTCTCAAAGCCGCCACCGGCGAAGTCGCCACCGACGAGGAACTCGGCGGCGCAGAAATGCACGCGCAGGTGGCCGGCACCGCCGAATACCTGGCGGAGGACGACGCCGACGGCATTCGCCAGGCCAGAAACATCCTCGAAGCCCTGCCCTGGAACGAGCAGCTGCCTCCCGAAAGGGAACTGACCTGGAACGAACCACTCTACCCGGCCGACGAGCTGCTGGGCATTATTCCGGCGGATTCCAAAAAGCCCTACGACGTTCGCGAAATTCTGGCCCGCATCGCCGACGGTTCGAAGTTCATGGATTTCAAAAATGAATTCGACGACCAGACGGTTTGCGGCACCATCCGGATTGAAGGCCACTCAGTTGGCATTATCGGCAACAACGGCCCGATCACCCCGGCAGGTTCCGCCAAGGCCGCCCAGTTCATACAGCTCTGCGACCAGGCCGGCACACCATTGCTTTTCCTGCACAACACCACGGGTTTCATGGTGGGCACCCACTCGGAGCAGAACGGCATCATCAAGCACGGCTCGAAAATGATCCAGGCCGTAGCCAATTGCAGGGTACCCAAGGTCGCAATCGTGATCGGCGGTTCCTATGGTGCAGGTAACTACGCAATGTGCGGGCGCGGCCTGGACCCGAGGTTTATCTTCGCCTGGCCTAACAGCCGGACCGCGGTCATGGGCCCGGCCCAGGCGGGCAAGGTGATGCGCATTGTGGCTGAAGACAAGCAGCGCCGGGGTGGCCTGGAGCCGGATCCGAAGACACTGGAATTTCTGGAGCAGGCGACGGCCAGGAAACTGGAGGAAGGTTCGACCGCGTTGTTTGGCACGGCGCGGTTGTGGGATGACGGGCTGATTGATCCGCGGGATACCCGGCGGGTTCTGGCGGTGGTGTTCTCGGTTTGCCGGGAAGCCGAGGCTCGGCAGTTGCGGCCCAATACCTTTGGGGTGGCCCGCCTGTAGGCATTCGAGCTTTGGGGCAGGAACCGGTTTCAGAAAATGTAGAGGGCCAAGGATGGCCCGAAACAAGCGCACATGGACGTGCTTGTAGCGGTTTTCTGAAACCGGTCCCGCACACACGCCGACCAAGTTAAAGAACGTGCACCAACACAAAGAAGGCACGAACTTCCTATAACCAGGAGAACAAGAACGTGAAATTCACAGCTGAACACGAAGCCCTTCGAAAAACCGTCCGCGATTTCGTCGAGAAGGAGATTAATCCCCATTGCGACGAATGGGAGGCGGCCGGGGAGTTCCCGATTCATGAGCTGTTCAAGAAACTCGGTAACCTTGGGCTTCTGGGCATCCAGAAGCCGGAAGAGTACGGCGGTATGGGGCTGGATTACAGCTACAACCTGGTCGCGGCAGAGGAGCTCGGCATGGCCCATTGCGGGGGTGTGCCCCTGGCCATCGGGGTTCAGACCGACATGTGTACGCCGGCCATTTCCCGGTTCGGTTCCGATGAACTGAAACGCGGCTTCCTGGCCCCGGCTATCGCTGGTGACATGGTGGGGTGTATCGGCGTCAGCGAGGTTGGCGCGGGCTCTGATGTGGCGGGGATGAAAACCACCGCGAAGAAAGACGGTGACGACTACATCATCAACGGCTCCAAGATGTGGATCACCAACAGCCCCAAGTCTGACTTTATCTGCCTGCTGGCCAACACATCAGACGACAAGCCCCACAAGAACAAATCCCTGATCGTGGTGCCTACTAAAACACCCGGGATATCCTTCAGCCCGCACCTGAACAAACTGGGCATGCGCTCCTCGGAAACCGCCCAGATTTTCTTTGACGACGTGCGCGTGCCCCGGCGTTACCGCATTGGCGCGGAAGGTACCGGGTTCATGATGCAGATGCTGCAGTTCCAGGAGGAACGCCTGTGGGGCGCCGCTAACGTGATCAAGGCTCTCGAGAACTGTATCACCAAGACCATCGAGTACTGCCGCGAGCGCAAGACCTTTGGCCAGCCGCTGATCGACAACCAGGTCATCCACTTCCGCCTGGCTGAGCTGCAAACCGAAGTCGAAGCCCTGCGCGCCCTGACCTACCAGGCCTGTGAACTCCACGTTGAAGGCAAGGATGTGACCCGCCTCGCCTCCATGGCCAAGCTCAAGGCCGGGCGCCTGGGGCGTGAGGTAACGGACAGCTGCCTGCAGTACTGGGGCGGTAACGGCTACATGTGGGACAACCCGGTTTCCCGCGCGCATCGGGATGTGCGGTTGGTGTCCATTGGGGGTGGTGCCGACGAAATCATGCTCGGGATTATTTGCAAGATGATGGGGACCCTGCCAGGCAAACGGAAAGACTGATTTCGGGCCTTGGTGGAAGGCTTATCAGGCCGGGTCAGGCTTCCGGGACACGCCGTGAATACGTCCCTGTAGGCTTGATCGCAGCATCCATGCTGCTCACAGTCCCGGAAGCCTGACCCGGCCTGACAAGCCCCAGACATTTGTCATGGAGTCATTTATGGATCAGCTACCACATTGCGAAACACTGCTTCTGGAAAAACAGGGCCCTACCCTGTTTATCACCATCAACCGCCCGGACGTTCGCAACGCCATGAGCCTGCAGATGGTGGCCGAACTGTCCACGGTGTTTTCCCAGATCGAAACCGACCTGCACATCCGCGCCGTCGTGATCCGGGGTGCCGGTGGTCATTTCTGTGCCGGTGGCGATATCAAGGACATGGCCGGGGCACGAGGCCAGAAAGCCGCTGAAGGCGAGGCCGACCCGTTCTATCGTCTGAACAGGGCGTTCGGCCAGATGATCCAGCAGGTAAATGAATCCTCGAAAGTAGTCATCGCGGTTACCGAAGGTGCGGTCATGGGCGGTGGGTTCGGCCTGGCCTGCGTTTCAGACGTCGCCATCGCCGGGCCGTCGGCAAAATTCGGCATGCCCGAAACCTCCCTCGGCGTTATTCCCGCCCAGATCGCCCCGTTTGTGGTTGAACGCATCGGCCTTACCCAGGCCCGACGGCTGGCTTTACTGGGCTTGAGAATCGGCGCGAACGAGGCTTGCAGCCTGGGAATCGTCCACCAGGCCGCAACCTCAGACGACGAACTGCAAGAGATGCTCGCAAATGCTCTGGACCGTGTTCGCCAGTGTGCGCCAGTTGCCACCGCTGAAACCAAGGCGTTGCTACATCGGGTTGGGCATGAGCCGATGAGCGGTTTGCTCGATAACGCAGCGGAAAAGTTTGCCGAAGCCATTCGGGGAAGCGAGGGGACGGAAGGCACCGTGGCCTTCATGCAAAAGCGTCCAGCCGCCTGGGCAGGCAATTCCTGATAATTGCGGAGCGCGGGAGGTAGGATTTCTCTCCAGAAAATGTTGGAGGCCATGGATGGCCGGAAACAAGCGCACAGGGACGTGCTCGTAGCGGTTTTCTGGAGAGAAATCCGACCTCCCGTGCGGCCCCACACCCAAGCAAGAGAACAAGAACATGCTAAAGAAACTGTTAATAGCCAATCGGGGCGAAATCGCAGTTCGGGTAATCCGTACAGCCAAAGCCCTGGGTTACCGCACCGTGGCGGTCTACTCCGAGGCCGACGCCAAAGCCCTGCACGTGGAACTGGCCGACGAAGCCGTCTGCATTGGCCCGGCGCAGGTATCCGCCTCTTACCTCAACAGCGGTGCCATCCTCGATGCCGCCCGCAAAACCGGTGCTGACTGCATCCACCCGGGTTATGGCTTCCTGTCTGAGAATGCCGCCTTCGCCACCGCCTGCAAAGACGCCGGCCTGGTATTCGTTGGCCCGCCAACGGCCGCCATCGAACTGATGGGCAGCAAACGGCGCTCCAAAATTGCCATGCAGGAAGCCGGCGTTCCCGTGGTTCCCGGTTACGAAGGCAACAACGCCAGCGACGACGAACTCATCGCGGCGGCCAAGGATATCGGTTACCCGCTGATGATCAAAGCCTCCGCCGGCGGCGGTGGCCGCGGCATGCGCCTCATCGAGAGTGAATCCGAACTGGCCGGGAACATAAAACGGGCACGTTCCGAATCAAAACAGGCCTTTGGCGACGACGAACTGATTCTCGAGAAAGCCGTTATCGAACCCCGCCACGTGGAAATCCAGGTGTTCGCTGATCGGAACGGCAACGCCGTTTACCTCGGCGAGCGGGACTGCTCCGTTCAGCGGCGGCACCAGAAAGTGGTTGAGGAAGCCCCCTCCCCTTTCGTGACACCCGAACTTCGCAAAGCCATGGGCGAAGCCGCCGTCAAAGCCGCCCTGGCCTGTAATTACGAAGGCGCCGGCACAGTCGAGTTCCTGGTGGACAAGAACCGGAATTTCTATTTCCTGGAAATGAACACCCGCCTGCAGGTCGAACACCCGGTCACCGAGCTCATCACCGGTCAGGATCTGGTCGCCTGGCAGCTTACCGTCGCCGAGGGGCTGCCACTGCCACTGGGCCAGGACGAGATCAGCCTGAACGGCCATGCCATCGAGGTACGGCTTTATGCAGAGGATCCTGCCCATGGCTTCACACCCCAGACCGGCCGCCTGTATGCATTTATACCGGCCGAGGGCGAAGGCCTTCGGTTCGACACCGGCGTACGCTCCGGGGACGCCATCACGCCCCACTACGACCCGATGCTGGCAAAGGTAATCGCCTGGGGACAGAACCGTGATGAAGCCCGGCGCCGCCTGATCCGGGCGCTGGAGGACACCAGGGTATTTGGCGTTATCACCAACCGCTATTTCCTGAGCCGGATCATTGCCAACGAGACGTTCGGCGCAGGCGAAGCCACCACGGCCTTCCTGCAGCAGACGTTCAGCAACGATCCGTCGCTACAGCCCCAGACCCCCGATATTCGCCAGCTGGCCCTGGCCGCGTGCGTGCTCGACCAGGGTAAGTCAGGCCAGGCCGCCTGGAGCAATGCCCCGGCCACCATGACCCCGATCAAGCTGGAAACCGGCGACACTATCGTTGAGTTACTGGTCACCCGCAGCGGCAACCAGTTGTCTTTCAGCCTGAGCGAGACCCGGCATACCCTGATGCTTGAAAGCCAGCGTGATGGCCTTTTATGCATTATCGACAACGGCGTTCGTCAGACCTGCCAATATCACCGCCAGGGCGATTCCCTATATTTGCAGGCGTTCGGGCAGTCCTGGTCAGTGCGGGACATTACCCACCAGCCGGCAGCGGGCGCCAACGGTGCCGGCAGCGGCCGTATCCAGGCAACGATGGACGGCGCTATCATCGATGTGCTGGTGGAAGTTGGCCGCAGGGTTCGCCAGGGCGATACGCTGGTGATTCTGGAAGCCATGAAAATGGAACACCCGGTGAAAGCAGACCGCGATGGCGTAATCGGCCTGGTGCACGCCAGCAAGGGTGACCAGGTAAAACGGAGCCAGTTACTGGTTGAAATCACCGCAGACGAAACCACCGAACAGGAGAACAACCCATGAACACTTTACATGACCGGACCGTTTTTATTACCGGCGCCAGCCGTGGCATTGGCCGGGCCATTGCCCTCGCCTGTGCCCGACAGGGAGCCAATGTGGTGATTGCCGCGAAGTCGGACACACCACACCCGAAGCTCCCCGGCACCATTCACAGTGTGGCAGAGGAAGTACGCGAGGCCGGTGGCCAGGCATTGCCCCTGGTTCTGGATGTGAGGGATGAGAAGCAGATTCGCCAGCGTATTGATGAAGCCGGCGAGCATTTCGGGGGCATCGACGCCCTCGTGAACAACGCCGGCGCGATCCGGCTGACGGGGGTGGAAAATCTCAAGGTCAGCCGTTACGACCTGATGCATCAGGTCAACGCCCGGGCGGTGATGGCATGCAGCCAGGCAGCCTTGCCCTGGCTGAAGCAGTCAGACCGGGCCCATATCCTGAGCCTGTCGCCGCCCCTGAACCTGAACACCCGGTGGTTTGCCCAGTACGGCCCCTATACTACGACAAAATACGCCATGACCATGCTGAGCCTGGGCATGGCCGAAGAATTCAGGCGCTACGGCATTGCCGTTAACACCCTGTGGCCGAAAACCTTGATAGCCACAGCGGCCATCGAGTTTGAAGTGGGCGGCCCGCAAATGATGGCCCAGGGCCGCAAGCCGGACATTATGGCCGATGCCGCTGTCAGCATTTTAAGCCGCTCGGCCGATACCATGACCGGCCAGAATCTGATCGACGAAGACCTGCTCAGGAAGGACGGCATTAACGATTTCGAACATTACCGGTACGCACCGGGCGACAAGCCGCTGTTGCCGGACCTGTTCCTGGATTAGTGTCCCGGGGCATAGGTTGTTTCGGGGCTCGACGTTAGTACGATAATAAACAGACAACTGGACAGACCATGAGCCAGGACAACGTATCCGCACTGGACATAGCCCGCAGCCTGCCAGGCGTTATCCGGCGCCTGCCGGCCATTACCCGGGGTCTGTATTACTATGCCCTGAAAAACGAGAACCGGGCGCTGACCCTTGGCACCCTCATCGAAACCAATGCCAATCGTGTCGGCAACCGGCCAGCCATCCTGTTTGAGGACCGCGCCATCACCTGGCGCGAGTTCAATGGTTGGGCCAACCGTATCGCCCGCTACCTGCAGGACCAGGGGCTCAGAAAAGGCGATGCAATTGCAGTGTTTCTGGAAAACCGCCCGGAGCTTCTTGCCGTCGTAGCCGGCGCCGCCAAACTCGGCGTGGCCTGTGCCATGCTCAACACGTCCCAGAAAGGCAAGGTACTCGAGCACAGCATCAACCTGATTGAACCGAAGATGGTTGTTGTCGGGGAAGAACTGATCGAGGCCTTTGACGGGATAAAGACAGGGCTCAGAACCGACCATCCCCAGCCATTCCAGTTTCTGGCGGATACCAACACCCTGAACGCCTTTGGCGATGCTCCGGACGGCTATACCAACATGGCCGAGCAGGTGAGCACCTTCAACAGCGACAGCCCGGTTCTGAGCGATCCGCCGAGAATGGGCGACACCGCCATCTACCTGTTCACCTCTGGCACCACCGGCCTGCCCAAGGCAGCCCCGGGCTCCCACCGAAAGTTCATCAAGGCTTATGGCGGGTTTGGCCTGATGTCTCTCGCCATGGAGCCGGAGGATGTACTCTACTGCACCCTGCCCCTCTACCATGGCACCGCACTGCTGGTGTGCTGGGGCTCCGTGCTGGCTGGCGGCTCCGCCATTGCCCTGCGCCGCAAGTTTTCCGCCAGCGCCTTCTGGGACGATGTCCGACGCTACAAAGCCACCACTTTTGGTTACGTCGGTGAACTCTGCCGCTACCTCCTCAACCAGCCGCCCGGAGAGCAGGATCGTAACCACAACCTGACCAAGATGATTGGCAACGGCCTGCGCCCATCCATCTGGAAAGAATTCAAGGAGCGCTTCGGCATCGAGACCGTGGCGGAACTCTACGCCTCCAGCGAGGGCAACATCGGCTTCAGCAACTTCTTCAACATGAACAACACCGTCGGCTTCTCCACCGCTCCCTACAAACTGGTGAAATTCCACGACGGCACGCGGGACCCGGTTCGCAACGGAAAGGGCTTCATGCAGGAAGTCGCCAAAGGTGAACCCGGCCTGCTAATTGGCGAAATCACCAAGACATGGTCCTTCGAGGGCTACACCCAGACAGAGGCCACGGAAAAGTCCATCCTGCGCAACGCCTTCAGAAAAGGCGACGCCTGGTTCAATACCGGGGATGTCCTGAAAGAAATCGGCTGTGGCCATCTGCAGTTCGTCGACCGTATGGGGGATACCTTCCGCTGGAAAGGCGAGAATGTCTCCACCACGGAGGTGGAGAACATCATCGACGGTTCCGGACTGGTCGAGGAAGCCATCGTCTACGGCGTCAAAATCCCCGGCACCAACGGCAAAGCCGGCATGGTGACCCTGGTCCCGCAAAACAACGGCAGCCCGTTAGACGTCAACAGACTGTTCACCTACCTCCGGGACAACCTGCCAGCCTATGCCATTCCGGTGTTTGTGCGTGTGACCCACGCCATCGAGAAAACGGGGACATTCAAGTACCGGAAAGTGGATATCCAGAAAGCTGGTTACTCACTTGGCGATTCCGGTGAGGAAGTTTATGCCTGGTTGCCTCGTACTGACGGGTATACCTTGCTTACGCCGGAGTTGGTTGGTGACATTGACGGTGGCAAGGTGAGCTTTTGATATTGGCCTGCTTGTTTTGGCCCTGGCCTCAGGAGTCGGTGCAGGGCTGTGCCGGGCGGATATATCTCCATTGCTGGACGTTGGCGGTTGGAGCCCCCTCCCAAAAATGTGCGGAGCCATGGATGGCGGAGCCCAAGCGCACATGGATGTGCTTGTAGCGTTTTTTGGGAGGGGGCTCCAACCGTCAACCTCCCCCCCCAGCCATCAGGCTACGTTATAACTCAAGAGCCGACTTTCAGCACAACCTTCCCGGTAGCCCGCCGTTCGGTCAACGCCCCCAGAGCCTTGGCGAAGTCCTCGAACTCAAAGACTTCGCTGATTTTCGGATCAATTTTGCCTTCGCCGTAGAGCTTCATCAGCTCCATCATGTTCTGGGCACTGGCCTCAGGCTCGCGCTGGGTAAAGCTGCCCCAGAACACGCCGACCACAGAACAGCCTTTCAGCAGGGTGAGATTCGCCGGAATCTTCGGAATATCACCGGCGGCAAAGCCGATTATGAGGTGGCGGCCGTTCCAGGCCATAGCCCGCAGGGCCTGTTCGGTGAAGTCACCGCCAACGGGATCGTAGATCACATCCACGCCTTTGCTCTTCGTGAGCTTCTTGACAGCGTCTTTCAGAGGCTCTTCGGTGTAGTTAATCAGTTCATCAGCACCGGCGGCTTTTGCGACGGCGAGTTTCTCGGCGGAGCTGGCGGCGGCGATGACTTTCGCACCCATGGCTTTGCCCAGTTCCACCGTCGCCAGACCGACACCACCGCTGGCGCCGAGTACCAGAAGCGTCTCGCCAGGCTGGAGGTTTGCCCGCTGCTTGAGTGCGTAATAGGAGGTGGCGTAGACCATTGTGAAAGCGGCGGCCTTTTCATCAGACATGCCTTCGGGAATTGGCAGCAGGTTCTGCTCGGGAACTACAACTTCTTCGGCAAAAGCACCGTAACCGGTCAGGCCAGCTACCCGATCACCCACGTTGAAACGGGTAACTTTCTCACCAACGCCGATAACCTCACCGGACATCTCGCCGCCCGGTGAAAACGGCATGTTGGGTTTAAGCTGGTACTTGCCCTCAATAATCAGGGTATCCGGGAAGTTCAGGCCCGCAGCTTTAACGCGCACCTTCACACCGTGACCTTTAACATCCGGGCTGGGCACGTCTTCGATGACGAGCTTTTCGGCCGGGCCGTATTCCTTGCAGAGGATGGCTTTCATGGGCTCTCCGTTGGTATTTGATCGGGTTTCAGGCCGGGGTTTGCCTGCTACTTGATACCCGTCAAGCTAAACACAGTCTAACCATGAAGCAAATAAAGTTCTCTTATTGAACCCCATAAGCCCTGCTTATTTCCTTCCACTTACCGGCCAGACGCATCAGGGACATAACGGCTCCGTACAGCAGGACGTACAGCAGAACAAAGGTAAGTTGGATACAAGATACCTCTGCGTCATGGATCACAGTCCGTCAGATTGCCCATTTTGCCAACCAACCCCTGAAGATGAACCAAAAGGCGTTTTCCGCTATCCTTCGCGCTCGGAAATTCGCCGCCAGGCCACTCCTTGTTCACTATTCAGGGCCCGCCATGCTCGACGTCATCTACGTGCTTGAAATGATTGGAATCATCGCGTTTGCCATTTCCGGCATGATCATGGCGCGTTCCAAGAATATGGACCCTGTCGGCGTGTTTACCATCGGATTCATTACGGCCCTCGGCGGCGGCACCCTCCGGGACATGATCATGGACAACCACCCGGTTTACTGGATCAAGCACCAGGAACAGCCCATTCTGATTCTGGGTATGGCGATTGTGTTCAGTTACTGGAATCGGGCCGAGCGGATTCGCGAGTCCAGAATCGTATTCCCTGACGCCATCGGCCTCGGTGTCTTTTCCATACTGGGCGCTCAACTGGCTCTCGATATGGGGCACTCCTGGTTTATCGCCTCGCTTCTCGGGGTGATGACCGGCACCTTTGGTGGCGCACTTCGGGACACTCTGTGTAACGAGGTACCCTACATATTCCGCAAGGACCAGATCTACGCATCCATTTCCTTCGCCGGGTGCTGGCTGTATTTCGTGTGCCAGTGGTTCCTTGAGAACGAAACCCTGTCCCTGACCATTGGGCTGCTGTTTATCACACTCGTGCGCATGCTTGCGGTGCGGTTTGATATCCGGCTGCAGCGGGACCCTCACGGAAACTGACCGCACTTTTCGGATGTGACAAACTGTCAATCATCCCTTGGCCCTGGGCCAACCAGCCGGTAAGATTGCCGTTTTTTTTCATGCACTCCACGTTTTCCATTCAGATCAGCCCCCAAACACTAACTTTCAGCATCCTGCGAGGCAGACACCCGTCATGCTTGAACGACTGTTCCAACTCCAGGCCCACGGCACCACTGTTCGTAAAGAAGTGGTCGCGGGCATAACCACCTTCCTGACCATGGCCTACATCATCGTGGTCAACCCCAGCATCCTTTCTTCCGCCGGCATGGATTTCGGGGCCATCTTTGTTGCCACGTGTCTGGCTGCCGTAATTGGCACCCTGATCATGGGTCTGTGGGCCAACTACCCGATTGCGCTGGCGCCCGGCATGGGGCTGAACGCCTTTTTCTCCTTCACCGTAGTTGGCAGCATGGGCTACAGCTGGCAGGTGGCGCTGGGGGCAGTATTCCTGTCCGGCTTCCTGTTCTTCCTGCTGAGCATTTTCAAGATCCGGGAATGGATCATTAACAGTATTCCCATGTCCCTGCGTTTCGGCATTTCGGCGGGTATTGGTTTCTTCCTGGCCCTGATCGCCCTGAAGAACGCCGGCATTGTGGTCGACCACCCGGCAACGCTGGTCGGTCTCGGTGAAGTCAAGGTGGCAGAGAGTCTGTTGTTCTTTGGCGGCTTTGTGCTGATCTGTGCACTGTCGTTCCGACAGGTAACCGGTGCGGTGATGATCGGCATTGTTGCGGTCACCGGCGTTGCGATGGCACTGGGCATGGTGGAATACAAAGGCCTCGTATCAGCACCTCCGGGTCTGGCCCCTACCTTTATGCAACTGGACGTGGCCGGTGCCCTGAACGTGGGTATGATCAGCGTGGTCTTTGCGTTCCTTTTCGTTGATCTGTTTGACACCTCCGGAACGCTCATCGGTGCTGCCCAGCGTGGCGGACTACTGGACAAGGACGACAAGCTCCCTCGGCTTGGCCGCGCGCTGATGTCGGATTCCGTCGCCACCATGTCCGGTGCCGCGCTTGGCACCTCGACCACCACCAGTTACATTGAATCCACAGCCGGTATTTCCGCCGGCGGCCGTACCGGCCTGACTGCAGTGGTAGTAGCGACGCTGTTCCTGGCCAGTCTTCTGCTGTCACCGATTGCCAGTATTATCCCGGCCTACGCCACGGCACCAGCACTGCTTTATGTGGCCGTTCTGATGGCCAGCGGTCTCAAGCTGATCGACTGGGACGACGTTACCGATGCCGCTCCCGCGGTGGTCACCGCGCTGATGATGCCGCTGACCTTTTCTATCGCCAACGGCATTGCCCTGGGCTTTATCACCTACGCCCTTCTGAAGGCACTGAGTGGCCGCTGGTCTGACCTGAATCCCAGTGTTGCTATTATTGCCGTTGTCTTTATCCTGAAATTCATTTTCCTGGACGTGGCATAGCCCGCGGCCGGAACAACTACCGGATCTGTTATGGATTATTTCTCAGAGAGCATCAAAACAGCTATTCGCACCGTACCGGACTGGCCGAAGCCCGGTGTCGCCTTCCGCGACATCACCACGGTACTTCAGGACAAGACCGCCTTCCGGAAGCTGATTGATGCCTTTGTACATCGCTACCACGGCCACAGGATTGACGCTGTCGCCGCCGTTGATGCCCGTGGCTTTATCATTGGCTCGGCACTGGCCTATGAGCTGAACGCCTCTCTGGTACTGGTTCGCAAGAAGGGCAAGTTGCCATTCGACACCCTGGTTGAAGACTACGAGCTGGAGTACGGCACGGCCTCCGTCGAGCTGCATAAGGATGCGTTCAAGTCCGGTGACAAAGTCGTACTGGTGGATGACCTGATTGCCACGGGCGGCACCATGCTGGCGGCAAGCCGCCTGATCCGGCGGATCGGTGCGGAGATTGTGGAAGTCGCCGCCATGATTGATCTGCCCGATCTCGGAGGCTCACGGAAGCTGCAGGATGAGGGGCTTCAGGTTTATACTGTGTGCTCTTTTGAAGGGGAATAACCAACAGCAAACAGGAGGCGACCATGCCGGATTACCAACACCACTGGAAGGACGGCACACCCGTTCATCTGCCTCTGGGCAAGATCGTCTGCATTGGCCGCAATTACGCCGAGCACGCGAAGGAACTGAATAATCCGGTGCCTGATGAGCCATTGCTGTTCATCAAACCCGCTACCTCAGCTGTCCACATCACCCGCCCGCTGGACTTCCCCAGAGACAAAGGTGCGGTTCACTTTGAGACCGAGCTGGCCGTACTCATTGGCCGCCCCCTGACCAATGCCACGGCCAGTGAGGCCGAAGCCGCCATCCTCGGATACGGTCTGGCGCTGGACCTGACGCTGCGGGACCTGCAAAGCAGGCTCAAGGAAAAAGGCCAGCCCTGGGAGCGGGCCAAAGCCTTTGACGGTGCCTGCCCACTTTCGCCCTTCGTGGCCGCCGAGAAGTTTGCCGGTGGCAATATTCACTTCACGCTGGACATCGATGGCAGCCGCCAGCAAACCGGCGACACCCGGGACATGCTCAATCCGGTGGCGCCCCTGATTGCCCACATCAGCAGCCAGTTCACTTTGCTGCCCGGTGATATCGTCCTGACCGGCACCCCCAGGGGCGTCGGCCCGCTGGACTCCGGCCAGACTCTGTCACTGGAACTGGAAGACCTGCTGTTCGTGGAGACCAAAGTGGTTTAACGTGCAGGCCCGACTAAACCCGAATCCGGTCAAAGGCGTACCTCTGTTATGGCAAAGAAACCGGTAACCTCCCGAAGTGGGCGCTTTTTCAAACTCGCAGGCATGACGGCCTCTGTCGCAGGGCAGTATGCAGGCCAGCGCGCGCGCCGACTGTTCCGAACAGAAAATGATGAAGGCGCCCAGAGCGAGAGTTACACCCGCATGGCGGACCAGATTGCCGACACCCTCGGAGAGCTCAAGGGCGCGGTTATGAAGGTGGGCCAGATTGCCTCCCAGACCCAGGATTTTCTGCCCAGGGAGTTTTCAGACGCGCTGGAGAAGCTGCAGAGAGAAGCGCCTCCGATGCCGTTTGAGGTGATCGTCGAGCAGATTGAGTCAGAGTTGGGAAAACCGGTCCCCGAACTGTTCGAATATCTGCAGGAAACCCCTTACGCCGCAGCCTCAATCGGCCAGGTGCACCGGGCGCGGCTGCAGGACGGTACCGATGTCATTGTGAAAGTTCAGTACCCCGGTGTGGACGAGTCCTGCGATTCCGATCTGAAGCAACTGCGTATGGCCCTGAAACTGGGTGGCTTGCTGAAGATGCCCAGGGAATCTGTTGACCGTCTGTTCGCGGAGATTCGTGAGCGGCTCAAAGAGGAACTGGACTATGAGAATGAAGCGAGGAATATAGAACTCTTCCGCCAATTCCACGAGAACCAGCCGTGGGTCCTTATTCCCGCTGTGGCGGAAAGCCATTCAACCCGTCGTGTCCTTACAATGGAACTGGTTGAGGGCGACCATGTCAGCAAAGTCACCCGTGACCGGTACAACCAGAACACCATCAACCTGATCGGCCACCGGATCTTCACCCTGATGGCAGACCAGTTGTTCCGCTTCCAGTGTATCCACGGCGACCCCCATGCCGGCAACTTCGCCTACCGTCCCGACGGAACCATCATCGTGTACGACTTCGGGTGCGTGAAGAAACTGAAACCGGAGATTGTCGAGGCTTACCGCAACGCCCTGGTGGCCGCCCTGAACGAGGATTATGAAGCCCTGGACAGCTACCTCATTGACCTCGGCGCCCGGGTCGGCAGCCAACCAGCGGTGGATGGAGCCTACTACGCCATGTGGCGGGATATACTCGTGGTGCCGTTCGAACACGACGAGCCCTATGACTTTGGCGAATCCGAAATTCACAAGCGGGTGGCCGCGAAAACCAGCACTGTTTTCAAATATCTCGACTATTTCAAACCACCGGTAGAGAGTATTTTTATCGACCGGATGATCGCCGGCCATTACTGGATGCTGAAGCGGCTGGGCGTTCAGGCGGCGTTCCGCTCGGAACTGGAAAAATACCTTGGGATTTCGGAGCAGGCTGAACCGGGATGAGGCTCCCAAAACACGCTCCTTGCGGCACATCCATGTGACGCTTGGGCTCCGCCATCCATGGCTCCGCACAGTTTTAGGAGCCTCATCCCGATTCAGCCCATTGTGCAGAGTTACCCTAAGCTATTTACCCAATCAGCCACACCCTCAACGGCCCCCTTACGAATAACCCGGGCCCGGGACACCGAAGCCGGCTCACCCGGATCAATGACCGTAATGGGCACATCCCTGTCCACTTCGTAAACCAGCCCGGCGGCTGGATAAACCTGGAGAGACGTTCCCACGATCAGCAGGTGATCCGCCGTGCTGACAATTTCGGCGGCTTTTTCCAGCATGGGGACTTCCTCGCCAAACCAGACGATGTGCGGGCGCAACTGGGCACCCCTCTGGCAAGCGTCGCCGGGGTTTATGTCCCGGTAGCCTATGTCATACACCAGCTCGGGGTACCTTGAGCTGCGGGCCTTGGTGAGCTCACCGTGGAGATGGATCACGTTGCTGGCACCACCACGTTCGTGGAGATCATCGACGTTCTGGGTGATCACCGTTACCCGGTAACACTGCTCCAGCTCCGCCAGCAGGCGATGCGCCTGGTTGGGTTGTGCGGATTCCAGCTGGCGCCGGCGGTCGTTGTAGAACCGCAGCACCAGCTCCTGATTACGGGCAAACGCCTCGGGCGTGGCCACATCGTAGACACTGTGCTGCTCCCACAATCCGCCGTTATCCCGGAAAGTGGAGAGGCCGCTTTCGGCGCTGATACCAGCGCCTGTCAGTACAACGATGTGATCCTGCATCAGTCGAAAATCTTGCCCGGGTTCATAATGCCATTGGGGTCGAAAACCCGCTTGATCCCTTTCAGATAAGCGATTTCCGCCTCACTGCGAGTGTACTTCAGATAGGGCTTCTTGGTCATGCCAACACCGTGTTCGGCAGAAACACTGCCCTGGTAGCGCTCAACAATCTCAAACACCCACTTGTTCACCTGCTGACACTTCTCGAAAAAGTCCTCCCTGGCCATATCCTCTGGCTTGAGAATGTTCAGGTGAAGGTTGCCGTCGCCGATATGGCCAAACCAGATGATCTCGAAATCGGGGTAATGCTCGGTGACCACCTCGTCAATTTCCTGCAGGAAACCGGGAACCTTGGAAACCACGACCGAAATGTCGTTCTTATAGGGGGTGCGGGGCGCAATCGATTCGGAAATCCGTTCCCGCAGCTGCCACAGGTTCCGGGCCTGGGTCTCACTCTGACTGATTACGCCATCCAGCACCCAGCCGTTTTCCATGCATTGCTCGAACAGGCCCATGGCATCGTCCATAACCTGGTCGGAGACCGCTTCAAACTCCAGCAATGCATAGTAAGGCGCCTCTGTCTCGAACGGCGCCTGCACCTGGCCGTGGGCCAGAACATGGCCCATGGCCTGGTGAGAAAAGAACTCGTAGGCAGTGAGGTCAATCTTCTTCTGAAAGGTCTGTAGCACATCCATGGTATTGGCCAGGTCGTTCAGGCCCAGAACCAGCACCGTCAGGTTGTCCGGTTTGCGGGAGAGCTTCATGGTGGCCTCGGTGATAAAGCCCAGGGTACCTTCCGCACCTATAAACAGATGGCGAAGATCATAGCCAGTGTTGTTCTTTTCCAGATCCTTGTTCAGATCCAGGATATCGCCTTTACCGGTCACCACTTTCAGGCCGGCAACCCAATCCCGGCTCATGCCATAGCGGATCACCTTGATGCCGCCTGCGTTGGTGGAGAGATTGCCACCAAGCTGGCTGGAACCGGCGGAGGCAAAATCCACCGGGTAATAGAGGCCGTTTTCCTCGGCAGCATTCTGCAACTGCTCAGTCACAACGCCGGCCTGACAACGGACCGTGCGATCACTGGCATTGAAATCCAGAATCCGGTTCATGTTGTCGAACGCCACAACCACTTCGCCGTTGGCTGCCACGGCACCCGCGCTCAGACCTGTCCTGCCACCGGAGGGCACTAATGCCACCTGATTCGCATTGGCAAACTTCACCAGCGCCTGGACCTGTTCAGTGGTCTTGGGCAACACAATCGCCAGGGGATTGGGCGGATAGATCCGGGTCCAGTCCTTGCCGTAGGTGTCCAGATCCGCCGGGTCGGTCAGTACCTTTCCAGGGGCATCTCCGGAGGCCACCAGGTCTTTGAGGGAAGCAATGATCTGTTCGGAATTCATGGATTCGTCGGTCTCGTCAGGTTTGGGCCGGGGCATCCTGCAACAGGAATCACAGTCAGTTGATTCAGACAAACCGGCGCACTGTGAAAGTCTGCGTTTATGGTATCATACCGCCCCTGTTCTGTGAGCCAGCCCTGACGATCACTGGCCACGGGTCATTTCACGTGACGAAAGGTTCGGAAGCAAGCCCATGTCAAATACGTCTCTTGAGAAGAGCAAAATCCGGATTCTGCTGCTGGAAGGCGTGCATCAATCTGCCATTGATACCCTGAATGCTGCGGGCTACACCAACATCGAGTATCTGACTCACTCGCTGGCTGAGGAAGACCTGATAGAGAAGATTGCCGATGCGCACTTCATCGGGATTCGCTCTCGTACCCAGCTGACCGAGAAAGTATTTGAAGCTGCCAGGAAACTGGTGGCCGTGGGTTGTTTCTGTATCGGCACCAACCAGGTGGATCTGCAGGCGGCCACCCGTCGGGGCGTTGCGGTATTTAACGCGCCCTTCTCCAACACCCGGAGCGTTGCGGAACTGGTTCTGGCCCAGGCGATCCTGCTGCTGCGGGGCGTGCCTGAGAAGAACGCCAAGGCCCACCGCGGCGAATGGCTGAAGTCCGCGAAGGACAGCTACGAAATTCGCGGCAAAAAGCTGGGCATTATCGGCTACGGCAACATCGGCACCCAGTTCAGCGTCCTGGCCGAAGGCCTGGGCATGGACGTGTACTTCTATGATGTGGTTTCCAAGCTGTCGATCGGCAACGCCACCCAGGTGGGCACCCTGCAGGAACTGCTCAACATTGCCGATGTGGTCAGCCTGCACGTGCCGGAAACGCCGGCCACCAAGTACATGTTCAAGGCCGAGCAGTTTGCCCAGATGAAGCCTGGAAGCATCCTGATGAATGCCTCCCGCGGCACCGTTGTCGACATCGACGCCCTTGCCGATGCCCTGGGTAGCGGCAAGCTTCTGGGCGCCGCCATTGATGTGTTCCCGGTGGAACCGAAGTCCAATGACGAAGAGTTTGTTTCTCCGCTGCGGGAATTCGATAACGTGATCCTGACCCCGCACGTGGGCGGCTCCACCATCGAGGCTCAGGAGAACATCGGCCGTGAGGTGGCGGAAAAGCTGGCCATGTACAGCGACAACGGCACATCGGTTTCTTCGGTGAACTTCCCGGAAGTTGCGCTGCCGTCACACCCCAACCAGCACCGTCTGCTGCACATCCACGAGAACGTGCCGGGCGTGATGTCCGAGATCAACCGGGTATTCTCGGAAAATGACATCAACGTGTGTGGTCAGTACCTGCAGACCAAGGAAGACATTGGCTACGTGGTGATTGATGTTGACAAGGACTACGGCGAGCTGGCACTGGAGAAGCTGCTCAAGGTGAAGGGAACGATCCGCTGCCGCGTCCTGTTTTGAACCACGGCCTGAAACGAAAAAACCGGAGGCGCATGTCCTCCGGTTTTTTTATGGCTTCGAGTGCCCGGCTTATCGCATGGGCACCAGGGTCAGTTCAACGCGACGGTTCTGCTCACGACCGGCTGGCGTGTCGTTGGAGGCCACCGGGTAGCGCTCCCCATAACCAACGGCGCGGGTGCGCTTGGGCGCAATGCCCTGATTCAGCAGGAAATCCCTGACGGATGAGGCACGACGCTCACTGAGCAGCTGGTTGTAGCTGTCAGAGCCCGAGCTGTCGGTGTGCCCCTCAATCTGAATGATGGTCTTGTCGTATTCCATCAGGACCAGAGCCACGGACTCCAGGGTGCCGCTGAACGCGGGCTTGATGCTGGACTCATTCAGATCGAAGGTGATATTACCCGGCATCACCAGCTCGATCTGATCGCCGTTTCGAACCACGCGAACACCGGTGCCTTCCAGCTTCCGGCGCAGCTCTGCTTCCTGCTTGTCCATGTAGTAACCGATACCGCCACCAATCGCCGCACCACTGGCCGCACCAATCAGCGCGCCTTTGCCGCGGTCACTCTTGCTGGAGGTTGCGGCACCTATGGCCGCACCGCCAATGGCGCCAATAATACTGCCCTTGGTCGCACTCGATGTCTTTTCCTCGCCGGTGTACGGGTCGTAGGTCATACAACCGGCGAGACCGAAAGTTGCCACCGCAAACGCAAGAATCGTCTTCTTCACAGTTTTCTCCTGTACCTGATTGCTTCAGCAGGCCCTCTTTGGTTTAGCGGACTTCTGCTGCCGAGTTCGTGAATGTGTCAATGATGGTGTTGAATACGGTTGCCTGCAAATCCTGAGCTTCGTTCACAAGATGATGACGTCCGTCAGGGATTCTCAGTTCCTCTACTGAGGAAAATTTATTCCGGATAATGCGCAGATTGTGCTGCCAGTCTACCGTGAGATCCTTTTCACCCTGCACCACCGTCACCGGAAAATCGACTGGCCTGGCCGATTCGATGTGCGGGACCCATCTCCGAAGGGCACTCACCCAGTCCACATGGACGGCGCGGGCCTGAAGCGGATCGTGTTCCCGCAAAAATCGGAGGAACCTGGTGTTGCCGCTGTTTTCCGCAAACACCCGACGCCAGCGGGAGATAAATGGTTTTACCAGGCTGTGGAGCGTTTTGGCTCCGAGCCAGCCCATAGGCCTTATCAGCGGCGCCAGCAAGACCACGTTGCGGAAATCGGATGAGGCCTGATCGTGCTGGTTGGATAACAGATAGTCGATCAGGATCGCACCCCCGGTGCTCTGCCCGACCGCAAACCACGGCTCACGGACCTTGCCCCTGGCCCGCGCCAAAACGTCTGCCAGGACCCCCTGATACTCCAGAAAGCTGTCAATCGCCGCCGGTGTGCCACTGGACAGGCCATGGCCCGGCTGATCATAGGCCAGCACATCAAATCCCGCTCCAATGCACCGTTCAATCAACTGGCTGTAGAGCCCGACATGATCGAAGTAGCCGTGCAGGATAAACACCGTGCCCCGGCCCGGCTTCGCGTCCGGGAGCCGGAAATAGTGCACCATAACCTCGTGACCACCCGCCTTGATATAGCCCTGATGGTAATTTACCTCCGGATGCTCGACCCAGAGATCAAGGCCGTAAAAACGGCAGTAGGCGACCATCTCCTCACGGAGTTCCCGTGAGTGAGCGGGATCAAATGGTTCGAGCCTGTCCAGAAGCGAGTGTCTGTCCCAATCCGGTATTTCTATGGTATCTGTTTTCCAGTACACGTAGAGTTAAACGCCTGTCATGGATGAGTTATAAGTTTCCGGCTCTCAATCCTAACCTATAGCGGGCCTAACCCATAGCGAGGGTATACCACAGATGTTGCAACAGCTTCTCGAGACAGGGTTGCGCCAGACGATGAACAGTCTGGTGAAACCAGTCCTCAACCCAGCGGTTCCGGTTTCACTCCAGAGAAGAATTGTCAGCCAGGCATATCGCAGTTCGATACCACCGCGGGGCGCCCGGTTTCAGAAAGCCGCCGTTGGCGGGGTACCGGCAACCCGGACAACCTACGGAAACAACCCTTACGGAGCAGTGCTGTACCTGCACGGTGGCGGCTACATCATCGGATCCTCCGCCACTCATCGTGGAATGACCGGCCACCTGGCCAAAACCAGCGGCTGCTCTGTCGTTACGCCGGATTACCGGCTGGCGCCCGAAAATCCCTTCCCCGCCGCTCTGGATGACGCCGAAGCCTGCTGGAATGGCCTGCTTGAAGAGGGTTACAAACCGGAGCAGATCGCCGTCGCCGGCGATTCCGCCGGTGGTGGCCTGTCGATTGCGCTCGCCATGCGCCTGCGCGACAAGGGGCTGCCACTGCCGGCGTCACTGACCGTGTTTTCACCCTGGGTGGACCTGACCCAGGAACAGCTCTATGCGCCGGAATGCGAGCCGGTACTCCAGGCACGCTGGACCAGCAAGGCTGCCAGGCTGTATGCCGGTAAGGAACCCCTGACCAACCCACTTATTTCACCAATTTTTGGTGACCTGAGCGGTCTGCCCCCTTTACTGATTCAGGTAGGCAGCCAGGAAATCCTGCTGAACGATGCCGAACGCCTGGCCGACGCTG
This sequence comes from Marinobacter sp. B-21, assembly GCF_056857895.1. Taxonomy (NCBI): domain Bacteria; kingdom Pseudomonadati; phylum Pseudomonadota; class Gammaproteobacteria; order Pseudomonadales; family Marinobacteraceae; genus Marinobacter; species Marinobacter sp. B-21. The sequence goes on from NZ_JBSXNZ010000048.1 coordinate 29,486, forward strand.
CGAACCGGGATAATGTGCAAACCCGGCTCGAGGTCTTCAACAGCCTCTGGCACGTATTCCAGGTGCACAGCGGTCAGCTCGATCGCGCAACCGCCGCCATGGAAACCGCCGGGGAACACATCAAACGTCATCTGGCAGGCTGAACTCGCCCCGGGCAAGCGCCTCTTTCCGTGACCGGGGCCATTGTTTGATATGCCATTCCAGCTTTGAAGCCCGGCTCCGGTCTCCGGCGGCGGTGCTGAACACCAGCTCAAGGGGCCCCTTACCGCGCAGACTCCGGGCACCCTTGGGGGTGCCTGCCTGATGCTCCCGGAAACGCCGCGCCACGTCCGTGGTGATACCGGTATAAAGCGCGCCCCGGGCAGTCCGCACCATATAAACGAACCAGTTAGCCGCCATGGGCAAGGGCCTCCTCCCTGGCTTTGACCTTTTTCTGCTGAAGCCAGAGACCCGCCACAATCAGAACAAGCCCGATGTAGGTCGAGGGCAGAATCTGCTCGCCCAGTATGAAATGGATGAACACCAGGGACAGGAACGGAGAAATGAAGATAAGGTTACTGACTTTTGACGTGTTTTCCGCCTTTTTCATGGCGTAGGACCATAGAACAAAGGCAACGCCCATCTCGAATACACCGACATAGACCGCCGCCACAAGCGACGTACCAGAGGTAACATAAACAAAAGACAAGCCTTCGGCCCACCAGCAGATCAGAAAAATGACCGGCAGCCCGAACAAAAAGTTCAGAAACAGCCCAACCACCGGATCACGGGTATCCCGCGTGGCAATAATCCAGTAGGACGCCCAGATCACGGTACTGCCCAGGGCAAGAGACACCCCGACAGGATCGGAAAAGCCCAGGGTTGAGATGGCGCCACGGGTTGCGATTACCACCACTCCGGCGTAACAGACAAGGCCCGCCAGAATATCCAGCTTGCGCAGCCGCTGGCCCAGGAAGGGAACGGACAGATAGGCCAGCACCAGTGCCCAGGTATAGTTCAGCGGTTGCGCTTCCTGAGCGGGCAGGCGATCAAAGGCTCCGAACAGCACCAGGTAGTAAAGGCAGGGATTGATCAGGCCCATACCAAAGGACTGGGCGTACTGCTTCCGGCTCAGGGAAAATGCCAGATGCCAACGGCCCTGGAGCATCAGGATTAACGCCATCACCAAAACCGACGCACTACTCGCAACCAGCAGCATCTGGAGGGGTGCCATCTCCCGCAGGGAAAGCTTGAACGCCGTTGCTACCGTTGACCACAACAGTACCGTGCCAAGGCCATACAGCATGGCCTGTTTCTGGTTCGTCATTCCCCGCCTCCGGCCGGCAACTGAAGCTCCATCGAGTCACTCCCATAGTCCCTGAATCGTTTTGGGCGACAGTGTAATCCAATCGCACCCTGTTACCCACGACCGCGGGTGTTCTTGTGTTACCTTGTATATCGATATCAAACAAGGACCGAGAGAACTGGAGTTCCCGTTATGCACACGTTCCGTTTCAGGTTTTGGCCACTGTGCGCCGCCTTGGTATTGGCGTTGGCCGGATGCTCGGACAACCAGAATGCCGGCAACGGGGACAGCACGGCCGGAACCCCAGAGCCGCCCGAGTATCCCGTCACCTGGCGGTTTGCCCTGGAAGAGATTGAGGGCAGTGTTCAGCATGCCTACGCCGAGGCCCTGAAAGAGCGCATTGAGGAGCGTTCCGACGGCAGGATTCTGATAGACATCTTCCCTTACGGCTCCCTCGGAACCTCGACCCAGCTCACCGAACTGGTCCGGAACGGTTCGGTAAACCTCGCTTTCGCCTCACCCGGGCACCTGGCCGACAAGGTGCCGGAAGCGGGCATCTTCACCCTGCACTTTATTCTGCCCGAAGACTCCCAAATCACCCGGCAACTGCTGGCAAGCCCGGAACTGACCGGTCTGTTTGAGCAGCCCTACGCGCGCCAGAACATGAAATTGCTGGGCTTCGTTCCGGAAGGCTGGATGGCCTGGACGGCGGATAAGGCTCTGCGCACCCCGGAAGATTTCCAGGGACTCCGGATCCGAACCATGACCTCCAATATGGCCGAAGAAGCCTATCGCGCTTACGGTGCCGAACCCAGCCAGATTCCCTATTCGCAGGTATACAGTGATCTCCAGCTCCGGAAGATTGATGGCCAGAGCAATCCCGTTTTTGCGATTGAGGAAATGGATTTCCATGAAGTCCAGAGTACGCTGACCCTTGCACGGCCCGCACAGTTTGTCTCGTCGGTTATCTCAAATCTGGAGTGGTACGACTCATTACCGGAAAACCAGAAACAATGGCTGGACAACGCCCTGAAAGATGTCGCGGAAATTGCCTGGAAAACCCAGGAAGAGCTCAATCAGACACGGCTTGAGAAAATGCTGGAAGAGGGTCAACTGAGCGTTGTTCGGCTCACCGATGCGGAACGGAAGGCTTTTCGTGAGGCGAGCAGGCCGGTGCGGGACATTTATCTGGAACGCACCGGAGAAAGTGGGCAGAAAATCCTGGAAAAGCTGCTTCAGCTGATTGAGGAGTTCGAAGCCGGAAGCCGCGAATCAGCGGTTTCCGGCAACGGGGGCTGAAACAAAACTGACTCCCTCGGCAGCCAGTGCACTTGCCCCCCGGGCCGTCAATTCGGAGATAAAGCGAAACTGGTCCTTCAGCTCAACCGGATAAGCCTTCAGGCGGTAACACATCCCCCAGGGATTATTGGAAACCACAACCACCACTGGCCGAAACGTCCGTGTGTGGGGGCACGTGTAGGCCACATCCCGCAGCAGGCCCAGAACCCTGCTTACATCATGGTGGGGCTCAAGATTGAATTCCGCCACACACATCAGGTTATCCGTGCCATCGTTGGAATTTGCGATCAGTGACGCCCAAAGCTTGCCATGGGGAATCACAACCACAGTGTCATCCGGTGTCACAAGTTCGGCAGCACGGGCACCGATCGAACGCACTTCCCCGTATTTGCCGTCCACTTCTATCCAGTCCCCCGGGCGGTAAGGCATCTCATACAGAGTCACGATGCCAGCAATCAGGCTGTTGGCGTAATCCTTGAAAGCAAAGCCAAGGGCCAGGCCCAGCGCACCAAAGATGGCCACCATATTCTCGAAAGAGGGTTCCACCAGGATCGGAACCACCACAATGATGGTCCCCACAATGATGATCAGCCGCAGCAGCGGAACGGATGCCAGGATGTAGAACCGGGGTTTGCCGCCCAGCTTTCCTGCGATTTTCGGAAGTAGCTTCTGAATGGCGATGGTCAGCGCTGTTGCGGCAAGCACCACGACCAGTGCCTCCAGCAATGCCTTGTAGGTAATCGCCGAAAACGCTTCCTGGATACCAAGATCACCCATGATTCATCTCCTAGAACATGTCTACCGGGAAGCCCCAGCTTTGCAGGTGTCGCCGGATAGACGGATATCCAGATGCAGTGACTTTCCAGCAATCGCTGGATTCCACTTGTTCAATCAGCTCTGAGCGGGCCAGCCGGGACAGCACGAAACCCAGTTGAGGCTCCTGGACACCTGTCACCAGCTCGAGGAACGATGTATTCAGCCCCTCATGCAGGAGCAAGGCATGTAAAACAAGACCAATACTGTCTCCCTGGATCTGTGGAACAGCCGGAAGACTCAACTGGTCAAACGGAACGACCCAACAGCGGGCACAGCTTGCGTCTTTAACAGGTTCTTCCGCCAGATTCTCCATTGCCGGGTTGTCTTCGGGGCGCGCTCTGAGTGACCGCCGCCAGATTGCGAGCGCAACCCCCGGATTGCCCCGGGCAACAGACGCCAGATCCCTGAGAAATCCACTGTGTTTGTGTTTTTTGCCCTGCACTGGATTCGCCGTTGGCAACACATAGAAGCCATCATCAGCCATCCGCGCGATCACTGCCTGTCCGCCAGTGCCTGAAGCAAGGCATTCAAACCAGTCTCCGAGCATTGTGGCCGTCATCGGTGCCGGAGTCAGCGGTGCCAGGTGGGTGTCTCCAAAGTAGGATGACCAGAACTGCCAGCACCAGCTGGAACAGCCAATGAGACCAGGGGCGAGCCCGCCAGCAGCCACTCGCCGAAGCAATTCACGAATCAACGCCAGGCCAGACAGATGGCGAAGCCAGAAATCGGCCAATTCCGGAATGACCCAAGGCCGGGAAAGATCCTGTCTATCCCACCAATCCCTGGCGCCCTGATCGTCGAGCAATAGATTCTCGGGAGGCGCTATCAGGGACCATTGATCTGTCCCACTGCTCCTCCCCGCCTGAAGCTCCGGGAAATATTCAAGTGCAGACCGCACCCCCGAAAATGGAGGCGCCACAAGAAAGGTCACGTCGCGGCTGGACCGCGCAACCGACCGACTGGCTTCCAGAGCACTCCAAAGCGCATCTGCCAGCTTCGGGAAATCCGGCTGTGGAGCCAGGCCCTGAAGCTCGGACTGGGCTAATTCAGGCAGGTTATCAAGGCTTTCAAAGGTTTCGTCTTCCTGCACAACACCCGCACGGATCTGCGCCAGGATGTGGAGAAGGGCATCCTTCAGTGACCGCCTGGCGGAGGTTTCGGGTGTTTTCCATTCGTCTACAGGGGTGAGGCCACCCTGCAGACAGGTGCTTTCAATCTTCTGAACCGGCTTTTCTGTCAATCAGATCGCTCCTCCGAACCGTCAACCGGCCGGGCTATTCAGACACCAGCCACTCGACTCCATGAGACAGATTCAGGGCATCGGGACCGGCAATATCATTCATCATCGCCGACAACCGGGTATCAAATCCCCAGGGCGGATTAATCACCAGAAGCCCAGAGCCTGTCATGCCCCGCTCCGGTGGCGTTCGCAGATGCACCTCACTGCACAGCACCTTACGGACAGCGGTGGCCCTGACAGCGTCTTTCAACTGCTCGTGAAGACCACTGGTCAGTACCGGATACCAGACAAGATAGACCCCATGCCGGCACTTTTGCCACGCTTTCCCCATAGTTTCGGCAACATCCCGGTAATCGGACTTGATTTCATAGGATGGATCAATCAGTGCCAGCAGGCGAGGCTGCTTCGGAGGTAACTGCCTGAGAAGGCCCGCCAGGCCATCCTGCCTTAGCACGCGGGCCCGGCCAGCAGACGCCCAGTCCGCCAGCTGTTCACCTTCAGCGGGATGGAGCTCAAACAGGGTCAGACCATCTTCGGCCCGGAGAAAATGCCGAAACCAGGCAGGTGACCCCGGGTAAACCGTCAGTTCTCCGCTTCCGGCATTGAACTGTGCCATAACATCCAGCACCGGCCGCCAGTCCTCCGATCGCAACTGTTCCCGGGCCTTCCAGAGTTTCTGGATACCGCTGTCCGCTTCGCCCGTTTTCCGGGCTTTTTCACTGCGCAAGTCATAGATGGCACTGCCGGCATGGGTATCAAAGCCGGCAATGCCGGATTTCTTAGCCTGCATCATTGCCAGGGCCAGCGTCAGCGCCGCATGTTTCTGGACATCGGCAAAGTTTCCGGCGTGGAAGGCGTGTAGATAGCTGAGCATAGGGCTTCCTGAATGGTCAGAACTCGCGCCTATTAAGCCGCAGGATTGTCTGCAATGCCACCCCGTCCGTACCCGGCATTTAAGCGAAATAGGATCAGCTGTTATGCTTTTGTGCTCATTTTCCCGGAGGACGATCGCTTGTCCACACAAGAACCTACGTCGAAAAAGCATGCCATCGATCAGCTCTACGCTCTGATTGCGAACGAGGAAGACGCGCGGGTCTGCAAGGATATTCCTGCAGAAGCCTGCCAGGAAGTGCCCCGCAATTTCTTTCTGATTCTGGCCAGCAACGTGCTGACCAAGCTGGGCGACCTGCTGATCAGCCCGAAAACCGTGCTGGCCTGGCTCATGAGCGCTGTTGGGGCACCCGCGCTGGTTGCCTGGCTGGTTCCCATCCGGGAATCCGGCTCCATGTTGCCGCAAATGGTCATCGCGGCCCAGGTCCGTCGACGGGCAGTTCGGAAGTGGTTCTGGACGCTGGGAAGTCTCGGCCAGGCGATAAGTGTCATCACCATGGCGGCGAGCGTGTGGTTTCTTGAGGGTTATGCCGCCGGTGGAGGAATCGTAGCCTCGCTCATCGTATTTTCACTGGCCCGTGGATTCTGCTCGGTGTCCATGAAGGATGTTCAGGGCAAGTGCATCCCGAAAACCCGCCGGGGAAGGCTCTCGGGGCTGGCGTCCACCATTGGTGGTACCGCAACCGTTATTCTTACAGTGCTCCTGTTCTGGGAGCGGGGCGATCCGACCATTGGTTTTTACACGGTACTTCTGCTGTTGGCCGCGGCACTCTGGGTGATCGCCGGCCTGCTGTTTGCCGGGGTAAAGGAATTCGAAGGCGAAACCGGTGGCGGCGGAAATGCCATCAACGAGGCATTTCGAAGCCTGTCCCTGCTCCGGGATGACGTTCCGTTCCGGAACTTCGTGATTACCCGGGCCCTGCTGCTCAGCTCGGCACTGGCTTCACCCTATTTGGTCGTACTGGCACAGAAAGAATCCGACATTGGCTGGATGTTGGGCGTTTTCCTGCTGGCCAGCAGTCTCGCCAGCTCGCTCAGTGCCAGTTTCTGGGGCTGGGCTGCCGATACCTCAAGCCGGAAGGTGATGATTCGCGGCGCCGCCATGGCCAGCGGCGTATGCCTGGTGGTTGGATTTACAGCGCTTTGGCTCGGCACCAACATCGGCAGTGTATGGTTCTACCCCATTGCCTTCTTTGTTCTGAGCATTGCCCACGCCGGTGTGCGACTCGGTCGCAAAACCTATCTGGTGGACATGGCCGGCGGAAACAAGCGCACAGACTACACCGCTGTCAGCAACACCGTGATCGGATTGCTGCTGCTTGCGACCGGTGGTCTGACTGCCCTTGTTTCAATGATCTCGGAGGTGGCCGTGATTATTGTTCTTGGCCTGATGGGGCTGGCTGGGATGTTCAGTGCCAGGGGTCTGAAGGAAGTAACCGGGGATTGATAGCCGGCCCTTTCAGACCGGCGCCCTGCCATCATTCAGTGCCAGGGCCCCTTTGACGATCCGGTAGATAATCCAGATCGAAACGCCGAGGAGAATAAACCAGCCGATAATCAGCGGCGTGGTGACAATGCCGATCACCGTCCACAGCAGGCCAATCCAGAAGGTGCGGATCTGCCAGCGGAAATGGTGTTCTACCCAGGTGTTGCGCACATCATCCAGTTTGACATAGTTGATGATCACACCCACCAGACCCGTGATGCCCCCCAGGAAAAACGACAGCGCCTGAAGTATGTAAACCACAACGGCCAGGTTACGGGCCGGGTCTGACCTGCGGGAGGCGGGATCCGGATCGGCGGGGATAAATTCCGACTCAGTCAAGGCAAGGCTCCTGTTGAACGGTTATCCGGAGTCTATCACAGCATCCCGGGCCGGAAACGCCAGGCCGGTCAGTGATTGTCCGGACGGTAACCAAGACGGAAGCCACCCCAGTGCTTACCATTCACGTAGATAGGCACGGACAGATCGTGCATGATCTCGCCAGTGTCCCGCCGGTAGGTTTGCAGCAGCATGTTCTCGGTGTGCGTACCACAACGGATGCCGGTCCGGTCATTGAACAGTCGCTTGCTCCGGCTCTTGACCAGGTCCACCTTCGGATCCCCGGTCGGCGCGTGGGCAAAATCCCGATTGTGGGTGGGCACATAACCATCCGGCGCAGCAGCAATGGCGAAAACTATCGCCCCATGCGCCTTCTTGACCTGCTCCTGAACCGCAGGCAGGTATTGATCGGTGAATTTGTCAAAGCTACTGGAATACTTGGGCGGATGGGTGTTCGGGATGGGTGTTCGTTTGTTGTCGAACAGCGCGCTCTCTGACAACTTGCCGTCACGAATGGCCTGCTCGAACAGCTGGCCAATCTGGTCGGCACCGGCCCTGGCCTGATCGTAGAACGGACGGTGATAACTGGCCTCGCTGTTCAGTGCGAAGGAGGCATTGGCTTTTTCCGCCAGCTCCATCAATGTGGCGGCCTGCTCTGCCAGAGATGCCACGCTGGAATCGCTCTCGGAAATCTGGTCCCGTACCGTTTCAATGGCCGAGAACACCTGCGCCAGACTCTGCTCGTTGTTCTGGTCAATTTCAGCAATCCGGGAAACCTGCTGCTGAACCCGGTCAGACTGGTCCCGGATCTGCTCCAGACGCTCGCCCACGCTCTCCACGGAGGTCAGCCCCGCCTCAACACTGCGGGCAAGGTCTTCAATCCGGGACACAATCAGCGTGGTATCCGAACGGATTTCCTCGAGGGTTTCCGCCACTTCACCGGTCGCCTGGGCCGTGCGACCCGCCAGCTGACGCACCTCATCCGCCACCACGGCAAATCCGCGGCCCTGATCACCCGCACGGGCGGCCTCAATGGCCGCATTGAGTGCAAGCAGATTGGTTTGCTCGGCAATACCCTGAATGGTGGCGGTCACGCCCTGGATCTTGTTGGACTTCTCGTTCAGCTCCTGGATCAGCCGGAGATTCTCACCGGACTGCTGGTGTACCGCGCGCACACTGTCAATGGCCGAGATCAGCGCTTCGCGCCCCTCGATACTGACCTGCTTGTTCTGGAGAGCCATGGTGGCGGCATCGGTCGCCTGCTCGGAGGACTCCCGGACGGTCTCGGTAATCTGGCCCGCGTAATCGGCCATCTGGGCGGTTTCTTCCACCTGACGGTCCAGCCGGATCTTGAGCTGGTCTGCGGCGAAGGAGACCTGGGCGGCGGAAATAGCGTTCCTGTCCGCGCTTCCGGAGAGGGTTTCCACCAGAGCCCGCCCGGCTTTCGCATCGGAAAGCAACTGCCGACACTGGGCCCGGAGCGGATGATCTTCTGCCAGGGTGCCATCGTTCAGGGCCTTGAGCCCGCGTTCGGTCGGCTCCAGCACCCGGACGATCAGAAAGCCGCCAGCGGCCACAAGGCCAACCACCAGCCCAACCAGTGTTGATGCTGGTTCAAGACCTAGCAAAGGCGCCACCACTGCACTGATGATCGCAAGAACAACGGCAACCGCCACCCCCCATAGTATTGAAGCCCGATCCAGTAACCCCATAGAAACCTCTTCTTTATCGTTGCTTCTGCCAACATTTTGTTATTTAAGGCCATCGTGGAGACTAAAGAATTGATGTGAGTTAATAACTCATACTTTAGTGTATTCAACTGGCTTATCGGCAGGAAAAGGGTTTTCTGAAACAAAAAACCGCAAACCCGACCCACTCTGTTACCAAGTGGGCCGGATTTACGGTGTTTTCAGCGCGGATCTGATGCTCTAAAAAACGTCAACCTTACCGGGGTTATTGAACCTCCTGATTGGCAGCCCCGCTGATGTCGGCCGCATAATCCATAACATGATAGATCATGTTCTGCTCATTGGTGCCAGTCAGCAGGTTGGCGCCCGGGCCCCGGGCATAAATGCCTACGTCCTCTCCAGCGTGAGTCTCACTACCAAGCGGCACCAATGCCTCCTGATGATAGCCCGGTGAAGTGGTATCCACACTGGTCAGGTCCATTCTTCCGGCGTTGACCGGGTCACTATAGGTACGGTCCGCATCGGTCTCACTTCCATAGTCGCGCATACCACGGCCATTGGCGTAGCCCAGCGTAGTGTATGGCAGGTCATCCGCCGCCAGTGCAGGCTGATCTTCCTCAATACCCACGACCTTGCCCAGAATCGGGTTACCGCGCCTGGGATAACCCGCCATCGTCAATACGTGGCTGTGATCCGCGGTCACAATGATGAGCGTATCCTCCGCACTGGTCTGATCCACGGCCACCTGAACGGCTTTTGCCAGTTCAATGGTATCGGTCAGTGCGCCATAAGCACTTCCCGCGTGGCTGGCATGATCAATCCGCCCCGCCTCGACGGTCAGGAAGAAACCATCGGTATCATTATCGAGAATGTCGATGGCCTTGGCGGTCATCTCACTCAGTGAAGGCTCACCGGCAACGTCATTGCCACGATCCGCCTCGTATTGCATGTGAGACTCGTTGAACAGGCCGAACAGCCGGGAGGTGGTTGCCGGGTCGACG
>NZ_JBSXNZ010000049.1:0-71732 GCF_056857895.1 Marinobacter sp. B-21
ACGCGCTGCTGATCAACCAGGGCCTGCCACTGTTCTGGGGTACGGTGCTTTCTCATGGGGGTAACCTCGTGTTGAAAAATGTGAGGTTACTGTAGGGCGATTTTCAGCCGGGTGGCAGGACGTCCTGGAATGAACGCTTACGTTGCGCTGGATATGGATGTCTTTCCCATGGACAACAGCCAGACCCGCAAAGAGGGTGTCAGCTACACCTACAAGGGTTATGACGGCTATGCGCCGATGGCCGCCTACCTTGGGCAGGAAGGCTGGTGCCTGGGTTGCGAGCTGCGCCCTGGCAGCCAGCACGCCAACAAGGGATTTCTCGATACCCTCAAACGGGTGTTACCCCGGGCTCGATCACTGACGGATAAGCCCATTTTGTTGCGCCTGGACAGCGCACACGATGCCCGTGCCAATCGCGATTTCCTGCGCGAGCAGGACCAGGTCGACTTCCTGATCAAGTGGAACCCTCGTAAAGAGGATCCGCTCGTCTGGGCGGACAAGGTCCAGGCCCGGAAAGCCTGGTCACTGGAGCGCGATGGCAAGATGGAAGCGGTTCTGTCGGAAGCGATTCCGGACGAGCCCGGTCTACGTCGCATCGTGAAGGTCACCGTTCGTACCAGCGATGCCGAAGGCCAGCTGTATCTCGAACCGGAAGTCAGCCTCGAAGGCTGGGTGACCTCGTTGCCGGCCGAAGTAGCCGACGAGCAACACATCATGGCGCTGTACAGCGATCACGCCACCAGTGAGCAGTTCCACAGCGAGTTCAAGACCGACCTGGACCTGGAACGACTTCCGTCCGGGAAATTCGACACCAACAACCTGGTCATGGCCTTCGCGACGATGGGTTACAACGTGTTGCGCTGGATGGGTCTGCGACTGACCGGCCCGGATGCACCGGTTCGCCACCCGGCCAGGCGTCGCCGCCTGAGAACCGTGATGCAGGAGATCATGACCATGGCCTGCCGCCTGGTGCACAGTGGCCGGCAGTGGATCCTGCGATTTGGCCGACACTGCCCAGGCTTTGCGGTTTACCGCGATCTTTATCGGGGCCTTGCTTCCGCCGGATAGGCCAACTCAACCACTGGCAAAAAACAATCCTCCCGGAATCCTCTGCCGGGACAGCCCGCTATTGCCTAAACACTGCATGCTGGTTATTTATCAACCAATCTCGAACCATCGGTTGCTCCCGCTCTTTGCTTCCTGACCTCAAAGTCAGAATCTCACCCAGTTATCGCCTCTTGTTGGCGCAGAGGTGGGCTTGACGGGTATATTGGCGAGCGAAGTCACTGATTCAGGTCATAATTAGAGATTCCCATTGCATTGTGTTGCGATCCTTTTGGCCCCTTGTGGGGCCATTTTTTTGCTTGCGAAGCCGGCAATCCCGGCCATCTGAAACTCAGTGGTAATAGCAGAGAACAATTCTACTGGCAGTGGCGTCGCTGGCTTACGTGGGTCTTGAAGAATCCTTAGGACGGTAACGGTACATAAGGCAAGTGGACCTGTTTCTGAAGCCCGGGAGGGTAGGTGTGCAGAAATGCGCGACACCCGTTACTCAGTTAGACCTGTGCTTTGCTAGTAGAGCGTGTGATCTTCAAACCGTGAGCCAATTTAGCAATCGGGAAAGTGTGGCACAGAATCCTGGCGCAGCTGGGTGCAGCTGCGCGAGGTAAAATCCGAGGTCGCGGTGTGTGTGAGGTGGCTGATGAAGTTGTAATAGCGACTATTTTTCGGATTTAGAAACCTCTTATCAGCGTGGATCACAAAACCGGGATGACTGCTAGGGAGTTTCAGCGAACCTGTCTGGGCTACATACTATGGTTGGATGCGAAGGGAGGGCGAAAATCATTGAAGTGAAATGCGGAGGACCAGTGTGAGGGATGCTGCGTTCAAAGGCTGCCCGACGGGTTAGGGATGTGCATCGAGGCGCTGCGGGGACACATTGGCTTGGTAAGGGAGCAGAGAGATACTGTGGCGGCCGACTGCCAGAGTGCTAGTACCCGGACGGATCGGTTGATACAGACCGGCAGCCAGGCCTATCCTCTATGCCGGCACGACAGAGATGTGCAGGCAGGAATGCATACTATAGTCTGAACTGTTTGATGAAGCATGATGGGCAGTTGTTGTTCTCTTATACGGGCCAGGTTTACCAAGGGTGCTGTCATAAGGGCCAGATCATTGCATAAGCCTGACCTTCGCTGGTTCTTGGATTGCCTTAAGAATCGCTACTGGAACCTCGTTGCATAACCATCTATCAACTAACCTGTGGCTGTTGGCGAACGCTCCTACGCTGTCGCTCCGGCACGCCGCAAAGCCAAGGCGTTATTCCAAAATCTTAATGTCCGCTTTGCGACCTCAGCGCGCTTTATTTCCGAATAGCGGATTAGGCAGGCCCCTATCTGAAAAGGTCCGCTTTGTGGTCATAGCGAAGAAGTTGGACCCGACACCGGCCCCACAACTGTGTGAAACGGCGGCTAAATTAGTTGAGCCGATCATTTGGAAATATTTTCTTTGACGGGTCTTTCGTCGGCACAGCAGGCTATTTAAAATGCGCGTCGTCTCGGCCGAAGTGGAAAGGAATCAACAACAGAAGTGGACACCAGGCCTCTCCCCGGCGAGTCACACCACTTGGCAGGTGTCGCGTTTGCCAGGCATCCTTGCCGGCGTTGAGCCCTGATCATCCTGATCAAACGGCTCGACCGCATTGTCTGGTTTTCAGCCGACCGCCTAAAGCGGATAAATCCGAAAGGCGGGTGGGATTTATCCTACAGAGAATACCGGTGACCATTGTCTTTAACATGACGTTCGGGTCTGTGCTTTTGAGATATAGGGGAAGTCAGTGAAGTATTTCCAGCATTCTCTGTTGGCTGTAATGCTGCTTATCGCGTCCGGAGTTGCCAGTGCAGCCGTGGTCAAGAAGACGTCGTCTGGCATTTGCCATCCACCCGCAAGCCCTTATTACGAACGAACCCGGGATTTTGAGCCTTTTGACTCCGTTGACGCTTGCGTAACAAGTGGCGGACGCTTACCAAAGACATTGGTGCAAAACCAATCAACTCAGCCGACGGAGGCCAGCTCAACGTCCTACGCGAGATCAGCATTTGGCAATGGGTGGGATGACGCAGATGGCGATTGCCAGAACAGTCGGGCCGAGGCACTAATCGAAACTTCCAGCACTACGGTGCGATTCGCTACAGACAAAGAGTGTCGAGTCGTCACCGGTCGCTGGATAAGTCCCTTCACGGGCAACGTCATCCAGAACAGTAGCGAGATCGACATTGACCACGTGGTCCCTCTTAATTGGGCCTGGAAGCGTGGCGCACAGCTTTGGCCCCAAGCGAAAAGAGAACGGTTTGCAAACGATATGGTCAATCTCTGGCCTGTCGAGCTAAGCCTAAATAGAAGTATTAGTGGAATAGAAAAAATATCCTAAAAAGCATCAAAAACCTATGCCAGAAATCGAAATCTGGTTTTTCTTGAGCATACATGCATATATAGTGGAATTACGAACATACTATTTTACCAATTGGAAATTGCGTGCTGAACAGCGTCTGCATAGAGGCAAATATCAAAGTAGACAACACGGGGACGAAGATAAGTCTTCCGGTGATCGTCACCCAAGATGGTTTGCTGAAAAGTTATTTGGATTATTTGATCGTTCATCGATACAAATCTCGGAGCTGGAAAGACAGGAGCGCGTTTGCGGTTCGACTCCTCATCGATTACACGAATCAGAATAAAGACTGCTTTGAAACTCCTCACCAACTGTTTCAGGAGTTTTCAAACAGCCTCTACACCGGAACGATTGGCGAGGACGGTAGCGATCCGAGTTGGCTGCGGTGGAAACCACGCGAGGATAAGGACGCGAACTTTCTAATCAGCCTGATAACACAATACACAGACTGGCTCTCTGAGCAGTATGAAGAGAAAAAGCTTCAGATAAACCCAACGGTGAAACCGACTCGTTACGAGGAGTGGATGGGCCTCGCAGCCTTCTACCAAAAGAAACGGCGGGCTTTTCTTTCCCACCTTTGGGCTAACAAACCAGCCCCTGCTTATTTCCGGAAGGTTATGCCCAGGACGGTGTCGCGTTCTAACGGCAATGAGGGTAAGAAAAGCTTTCCTCCTGGACGAATTGACGACCTCTTGTGGAATGGCCTTACGCGATATGGCTTTGAAACGAGCGACGTAGTTTATGAGCGCCTGGACCTGAAGAATGTGCTCATTACCATGCTGATGCATTACGGCGGACTCAGGCTCAGCGAGTGCTTTCACCTTTGGGTAGAAGATGTCGTGCCGTGGGAGGACGGAACCGCACTGGTCAAAATTTTTCATCCCGATAAAGGGCGGCCCCGTCCAAACGGCCCCAGCAGGCGCGAAGAGTTGCTCAACAAGTATGGGATGCAACCGCGATTTGAATATTCGAAATCCCATACGCTGCATGCAGGTTGGAAAGCGCCCAAAGAGGACAATGAAAGTCGCCACTTTCTTCAGGTTTGGTGGTTTCCAAGAAGTGCTGGTGAAACCTTTAACGACCTTTGGCGGCTTTACCTGACCTACCAGCGATACCCCGATGGCGGTAAACATCCGTTTGCATTCACGACGCAATCAGGCGCTCCGCACTCAATCAAAGGCTATAACCAATCGCTTAAAAGAGCCGTTGAGAGAATTGGTTTACCGTTTTCAAAAGAAGCGGGAACGACAGCACACGCCCACCGACACTCGTATGGGCAAGCTCTGGCTGATGCAAACGCTGATTCTCTGATCATTAAAAACGCCCTACACCATAAATCGATAGAAAGTCAGCAGGTCTACACCGAACTCACTGATAAGCAGATGCGTGCGCATTTGAGCAGATTGTCGCCCGAGCACGGCTTAATTTCTCCAATCAAGAAAGGACTCACTCATGGCAACTAAGTACGCCACGCTCGCCGAAGCCTCAGAAGCCGCTCAGCGCTTGGAATTCAAAACGCAGCCGGAATACAAGAAGGGCTACAAACAAGATCCGAAGCTGCCAGCAAATCCCAACCAACTCTATGCCGGAGATTGGGATGATTGGTATAGCTTCCTTGGCACTGAACACCCCGGTGAGAAGTACGCCACTGTCGCCGAGGCGTCCGAGGCCGCTCAACGCTTGGGATTCGAAATAAGAGATGAATACAACAAGGGCTACAAAAAAGACCTGAAGCTGCCAGCAGCTCCCGACAAACACTATGCCGAAGATTGGGCTGATTGGCCCAACTTCCTTCGCAATGAGCGCCCTAGAGAAAAATACGTGACGCTCGCCGAGGCGTCCGAAGTCGCTCAGCGATTGGGCTTCAAAACACGCACCGAATACCATGAGGGCTACCAAAAAGACCCGAAGTTGCCATCGAATCCCCAACGAAGTTATGCCGGAGAGTGGGATGATTGGTATAGCTTTCTTGGCGTTGAGCGCCCCGAGAGGTACGCGGCGCTTGCCGAGGCGTCCGAAGCCGCTCAGCGCCTGGGGTTCAAAACGCAGCAGGAATACTATGAGGACTACCAAAAAGACCCGAAGCTGCCATCACAACCCTCTGTTTTCTATGCCGAAGATTGGGATGATTGGTATAGCTTCCTTGGCACTGAACGCCCCAGTGAGAAGCACGCCACTGTCGCCGAGGCGTCCGAAGCCGCTCAACGCTTGGGGTTAAAAACACAGGCGGAATACTATGAGGACTACCAAAAAGACCCGAAGCTGCCAGGTTCTCCCAACGACTTTTATGCCGAAGATTGGAGTAGTTGGTACAACTTCCTTGGCACTGGACGCCCCGATGGGAAGTACGCAACGCTCGCCGAGGCGTCCGAAGCCGCTCAGCGCTTGGGATTCAAAACGTCCACAGAATACTTTAAGGGCTACAAACAAGACCCGAAGCTGCCACGCCATCCCGACGGAATGTATCGCAGAAATTGGGCTGATTGGTACAGTTTTCTTGGCAATGAGCGTCCCAAAGAAAAGTACGCGACGCTCGCCGAGGCGTCCGAAGCAGCCCAGCGCTTGGGATTCAAAACACAGAAGGAATTCTACGAGGGCTACAAACAAGACCCGAAGCTGACAGTAAGTCCCTTCGACTTCTATGCCGAAGATTGGGATGATTGGTACAGCTACCTTGGCATTGAGCGCCCCGTTAAGAGGTACGCGACGCTCGCCGAGGCGTCCGAAGCCGCTCAATGCTTGGGGTTAAAAACAGGTGCGGAATACTTCAGGGGCTACGAAAAAGACCCGAAGTTGCCATCGCAGCCGAATAAAACTTATTCCGAACATTGGATATCTTGGCCTCACTTCCTGGGCAACGAAAACGCCATTAATCGAGAACTGACCAGCAAATACCCCGAGTTTTGGAAAGCCATTCAGTGTTATGTAGAGGCTGGTACAGGCCAATCCAACAAATACTCACATTTGAGAGCACTCCTTAGATTTTACGTGGACAAGCTGGGCTTGGTTGACGACCCGGGAGCCATGCTGTCAAGGGATATCCCGTTTGATGAGCGAGCGTACGAAAACTTCATAAATGTCACCGCAGATACTGTAAAAAAACCACGGCATAACGCCTGTTCCGCTTTTTTCGAGTGGATTTTGGAGACTTATTGCTCTGACGAGGACGAGAACGGTGAGTTGATAGTTCTGCCCGGCTACCGCAATCCTCTTAGAACCGTTCTCAAGGGTTTGTTAGATCAGTTACCCAGTTACAAGCGCAGTGAATCAGACAAGCCTCCATTGCCCATGGATGCCATTGTACGAGCCAAGCAGCATCTGATTCCGCTAGAGGCGACGTCGTTTCGCGATCTCTATCAATTGCATCCCTTCCTCGAAGACTGCTGGTTCGGGGTTGATCCACAGTTAATTGATGACAATGACCCAAACTGCATTTATCGAGTGGTCAAAAAAGAGCGGAAGCGAGGTCGCAAGCGCTATTTTGAAGAGATGCACGAGTTATGGTCGCCCGTAAAAATTGTCGCAAACTACACATTGCTATCCATTCCGTTGCGAGGACAGCAAATCTGTTGGCTCGACAGCGGAGAGGGAGATGAATTCGTTCCGTTATGGCGTGATGGGAAGGTTCACTGGATCGAAAATCCAAGTCCGCTTGCGACCCGAAAGCGGAATAAGGGCTTTATTCAGAAAGGGAACAATGACGGTGAGTTGAGCGCCTACATCACGACGAACAAAACCGGAAAGAAATTGGGCGGCTACGATATTCCGTTCATGCCGGAAGATCTGGCGTATTGGATTATCCAGCTTCGGGAGTGGCAATCCAAATACAACCCAATCGAAGAACTGACACTGTGGACGCAAATCAACCCGCAGCAAAGGATACACAAAGACATCCTCAAAAGGCGCGGTAAACAATCGTTCCTGTTCCGCGACCCGGCCTCACACGCCTGTGATGAGAAGGCGTCGCCCATGCGTACGACAACCGCGTTTACACGAACCCTGCCTGCTCTGTTGTTCCATAGTCAGAGGCCAGGCGCGGACCTCGCTGAGAAAATCGAAAAAAAGAGCAGCGTGGATTACAAGAGCCAATTTACACCTCATGCTCTCCGCGTCAGCCTTATCACTGCCTACATTGTCGACGGCAGAGCGCCCATAGCCGTGATTTCAAAGCTGGTTGGTCATTCCTCTCTGGTGATGACGATTTACTACACAAAGGTAGGAGCCAGCAAAATGCGGCTGGAGATGGCGGCGGCTGAAAAACGGGCACTTGAGCAGAGTCATTATCGTTACGAAGACCTCATCCTCCAGAAGAAAATCGAAGAGGCGCGTCCGGAATTAATCGCCACAGACCGAAGCATCATGGATCAGTGTCTGACACCTAATTGGCCCTCTGGAGCCTTCCAACTTATGAGTTTCGGAATCTGCCCCATGAGCGGCAACAAGTGTGACGAAGGTGGCATGGCACTGGTTGAGCGGAAGGTTGAAGCACAGTACGCGCCCGTGCCCAATGGCTACCTTGGGACTCGAAATTGTCCCCAGTGCCGCTTCTTCATTACCGGCCCGGCGTTTCTGGGCGGTTTGTCGGCCATTGCCAACGAAATCATTCTGGAAATCAATGTCACCCGCAATGAATACCACGAACTCGAAGAAAAAAGGCAGACGCTCGATGACGAGCGGTACGATGCCGAGTCTTCGGGACAGTTTTTTGGTAAAGAGCGAACGCTGAAAAAGATCACCTCGGCGTATGAGGAAAAAGCCAAAAAGCTCGACATGCTTCTCACGGATCTCCAGCACTTATACCGCCTGATTTCTCAATCTACCGAACTGCTGAAGACCTCCGAGACAGGCCAGCACCAGCTGATCGTCAGCGGCAATTACGTGGAAATGGAGATGCATTTGGAGGAGCAAAGCAGCGAATTTCGGTTGCTCGCTGAGGTCTGTGCCAACGCTGAGATTTACGAGAGCGCCAGTGCCTCCAGAGCACGCCCCCTGCTCAGTCAGATGCTCGACAAATTGGCGGACACCAATGGGATTGCACCCGCGATATTTCGGTTGACCGAGGATCAGCAGCTCAAAGCTGCCAATCAGGTCGTCCGGCTGATTATGCAAGTGACACAGAATAACTGGCACGTCGCTGACCAGTTGATCAATGGGCAAATCACCTTGGAAGATCTCGCCGAACCACTACAGCTAGGTGATGTGCGCCAAGAGATCGAGTCAGCCATGAACGGGTCTTTGAAATTCCCGCTAGAAATCGAGAGCTGCAATGAGTGAACCGAACGAAGTCTACGAGGCCATACTGGGCCAACTGAAAAATTCTCGTTCCAGGAAGTCCCTGGAGGCCCTTCACGCCGTTTGCAAGGAACATCATGAGTCAGGCTCGGTTGATTTCAGAATCTCAACGATTGCGAAGCTTGGGGCCAGTCGTGGCGCTCCTAGCGAGCAGACCATCCGAAACAAAACCGGAGAACATTATAGAGCGGTCATTGAGGCTTGGCAGGCGCTTGGAGACCAGAAAAAGAAAGCGATCAAAGCACAGACCACGCCCTCGGGCGAGTACGATTGGGTTGATGAGGTAAGCAATAAAACTCACCGCTTCCTCATACTCGACCTGATTTCGAAGGTCCGTAAATTGAGGGCCGAAAATAAAAGGTTTGCATCGATCAAGAAATTGGAAATTGACTACCGAGCGGGTGCTGAAGACAAATCTGAATCGAGGTTACCGAGCCTGTTGAGTCACGAGATTGATGCATTGAGAGACGCCATCTCTGAGGAGTCCCTTAAATTAAAGGGCTGGACTAAAACAGAACGCGGCAGCATCAAGGACCAAAACGGCAAGGTTGTCCTCAGAAACGGTTTTGTGGATGCCCTTGAAAAAGCGTTGAGTATCGGGAATGACTAACGGACAAGAAAAAGCTCGCGAAAACCTTGTTGCCTTTCAGCGTTGGGCCGCTACGAAAACCGATGACGATTTAAAGCAAATCGTCTTTCGGGGCCAGCTAAACCGTGGCGAAGTCGCCAACGCTATCGGTATCGGAGAGAGCGCCGTGCGCCAGAATCCGGCGATAAAATCGCTGGTCCTTAAATACCTCGGGCGAATCGCCGCTTGCGGCGAGAGGGCAGAGCCCTCAATTGAAATCGAGGCTACGTCCGTTTTTTGATAAGAAGCGGACCTTTTTTGTCGCCGAGATTCCGGGAGATTAAGCACGCTGAGGTCGCAAAGCGGACATTTAGAATAGGCGGACAGCGACCGGCACAGCCAAGCTAATGGCCCACAACTGGAAGCCGGATGCACCTGACAAACTGTAATGCCCGGGCGCTTGCTCGCTGAAAAGAGCGGCGCGTTTTATCCTCTCATGAGAAATCCGGGCTACTCCATGAATTACCTCAGAGACCAAAATGTTTTATTTTTCGATAGAGAGTGGCTCGTGTTATCCCTAATTCTCGAGCTGCGGCACTGACGTTGTGATTGTGTTTCTCAAGCACACATCGCACCGCCTCGCGCTCTGCAGCGGCGAGTGTGCCGCCCTCGCCAAGGTCCACCTCCGCAGTGTCATTTTGGACCTTGATGTCTTCGGGCAAGTGTTCAACATCGATAATTCCCTGAGTAGACAGCGCCTGACCAAGATTCAGTGCCTGCTGGAGCTCTCTGATATTACCTCTCCACGAATGGTGCCTTAAGAGATTACGAGCCTCGGATGTCAGAATCGACGGGGAATCTTCCTGTGAAATTGATGCCAGCAAGTGATCAATCAAAGCGTCGAGGTCTTCACGCTCCCGCAGAGCAGGGAGCTGCACCCTGAGGCCATTGATCCGGTAATAAAGATCGCTCCGAAAGTCTCCGCTTTCCATAAGCTCATCAAGGTTCCGATGTGTCGCACAGACCAGAGAAAACGAGACGGGCCGAGGCTTCTCTTCTCCAAGTCTTGTGACAGTGCGTTCCTGCAAAACACGTAGCAAACGTGCTTGAAATTCCAATGGCATATCGCCTATTTCATCCAGGAAGAGCGTACCGCCGTTCGCCTCCTCAAACTTCCCCCTGGCGCCACCACGTCTGGCACCGGTAAATGCACCGTCTGCGTAGCCAAACAACTCTGATTCGATCAACCCGGCAGGAATAGCCGAGCAGTTCACGGCAACAAACGCGCCTTTTGAAGAGGGCCCATTGGCATGTAACGACCGTGCTAAAACCTCTTTGCCCGTTCCGGTTTCCCCAGTCACCAGAACCGGAACTCCAAACTGAAAAGCCCGATGCGCCTTGTCGAAAAGTGGTTTTGTAGGCTCGCCCACGTAAAAAGACTGAACGATGTCCGGCCGTCTTTGCTGTGGCATCGAGTTGACGCTCAAAGGCCCTTTGCGAAGACTTTCAACTTTAAGAAAAAGCCTTGCCCCATTGTGACATTCAACCTCAAGAGGGCTTTGTTGTGATCCCTCAATCTCGGCAGCGCGGCATGAGAATAAGTCTTTGAAACAGACATGACTCTGCATCTTCTCGAGAGAATCGATATCCAGCATCTGCCTGGCCGAGGGGTTTGCACCTAAAACTTCACCATCCTCGCCGAAATGTATCAAACCACGCATAGGTGACTGCGTAAGCTCCGGGCGATAGTGAAGCGCGAGGACTAAGGCGCCACGCAAATCGTCGACCATTCGATTCTCAACAGACCGAGTTGCGAGCGCAACTGCCTCAAGAATCCCGACCGGTCGGCCATCATAAGGTTTCGAAGCATTCAAAGCCCCGACCAGCGTCCCTGCAGGGTCAAAAATGGGCACTGCCACGCAGGATAGATCGCGGAGAGAATGCAAGAAATGCTCACTTCCACACACAAGCGACGGCCTGCCTTCTATCAAAGCGCAACCGGGGGCATTGGTTCCAGCTATATCCTCTGAAAGGTCCATACCAGGATTCAAAGCGGCTCCCAGCAATTCGTAGCAGGGACTGTCATTGCCGAAATATTTAATGCTGTGGCCTTCTCTTTCCACACACGCCAAAACCCAACCTGCAGAACTGATTGCACGAAACAACCGATGCATTTCAGGCTCCGCAAATGTCATGAGACGCTGATGTTGATTGCGGATATGAGAAATCTGGTCGAATTGCGCGGCCTCAAGTAAGAGCTGATCAGAGGGGGACACGCCATGTTTTCTGCATCTTAGCCAAGAGCGCAAAACCTCATCCCGCACCCACTGGGATGGTACAACACGCCCTTCGTCAAACAACTCACGGGCTTGCTGGACCTGAGTGTTCAGATCAACGATCTTTTTATGCATAAGGACACCCACCACTCTGTATTTTTTTTATTCAACCATCCAATTTTAGTGTATTGAAACGATCCATTTTTTTCCAAAAACTAAAACATAGATGCTATAAAGCCGCATAAGTAATTGTTTCATAATAATTTCCTAAGGATCAATCGATCTGGCATATTGATTGCTTAACTTCGAGTGCAATACCAACAAAACTAATAAGAGGCTGCATCATGTCATCTGTATCAAACTATAAGCACAAAAGTTTACTCCGTTCCAGAATTGGGAATTTCTGCGTCGCTTCTGCTGGCCTGGCCACTATGTTGCTGGCTTCTGGTAATGCAGTAGCTATTGAGGTTGATGCCGGGGATTACACAGCATTGCCCGCCGGCACCAATCTTGGAGTGGTCTACTATCAATACGCCACTGCCGATTCCCTCTACTCGGATGGAGACAAGGCCCCCATTAACGCTGGATTGGACTCACAGGTAGGAATCCTGCGTGGGGTGCATTTCACTGAAATTGGCGGTTATACAGTAGACCCTCAATTCCTCCTTCCATTCGGCAAGGTAGAGGGAAAAGACGATACCTCTGCCCTCGGTGACACCAGTGGCATTGGCGACCTGTTACTTGCCGCAACCGTTTGGCTTGTAAACAAGCCCGAAAGTAACACCTACTTCGGCATTACTCCGTTTCTGTATGTTCCTGTAGGGAGTTACGATCGGAATGACACATTAAACCTCGGCGAAAACCGATGGAAATATGCATTGCAGGCGGGTTACATCACCGGTCTTACCTCTAAAATCTCGTTAGACCTGATTGGTGATGTCACTTTTTTCGGCAAGAATGACGAACTTGGTGCCTCCAAAGCCACTCTGGAACAGGATCCCTTGTACCAGTTCCAAGGCTTCCTACGTTATAACGTAACACCTCAATGGGATCTTCGCACCGGCATTTCTCATACCCTCGGCGGTGAG
Source organism: Marinobacter sp. B-21 (assembly GCF_056857895.1). Taxonomy (NCBI): domain Bacteria; kingdom Pseudomonadati; phylum Pseudomonadota; class Gammaproteobacteria; order Pseudomonadales; family Marinobacteraceae; genus Marinobacter; species Marinobacter sp. B-21. Next base: position 12,676 of record NZ_JBSXNZ010000049.1, read on the forward strand.
ACACAAGTAAACGATATAAACCAGGACAATGACCTTGCAACTACCAAGATGACTATCGGTACGGCATGGTTTGCGAATCCGGGACTGCAACTAATCGCAAATTATGGAAGAGATTTGTCCGTAGAAAATGGATTTAAAGAACAGCACCGACTCAACTTTCGTATTCTAAAAGCGTTTTAAAATCCCATAAAACAGTAATAACAACGAAAGGATATAAAAATGAAACTGACTAATAATCACTACAGAAAACGTCTATCAAAAAAACTAACAAGTAGTGCATTAGTTCCATTTTTCGTAATCGGAGCCAGCACTGTTATTGCGGCTGATCAGGTAAATCAAAGCTATATCATTGAAAACGCCAAAACCGGCAAGGACTGGCCAACCCATGGTTTTGATTATGCGGAGACGCGCTTTAGCCCTCTCGCCCAAATTTCGGCCGATAATGTCGAAAACCTCGGGCTTGCATGGTCCTACAACCTCGAGTCTACCCGAGGAGTCGAGGCCACTCCGCTTGTCGTGGATGGCGTGATGTACGTCACTGCTTCCTGGAGCATTGTACATGCACTCGATGCAAAGACCGGCAAAAAACTATGGACCTACGACCCTGAAGTACCCGGGGAGGCGGGCTCAAGGGGTTGTTGTGATGTTGTAAACCGCGGTGTGGCAGTGCACTACGGAAATGTCTATGTTGCATCCTACGATGGTCGATTGATCGCTATTGATGCAAAAACCGGCGAAAAAGTCTGGGAAACGAATACTCTGCCCGACAACGACATGAGCTATACGATTACCGGCGCACCTCGAGTTGTTAACGGCAACGTGATCATAGGCAATGGTGGGGCCGAATTTGGAGTCAGGGGCTACATCACAGCTTACGACGCGAAAACCGGCGCACAGAAATGGCGTTGGTATACCGTGCCGGGAAATCCGAACGAACCGTTTGAAAACGAAGCCATGGCTCGCGCCGCGAAAACCTGGGACCCAAGTGGAAAATACTGGGAGGCCGGTGGCGGTGGCACCGTATGGGACTCCATCGTTTTTGATCCGGACCTGAATCTCTTATATATCGGCACAGGTAACGGCTCTCCATGGTCACACAAGAAGCGGAGCCCGGAAGGTGGAGATAACCTCTATCTCTCCTCAATTGTTGCTCTCAATGCCGACACTGGTGAGTACGTGTGGCACTACCAAGCCACGCCCGGGGATAACTGGGACTATACTTCAACGCAGGACATGATTCTCAGCGAGCTCATGATTGATGGGGAGCGTCGCAAAGTAATCATGCAAGCTCCCAAAAACGGCTTCTTTTTTGTTCTCGACCGGACAAATGGTGAATTCATATCGGCCGATAATTACGTCGATGTTAATTGGGCCACGGGATACGATAGCAATGGTCGCCCAATAGAAGTTCCTGAAGCACGATCCATGGACGAACCCTTCGATATCATCCCTGGGCCTTTTGGTGGACATAATTGGCACTCAATGTCTTTTAACCACCAAACCGGCCTGGCTTACTTCCCGTCTCAGCACATCCCGATCACAATGGTCGAGGACCCCTCCTGGGAAAGCATAGAAAGCAATGAGCCGGGACAACCCATGAGTGGCATAGGTTGGAACACCGCCTTCCAATTTAACGTAGCGCCACCATCAAGCAAGCCGTTCGGGCGACTTACAGCCTGGGATCCCGTTACACAGCAGGAAGCCTGGCGTTACGAACACGTCTCTCCCTGGAACGGCGGAACCCTGACAACGGCCGGCGATCTGGTATTCCAGGGAACCGCAGACGCTCGCTTTATGGCATTCAACGCTCGGACGGGTGACCCCCTCTGGGAATCCCCAATGGGTACCGGCGTCATTGCAGCGCCCATAACCTATGAAGTGGACGGCACTCAGTATGTCTCTATTGCGGCAGGCTGGGGCGGTGTTTTTGGAAAATCCCAGAGGGCCTCCGACCTCAAGACCGCCGGCACTGTCTATACATTTGTCCTGAACGGTGATGCCGAGATGCCTGAGTTCACCCAGTATCAGCTGAACTCTCTGGTTTCGGGCGTTGAATACAATCCCGACTTCATTGGAGAAGGCACGGCTCTTTACGTCAGTAATTGCGTGTTCTGTCATGGCGTTCCCGGCGTAGACAAGGGCGGTAATATTCCAAACCTGGGTTATTCAAAGAAATCAGTCATTGAAAACCTGGACGCCTTCCTGTTTCACGGTCCATTCGTTTCCAGTGGCATGCCCGATTTTACCGAAACGCTGAGTAAGACAGATGTCGAGAAAATCAAAGCGTTTATTCAGGGTACTGCAGACGCTATCCGTCCAAAAAGTCAGTGATTTGGGGGAAACTAATGAATACGTTCACAAAACATCCACATGGTTTAGAGAATAAAACCCAGGCGTTCCTGGCACGTCAAAATCACCGTATGCTGATAGGCGGCCAATGGGTTGATGCTCTGGAAAACAAACGCATAGAGGTAGAAAACCCGGCTGAAGAAACGGTTATAGGAAGCATACCCCTTGCACATCCTGATGACGTTAACAAAGCGGTTAGCTGCGCAAAAAGTGCGTTCAATAGTGATGACTGGGGCCGAATGAGACCCTCCGCCCGTCAGAACCTGCTTCTCAAACTTGCAGATCTGATCGAGCGAGATGCCAGAATCATTGCTGAGCTGGACGCGATCGACAACGGCAAGTCTGTTGCTGTTGCCGAAGCTGTTGACGTAAGCCTGGGACTGGAATTCTTTCGCTACATGGCCGGATGGGCAACAAAAATTGAGGGCTCGACTCTTGACGTGTCCATGCCCTTTGCCCCGGCTGACTCTGACTTTTCTGCTTATACCCGACGCGAACCCGTCGGTGTTGTTGCCGCGATCATACCGTGGAACTTTCCATTTCTGATGGCCTGCTGGAAACTGGCTCCGGCACTTGCAGCGGGCTGCACGGTTGTGTTGAAGCCTGCGGAACAAACATCGCTCTCTGCCCTCTATCTGGGCGAGCTGATCGAAGAGGCAAACTTTCCTGACGGGGTTGTCAACATCATTACTGGCGAGGGCCAGAGCACCGGGTCAGCACTGATAACTCATCCTGACATCAACAAGATTAGTTTTACCGGATCCACTGAGGTAGGTCAGATCATAGGCCGTGCTGCGATGGATAATATGGCGCGAGTTACCTTGGAGCTGGGGGGCAAGTCTCCAATGATTGTTCTGGCTGACTGTGATGCGGAAAAGGCTGCGCAAGGAGCAGCGGCAGCAATCTTTTTCAACCATGGACAAACCTGCAGTGCCGGCTCCCGACTTTACGTTCACCGGAGCATTTCTGACAAGGTCCTGGATCGGCTCGCCGAGTTAGCAGAGGCCATCCCGCTGGGGCCTGGCCTGGATCCAGATGCTCAAATGGGGCCACTCGTGTCCCGGGTTCAGCTAGACCGGGTTTGTCACTACATTGAGACGGGGCGGCAGGAAGGTGCACGCCTGGTTACCGGCGGCGAACGTGCTGACCGCAAAGGTTATTACGTCAAGCCCACCATATTTGCGACCGAAGACGACTCTCTGGTCATAGCCAAGGACGAGATCTTTGGTCCCGTTCTGGTGGTCATCCCGTTTGATGATATCGAGGACGTCGTAGCCCGGGCCAACGATAGTCGATATGGGCTGGCAGCGAGCATCTGGTCAAACGATCTCTCTGAGGTGCAACGCTTAATCCCGAAATTAAAAGCAGGCACTGTCTGGGTAAACGGGCACAACATGCTTGACGCCAACATCCCATTCGGGGGCTATAAACTCTCCGGGGTTGGACGTGATATGGGTAAGCAGTCACTCGATTCATATCTTGAAACAAAGTCGGTTGTCATTGCCCTTTAGGAAGAATGCTAAACCCCGGCCCTGAGAAGCCGGGGTTTAGCTTTGATTGGTCGACCATTCAACTTCCGAGAGTCGAATACCACCTTCCTCACAGGTGAGCCACAAAGCTTCATCGATATGGGGATCAACAGAATGACGCAGGTCTGCTGTATGGCTCCTTGCGCGATGCCGCTCGAGATAGTCAGGTATCCATGCGGCGAGGAGTGCGAGCAGCACACCAGTAAATGTATGTACAGTTTGGCGAGGAATAACAAATGCTAGAAGAAGCCAATAACCTCAGAAGCTTGTCAAAGAGCCAAACCACGCTGCACTCCCTCCCGGTTCCTGACATTGGCCAGGAAGAAGTCGGCAAAACGTCATTATTCAAGGCTATGATTGCTGATTGTCAGCCGCTTTTTCGCGATGCCTTAAGGAGCATTATTCAGAGAAATCATGATTGCAAACATGTCTTCGAGGCATTCAGCTTGGAAGACGCCATGGAAATCGTGAGTGAGCATGGCAGCCTTGATCTCATCTTCTTCGATCTCGACATGCCTGATATGAGAGGGCTTGGTGGGCTTGGTCGTTTAAATGAGATCGCGCCTTCGCTCCCCACCATAGTCATGTCGGCTAGAGTAAACAGATATGTCACGTCTCAGGCGATCGGTCAGGGGGCCATGGGGGTCATAGCAAAAACTGCATCAAGAGATGAAATTGTCGACGCTATTCGACAGGTTTTGGATGGCAAGATTTGCGTTTGTGCAGGCTCTGACGAATTCGAAAATGGTAACGGCCGTGGTGCTGTCATGGCCGGCTCAGAAGCAGAGGTTGATCCGAGCCAGTTTCAATCTTTAACGAAGCGACAGCTGATAGTTTTAGAGAGAATGACACGCGGAGAGTCTAACAAACAGATCGCGTACAACTTGCACTTGGCGGAAACCACTGTTAAGGCTCATGTTTCGGCTGTCCTACGTAAACTGAATGTTCAAAATCGCGCGCAGGCTATCCTTGCAGCGAGTTGCCTCGACCTAGTTTCTCAAATGCGTAAATAGCCAGTTGTTTCGATTCAGCGCAGACCTAAAACGAAGCCAGAGTCGAAAACTGACTGAAAACTCAAATCAGCCGGTGGGTGACGATGTAAGCATCCCTGTTTTAATTGCGCCGCGAATTAGAGTTCTCCACACGATTGTGTTTTGCCAAAAACTCCAATGTCAGAGGGACTTTCGGTGACTCCGGAGGGGGGGGGGGGAGGCAATCAGATCATGAAGCGCCGAAGAAAAGGGCCGTTTTGGGTCAAATTCGGTCGTTTCTGAATGTTCGCTTTTGTTTAAAAGAGCTTGAGCTTAACTGAACGTCCAGAAAGGTCCGCTTTGAAAACCGAGTGGACGCAAAAGTGGGGTGATTTTTTTGCGTGCTACTACATGAACAGAAGTCACGCCATGGTTTCTTTCAGCTAACTTTTAGGATTTTAGATTAGTATGTTTACTAAACCTAAAAACGCTTATTCACTCACTCATACGATCATTTGGGATATTTTATATTGTTATAGGATCAAAGGGCGCCCAGGGCCCGGACGAGTGGTTGCCACCATCTGGAAAGTGCGGATACGTGGCGCGATTTCGCCGAATCGTAAAACAATATGATCTTCAGCTGTCTCCGGCGGAAGCCAGTTGGACCAAGTCTTTCCTCAATAGGTGTCGCACCTGACCAATTGCTATACTAAGGGTGTAATGATTCGCTCTCAAAAGAGGCGGTATGAAAAAGAAAAGGTTCACTGAAGAAGAGCTGCTTGACGGCCTGGATCCCTATGCGGCCCATGCGGATGAGCTTGCCGAGCCGCAGGGTAATGAGCCGACAGCTCTGGAACGTTTAAAAGGTTCCGTCCTTCGCTACGAACGGCCAACTGATCCCGTGTGGGATGAGTGCTTTGAGGCTGAGGGCGTAACGGAGGATTTTATGGAAAATCGAGATCAACCGGATAACAAAGAGCAAAAATGATAACCCGTTACATTCCTCTCAGTATGAAAAGTGCCATACCGCTAATATTTTCAGATCGTTAAAAATACCAGCCTCTGGCTTTTCAGGCCTGCACGGCTCCAAAAACTGACTAATTGCACCAAAGTGGAGCCGACCGTGAAGTTTATTGGAACAAATTGCTTGTTTTAGAGAGAAATTGTCCCCAAATTTGTGGGCAAACGCCATTAAACTGGGCTCCACAAGCGTGCATAAACGAACCATCAAGTTCTGAGGATTCGTCCACTCATTGTCTGAGAAAAGTCCGCGGGAATATTCCGATAATGGAACTCAGAAAAAATTTTCGGGGAAGCCGTCACAGCATCCTATCCCCGAATAAAGACAGAACTTCTTTCCAGTAATGATTGCTCATGGAGAGTTCAGTTGTTTCCTTTTGCCATGTTTGGTCAGGCCTTGCTGTCCGGGTATCCGTCCCATTGACACTGAAGTCCCACTCGGATGCGTCACTGTCTTCGGGTACAACTGCTCGCTCCATAGTGCCATCCGCGTTTTGCCTTGAAGCCCTGGGTGAAAATGAAACCACGTTTTGCTCTGGGAGATCTTCGCCAATTCGACGCGCAAACTCTGTCAGGCTGGGTTCCGCGAGTACGTAGAGCCAGCCTCCTATGTCAGAAGGTTCGCCTGCCTGGCAACGGAGGATTCTGCCGAGAACCTGCCGGAAATGGAGCTCTGTTCGAATTCTACTAAGGTGACAGCATACTTGGAGTCGAGGAATGTCGGTTCCTTCACTGATCATCCCTACAGAAATGATCCATCGATCAGAGGAGGTTCTGAAGTTATTGATGACCTCATGAGCTTCCGGAGTCCGGCTCGTCACAACAACGGGTTTCTCACCCAAGGCTGAAAACCTGGTCGCTATTTGTTCTGCGTGAACCACGGTGGCTGCTACGACCAACCCGGCCGCAGTAGGAACGCGCCGCCGAATCTTTGATAGCCTTTTTGATGCCTCAGAAAGCGTGTGGTCGATCACCTCGTTCCGGTAAAGAAAGTCGGGATAAGAAATATGACCCTGCTTGATAGTGTCACGGATACTGGAATAGGTTTTAAGGCCGAGTTCAGATGACTTCAGATGGATCTCTCGATTGTCAGTGAGCACGATATTTGGAGCTCGGCACACTCCGTCGAGAACAGCCCGTTGTAGGCCATATTCGTAGTCACAATGCAGCTCGCCGTCCGGTTGAGAATATCGAGCGAGAACAATAGGGTTGTCGTCCGTTCTCCATGGCGTTCCGGATAAAGCGATTGTGAAGGATGCCTTTCCCTGAATTCTATCGAGAATGATTCTCCCCCAACTGTTGCCCATAGAGAATTCGTCCCAGCTACTACCAGAGCAGTGATGGACCTCATCCAATACTACGAGGACTCGATGGTCGCTCAGCACTCGCCAAAGCTCACTGGGGAGCGTACTCATCGACTGATAGGTATAAGACCCACCTGCAGCACCGATTTGGCCATTAAAGCTTCTCCCGAGAATCTGGCTAAAAGTTGTGGCGACACTTTGTGCTACTGCTCGCGAAGGTGAAAAACATACGACAAAATCGATGTTGCCCCGTTCAAAAAGGGCCTTAGCGACAGACGCAACCATGACAGTTTTCCCGGCCGCGGGTGTCGCATGACATAGAAAGTGGGACTGGCGTTCAAAAGATTTCAGAGCCTGAGCAATACACTCACTCTGCCACGCGCGCAACTGCATCATGAGGGAAAGCCAACTTTCGTGATCACGGACTCGACAGCGCGCAGCTGGCCCAGGAGTTTCGTGCTCTTCTCTCGAGACTCCAGATATTGCTCCTTCACGGCCCCTCGAAGCGCTGGGTATTTGTTATATAGGCGCTGGTATTCTTCCGCTTCACCAATGCTGGCGACAAGCTCGATCCTCCTTTGGGAGAGCTCTTCTTGCAGCGCTCTCTGTGTTTTAACGTCCATCGGTGACTCAACATGAGGATCACTGGTTTCGAACGGCGAGGGCCTGGCTTCGAGCTCGACGCTTGAATGTTCTGGACGGAAGATAAATTTGCACCCGCGGCCCGTGGAGCCGCCATGTCGTTCAATCACCTTGGCCGATTCAAGTCGCAGCAGTTCTCTATAGATGTGCTTGCGGAGTTGGTTGCGACCCGGTCGCTGACCTTCAGGTATTTGAAGGACGTACAGATCCCGAATACTGGTGGTGGAAAAAGGAGTGTCTAACTGCTTTCGCAACAGTTCGATCAGTATCTTATCGACTTGCAGTGACTGTGTCTTTTCCATTCGGCGGCCCAATTGGTCTTTTGATCGAACAAGTCGATCTTAAAAAAATGGGTATTATATGCCGTGGCCTGTGATGCCTCAAGAAACCATAGTCTTGCCTTTTGTGAGGGCGAGAAATGGGCTCACTGGTTTGCGAGGCTTTTGGCCGGAATTTGCGTGCGATTCGAAAATCCAAAGGGTTTTCGCAAGAGCGTCTTGCTTACGAGGCGGGAATAGACAGGAGCTATGTAGGCAAAATTGAGCGGGGGGAAGTCAACGTCACTATTGAGAAGCTCTACTTACTCGCCGAATGCCTGAGATGTCACCCTTCAGAGCTATTGCTCGATCAGCCTCGATTGAAAGAATAAGCTTGTCATCTATGTTTAACAGAAAAGTGTTGTTGGCAACCGTCTGTCGATGTCGACGGCGGACCGTTTCAATTAGGTTCCGCTGAATATTGTAGTGGATGTGCAGCACGCAAGTGCGGTGACTTGATGGTGGCGTCAGCGATCAGTCGATCTGTCAGGCGGAGCTGCTGGCTTGGCTCAGCGATTTGAGCATCCGCCTGGCGTGTGACCAGGAAATCCCTCTCTGTCGCATTTGATGCTCTGCAATTTCATCTTGGCCCGTAGGCTGAGTCAGGATGCCCGGCGCTTCCGCTAAATAGACCGCGACAAGGTTTGCACATCGAATCTATTCGGCCCAGAGGTGCTCATCAAGGTGTGCTTCGATGATTGCATTTGGCTCTTCAATGAGAAGAGTTTCGATATACCTAAATATTGCGGCATGTGAAATGTCTAGAAGCTGTGTATAGGGTCGGGGGTGCCGACCTTTGACAGTCTCGATGGTGGCTGCTCGTCATTCACTGATCCTCGCGCCATCCACGATGAGTCTGATCCTGGTGGTAAAGCTGAGCGTACAGGAGAAATGTGTCTAAAGGAGATATGTGCTGGCCAAGCTGTCCACTAGGAAGGTTAGTGCGATCTGCGGTTTGTTGTCTCAGAGCTGGAGCGCGGCTGTTTACTTCTGGCAAGGTTTGATCAGTGGGCGCGTACAAAAAAGTTAAGTTTTTGAGTCCAATTTGGTCCGAAATCGGTAAAAGTTAACTAAAACGACTGGTTTTTCGTGAAGATGACAGGGTGGAGGTACTAGGAAGGGGTGGAAGGCCAGCTGGTACAGGGAGTGGTTGTGTACCGATAAAACATAACGAAAAACTAATGGGATAGATAAACAGATTGGGCCATGTTGGCGTAAACCTCTTGGTAAGACAGGTTCGTGAATTCGCAATCTGATGGTTCGGGCGGCGGGGCTGGCCTTCCGGGATACGCTGTGAATACGTCCATGTACGCTCGACAAAATCATCCCTGATTTTGACGATCCCGGAAGGCCAGCCCCGCCGCCCTTGATCCGAGCTAGTGCTATTGACCCGGTAAGGTATCGAAACCTACCAGTGATAGCAATTGAGCAGAAACCGGCGTTGGCCGCATGCCGGTATCTGCGGACGGTATAAAGGATGATTTTTCACCCGTTTGTAAGATAGAATAGCGGCCCAATTTTTCAGGGAGCCTCCGGAGATTGCCAAAGCTCTCCGGGCCAGCCAAGCACACAGAGGCAGCGCATCCATGTTTAATCGTGAAATGAAAATCGCCGGCTTTGACGACGAACTCTGGAACGCCATGCAGGCGGAAGAGAAGCGCCAGGAAGCTCATATCGAGCTGATCGCGTCCGAGAATTACACCAGCCCCCGGGTGATGGAAGCCCAGGGCAGCATGCTGACCAATAAGTATGCGGAGGGCTACCCGGGCAAGCGCTATTACGGCGGGTGCGAGTTTGTGGATATTGCCGAAGATCTGGCGATTGAGCGCGCCAAAGAGCTATTCGGTGCCGCCTACGCGAACGTGCAGCCGCATTCCGGCTCCCAGGCAAACTCTGCTGTGTTTATGGCGCTGCTGAAACCCGGTGATACCGTTCTCGGTATGAGTCTGGCGCACGGTGGTCATCTTACCCACGGTGCCAGCGTCAACTTCTCCGGCAAGATCTACCATGCCGTGCAGTATGGCCTGAACCCGGAAACCGGCCTGATCGATTACGACGAAGTGGAAGCGCTGGCGGTTGAGCACAAGCCGAAAATGATCATTGCCGGCTTCTCCGCCTATTCCCAGGAACTGGACTTTGCCCGATTCCGTGAAATCGCGGATAAGGTTGGCGCCTTTCTGTTTGTCGACATGGCGCACGTTGCCGGCCTGGTAGCCGCCGGTGTGTACCCGGATCCGATTCCCCACGCCCACGTGGTTGCGACCACCACCCACAAGACCCTGCGTGGTCCCCGTGGCGGCCTGATCCTGGCCTGTGACGACGCTGATCTGCAGAAGAAGCTGAACTCTGCGGTGTTCCCGGGCAGCCAGGGCGGCCCGTTGATGCACGTGATTGCCGCCAAGGCCGTCTGCTTCAAGGAAGCTATGAGCGACGAGTTCAAGACCTATCAGCAGCAGGTGGTCAAGAACGCCTCTGCCATGGCCCAGGTGTTTGTGGATCGTGGCTATGACGTGGTGTCCGGTGGCACAAAGAACCATTTGTTCCTGGTTAGCCTGATCAAGCAGGACATCACTGGCAAAGACGCAGATGCGGCGCTGGGGCGGGCACACATCACCGTGAACAAGAACGCGGTCCCCAACGATCCTCGCTCTCCGTTTGTCACTTCCGGTCTGCGCCTTGGTACTCCGGCGATTACCACCCGTGGTTTCGGTGAGTCTGAGTGCCGTGACCTTGCTGGCTGGATCTGCGACATCCTGGATAACCTGGAGGATGAGGCGGTAAACAGTCGGGTTCGTGAGCAGGTGAGTGCTCTGTGCGCCCGTTTCCCTGTCTACGGCTGATCGTTGTATAGCTAGACTACAGGCATGACCCGCCGGGCCGATCAGTCGGCCCGGCTTCCTCTCCGGAGCTCCTGACTATGCATTGTCCCTTCTGTGGTGAAGCAGATACCAAGGTGATTGATTCCCGGCTGGTGGCCGAGGGCGATCAGGTGCGTCGCCGCAGGGAATGCCTGTCGTGCCGTGAGCGTTTCACCACTTTTGAGTCTGCCGAGCTGGTGATGCCGCGGGTGGTGAAGCAGGACGGCACCCGGCAACCTTTTGATGAGGAAAAGCTGCGCTCGGGGTTGATGAAGGCACTGGAGAAGCGGCCAGTCAGCATTGAGCAGATCGATGCCGCCCTGAACCGCATCAAGTACCGTTTGCGGGCGACCGGTGAAAGGGAAGTGAAATCGATGCAGCTGGGTGAGGAGGTAATGACCGAGTTGCGGCAACTGGACAAAGTGGCCTATGTCCGTTTCGCGTCGGTGTATCGCAGCTTCCAGGATATCAACGAGTTTAAGGAAGAAATCGAGCGCCTGTCTGCCAGCAATGGAGATACAGCCGTTGATGTTGCCAAGGCACTGGCAGATAACCGCTCTGCAGAAGGAAAAGCATGATCGAAAACCGCGACAGGGCCATGATGGCCCGGGCTGTCCAGCTTGCCTGGCGCGGTCGGTACTCGACGCACCCCAACCCCAGGGTGGGCTGCGTCATCGCCCGGGGCGATCTGGTGCTCGGGGAGGGCTGGCATGAGCGTGCCGGCGAAGCCCATGCCGAAATCCGTGCGCTGAGCCAGGCTGGCCCGGATGCCCGGGGTGCCACGGCTTATGTGACTCTGGAGCCCTGCAGCCATTTCGGCCGCACACCGCCCTGCGCCAGGGCTCTGATCGACGCCGGAGTGGCCCATGTCTATGCGGCGACAAAGGACCCGAATCCTTCGGTGTCCGGGCGTGGACTGGATATGCTTCGGAAAGCCGGGGTCCGGGTTACTGAAGGCCTGCTGGCGGATGAAGCCATCCGCCTGAATCCGGGTTTCATGAAGCGCATGAACACCGGTCGTCCCTGGGTGCGTCTGAAAATGGCGGCCAGTCTGGATGGCCGCACGGCAATGGCCTCCGGCGAGAGCCAGTGGATAACCGGCAGCGATGCCCGCCGGGATGTGCAGCGTCTCAGGGCCATCAGCGATGCCATCCTCACGGGTGTCGGTACCGTTCTGGTGGACGATCCATCGTTGACTGTTCGCCGTGAAGAGCTGGGCGATATCGGTGACGCCACGGAGCCATCGAGGCAGCCCCTGAGAGTGATCGCCGACCGGGATGCGCGGACGCCCTGTTCGGCGAAGATCCTGCAGGGTGGCAATGTGCAGGTGTTCTGTGCGTCGTCAACTCTGGCGACGACACCGGCCCAGGATCTGGCGGCACTGGGCATCAGTCTCACCGGGGTGGCCTGGAAGGACAACGGCATTGATCTGGCCGAACTGCTGGATTCTCTCGGGGAACTCGGCATCAATGAGCTGCTGGTCGAAGCGGGCCCCACACTGGCAGGCACGTTCATCAGCGAAGGCCTGGTAGACGAACTCTGGCTCTATCAGGCGCCGGTTTTCCTCGGTAGTACGGGACGTCCGACCGCGCGCCTGCTGCTGGAAACCATGGCAGATAAAGTACAATGGAAGGTGCTGGACCGACGTCAGCTAGGGGAGGATCAGCGCCTGATTCTCGCTCGCCGGTAATCCATACATTCAGGAGGTTTCATCAGCAGATGGCTGCCGGAACTCCGCAAGGGTGCAAAACCATATGGCACTGAACAGCATTGAAGACATCATTGAAGATATCCGTCAGGGCAAGATGGTCATACTGATGGATGACGAGGATCGCGAGAATGAGGGCGATCTCGTGATGGCCGCCGAGCATTGCACGGCTGAAGCCATCAACTTCATGGCCCGTTTTGGCCGCGGCCTCATCTGCATGCCCATGACCCGGGATCGCTGTGAGCAGTTAGGTCTTCCGTTGATGGTCCAGCAGAACGCGTCCGGTTTCGGTACCAAGTTTACTCTGTCCATTGAAGCGGCCGTGGGTGTGACTACCGGTATTTCTGCCGCAGACCGTGCCCGCACGGTTCAGGCGGCGGTAGACCGCAACGCGAAGGCGAGTGACCTGGTTCAGCCCGGCCATATCTTTCCGCTGATGTCCGATCCGGGTGGTGTTCTGAGTCGCGCCGGCCATACCGAAGCGTCCTGCGATCTTGCCGGACTGGCTGGTTGCGAGCCGGCGGGTGTGATCTGCGAGATCATGAACGACGATGGCTCCATGGCCCGCAGGGAAGACCTGGAACGATTTGCCGAAGAACATGATCTCAAGATTGGTACCATTGCCGACCTGATTCACTACCGCACCATGAACGAGCGCACCGTTGAGTGTGTGGAAGAGAACGACCTGGACACCGAATACGGTGTCTTCAGCCTTCGTACTTACCGTGACAATATCCAGGGTGCGACTCACCTGGCTATGGTGAAGGGGAGTATTTCCCAGGAAGAGCCGGCTCTTGTACGTGTACACATCACCGACACCTTGCGGGACCTTCTGGGTGCCCGCCGCAAGGATTCACGAAGCTGGCCTCTGCACCACGCCCTTGAAAAAGTGGCAACCGAGGGCAGGGGTGTGGTTGTTCTGCTGAACAGCGCCGAAGACAGCTATAACCTGGAAGACCGCATCCACGAATTTTTTGATGAAGGGCAAGGGTCCTCCGGCAAGGGCAGCTCCGGTGTTTATTTCACCGTGGGCACCGGTTCCCAGATTCTCCGGGACATCGGTGTGGGCAAGATGCGTCTGCTGAGCCCGCCGATCAAGTTCTCGGCCATTTCCGGTTTTGATCTGGAAGTTGTTGAGTACGTTCCCTATACCCCTGAATGATAAACCCGGTCGTGGCATTGGTGCCGCGACACGTGAAGGAGCCATCGATGGCGGATATCAGAGTAATTGAAGGTGATTTTACCGAGTGCACCGGGCGTTATGCGCTGGTGGTAGGCCGTTTTAACGGTTTTGTTGTTGAAAGCCTGGTTGAAGGCGCGCTGGATACCCTGCGCCGCCACGGGATCTCCGATGATGATGTCACCATTGTGCGGGTGCCTGGCGCCTATGAGATGCCACTGGCCGTCAAGCGTGTTGCCGAAACCGGCGAGTACGATGCCATCATTGCGCTGGGTGCCGTCATTCGTGGCGGCACCCCGCATTTCGAATACGTTGCCGGTGAAGCGTCAAGCGGTATCGGCGCGGTAAGCCTTGATACAGACGTACCGGTGACCTTTGGTGTGCTGACGGTGGATTCCATCGAACAGGCTATCGAGCGTTCGGGCACCAAGGCTGGTAACAAGGGCGCCGAAGCGGCCATCACGGCCCTTGAAATGGTCAGCCTGTTCAGGAAACTGGGTGAGTAATGAGCGAAACTGAAGGTACATCACCGCAGCCGGCACCGGCCGGCCAGCCGAAAGCCGGTGATCGACGCCGCGCCAGGGCTCTGGCCATGCAGGGGCTTTATCAGCGCCACTTCAGCAAGACGGCCATTTCCGACATTGAGGCCGAGTTCATGGTTGACAATGACACGAGCAAGGTTGATCTGCTGTACTTCCGCGACCTGCTCCGTGGTGTACACCGGGAGCAGGGCGAACTGGACAAGCTGATTGAGCCGTTCCTGGATCGCCCGATCAATGAGGTGGATCCGGTGGAGCTGGCCATTGTCCGGCTTGGTGCCTATGAACTGAAGCATCGTCTTGATGTGCCCTACAAGGTGGTTATTAACGAAGGCATTGAAATGGCCAAGCGCTTTGGTGGCACCGAGGGCCATAAATTCGTCAACAGCATCCTCGACAAGCTGAGCGGCCGACTCCGGCTTGCCGAGACACGCTCCCGTGCCCGCTAGCTGATGGGCGAGTTCGAGCTGATTCGGCGTTATTTTTTGCCGCTCGCCAGGCAGCAGACAGCCCGGTCCCTGATTCTGGGGCCGGGGGATGACTGCGCAATTCAGCATATTCCCGCGGGCCGGGATCTCGTCTTCTCCATGGATACCCTGGTTGAGGGTGTCCACTTTCCCAGGAATTATCGCCCGGATTACCTTGGCTGGCGTGCTTTGGCCGTAGCGGCAAGTGATTTGGCCGCCATGGGGGCCGATCCGGAGTGCTTTACCCTTGCACTGACCATGCCTGCTGCAGACGAACAATGGCTTGCAGGTTTTGCCGGCGGGCTCAGAAGTGCCAGCAATGCGTTCGGGATGGCGCTGGCCGGCGGTGATACAACCTCCGGTCCGCTTACTCTGACTCTTCAGGTGCACGGAACCGTTGAGCATGGAGCCGCCATTCGGCGCGCGGGTGCCCGGCCTGGTGACCTTGTCGCGGTCTCCGGAACGCTTGGAGACGCCGGTGCGGCGCTGGACTACCTTGACGAGGCGAGCCCTTCGCCAGACGTTACAGCCCTGCTGGATCGTTATCATTCACCGCGGCCCAGGCTGGCACTTGGCAGCGCTGTCCGTGGCATTGCGAGTGCCGCTGTTGATATTTCTGACGGCCTGCTTGCGGACCTTGGGCATATTCTTGAGGCCTCTGACGTCGGGGCGAGCATCGACAGTGCCCGACTGCCGGTATCACCGCATCTGAAGCGCCTGAAAGGCGATGCGGCGCTGGATTATGCGCTGCGGTCCGGGGATGACTATGAGTTGTGCCTGACCATCCCCGCAGAGTGCTGGAGAAACGCCCCGGACGCGGTCCGGAAAAAACTGTCGGTGATTGGTACGGTTGAATCCCCGCCCGGGTTGATTCTCGATGGTAAGCCGTGTGGTGCAGATGCCGGGTTCGATCATTTCAGGAGCAGACCATGAGCCAGAAAGATGAGGCGTCCGAACCGGAAATTCCCGAAGTTCTCCTGCCTCCGGGATTCCTGCGTAATCCGGTCCATTTGCTGGCCTTCGGTTTTGGTAGCGGTGCAACGGCACGGGCTCCCGGAACATGGGGAAGTCTCGCGGCAATTCCTCTCTGGTATGGCTTCGCCTGGTTACCACCGATAGCCTACTGGCTGGTGGTGTTGCTGGCTTTTGTCGTGGGTATCTGGCTGTGCGGAAAAACCGCTGAGGACCTCAAGGTCCACGATCACGGGGGCATTGTCTGGGATGAATTTGTCGGGATGTGGATCGCCCTGGGACTGTTTCCGGATACCATTTACGGCGTATTGGGCGCTTTTCTGCTTTTCCGTCTTTTTGACATCGCAAAACCATGGCCCATCGGGTGGCTGGACGAACGAATGCCCGGTGGGCTTGGTATCATGGTGGACGATGTGCTGGCGGGGGTTATGGCTCTGGTCTGCCTTTGGGCAGTTGACCGCTGGCTGATCCCGGTAATGATTTAGGGGGCCTCAATGAGGCTCCCTGTTAATGAAGTTGCTGTTCTTCGGGTAACAACCGGACAACATGTAAAAATCGCTTTAAGCCAGTCTCGGCTCGTTCCCGTGACGCAAACGGGCCACTGTCAAACCCTTCCCGGGTAGTGAAGTACCATTTGCTCCCCACACAAAAGAATCGACTGCTGCGAAAGGGAACCGGCCCTTGTTCTCCGGTTCTGCATTGGGTATCCATGGTGTCTCCTGTGCCCGCTTTTCTGTTCTGCTTTTTCGGGCGCCGCGTTAATGTCTGCCGATCTGTTTAAAATTAATCCAATTCAGGACGAATTCAACATTTTTTTACATTTTTACGGGGTGCGTCTCAAACGGGATCAGAGACCGCGGCTCGGGACAGGCCAGCAAAGCTATGCCATTGCCTTGCCCTTGTCAGATGCACTGGTCAAAATGCTACGGGTCCGGCGCGAGCCTGAATCTGTTTTGTTCCTCATAGCCAAGGAGATTAAATGAGCATTTGTCACGTTAACCGTGGTTTCAAATCGGCGATGAAAGGCTGGCATAAACACGCCGTTAGCCTTCGCGCCGGGCTGGCAGCATTGCTTGCGTTGTCATTGGTGGGCTGTGCCTCCCCGGTAAGTAGGGTAGAGACCTGGGACGGCAATCCAGAGGCAGCGACGAACGCCGCGACACTGAAAACACCGGGTGAAATTCGGGTTACCCGGGTGAATGGCCGCACCACGGGCAACTTCCTAATGAACGACCTGGCGCTGGACTATGCTTTGCTGCCCGGTGAAAACGAGGTTGTTTTCGTCTACAAAACCATTTGGGCAAAGAGCGGGGTGGTCAGAAACGAGGAATCGAAAGTTCACGTTATCGAAAGCAAGCCT
The DNA here is from genome assembly GCF_056857895.1 of Marinobacter sp. B-21. Taxonomy (NCBI): domain Bacteria; kingdom Pseudomonadati; phylum Pseudomonadota; class Gammaproteobacteria; order Pseudomonadales; family Marinobacteraceae; genus Marinobacter; species Marinobacter sp. B-21. Next base: position 29,892 of record NZ_JBSXNZ010000049.1, read on the forward strand.
CAGGAGGCCCGCTTCGAAGCCATCGCTGGCGAGACTTACCGCTTTGAATTCAAGCAACCGGATTCCCGGCAGGAAGCAGAACGGATGATGCCGGAGTTTTCTGCAACGATTGTGTCCTCGGCGGGGGATTCAGTGGCAAGCTCGACCGAATGGAATCCCGCTGAAGCAAGCAGGGTAGCCCGGACTCCCATCCCTGAATCCCCGTCTGAGGGCGCTTCCGCGAATGATGTTAATGCCCTCGACCAGCTTAAGGCGGTTTGGGCAACGGCAAGCGACGAGGAGAAAAAAGCGTTTCTCCGTTGGGCGTTTGAATAATCTCTGATCCTGCGCCCGCCGTTTCCGGGCCGTGTTCAGCCCCGGAAACGGCTCAAGGCTTTCTTCAGAAGTCCCTCCAGCGCCGTCATCACATCGTCCGCCAGGGTCTGGGTTGAACTTGCGGGAATTGGCCCGTGGCCGTCGTCTGCCCCGAGCCGGTGTATCGCCTCCTCAATCGCATCAAGGCTTTCGGCGACATGGGCCTGCAATGAATCCCCGTTTGCGACCACGTCCGGACAGGTGGTGAAGTTCAGTGTCAGCCTGCCTTCATAGCTTACCGCCACTATCACCAGCCCCATGCTGTCGAACAGCGGCGCCGTGTTGTACTGCTGAACCAGACGCGCTCCCTGCAGATATAGCGGTACCTGGGGGCCCGGAACGTTGGTGATCGGCAGATTGAATACCGGCTGATAACGCTGGGCAATCTGCAACTCCGAGTAAAGTCTGGCGGACAGGGCCAGCATGGTTGACGGTAAAAGTTCCGTTAGCCGGTCGGCGGCTATGGCCTCACGGTAGGGCTCCGAGGCGACTGCGTTCCAATGAATCCGGCGAATCCGTTGCGCAGGGTTTGGCTCGTTGGTGGCGAGATCCAGCAGCATGGCGGACATCTGGTTTCCGGTCGCCCTGCGCAAGCTGTTTGAGCGAACAGAAATTGGAGTCATTGCCACCAGGGATTTGCCGGCGTCCGAGCCCTCGCTGATCAGGTACCGTCTTAGGGCCTCGGCGCACAAACCGAGAACCACGTCATTCAGGGTGACGTCCCCAAGGGACGCCTTCACCGTTTTCAGGCGAGACAGCTCAACACTGGCCGCGATAATTTGCCGGTTCGCGGTTATCTGCCGGTTAAACGGGCTATGGGGGGCAGAGAACAGCGGCAGTGGCAGAGGCAGTTTGCGTAACTGCTTCTGAATCAACCCCCGTGCGGTGGCTTCGGCGGCATTGACGGCGAGCGAGGTGAATTGCAGTGGTGTTCGAAGGATATTTGCGCCTGCCTGCAACATGACCCGCTCTTCCGAAGGTTCTGGTCGGGGGTGCCAGGGCCGGGGTGGTGTAATCGAGCGAGGCTCCGGAGTGTACTCGAGTAACTTTCCGATGATTTCTTCGCCGCTGAAGGCATCGATAGCCGCATGGTGTAACTTCACGATCAGCGCAAAGCCCGCACTGCCGGCATCCTCCTCATCCAGCTTGAAACCGTCCACGAACGTTATGTGCCAAAGAGGACGGTCTCTTTTCAGGGGTTCCTCCAGAATCTTGGAGGCCAGTTTCATAAGGCTGGCTTTGCGACCATGTTCGCCGAGATTGACGTAGGCGAGGTGGCGCTCGATGCTGAAGTTCGGGTCGTCGATCCAGTAGGGGCGGCCCAGGCGCAGGGGGATTTCCTTGAGACGCTGACGGAACACCGGCACCACGTGGAGCCGGCTGCGAAGGTAGGCAACAAATGTACTGAAGGCCAGTGGTGTTTCTCGTTCGCTGGCATCAAAGAGATAGATCCCGCCAATATGCATCGGGGTCGTTTCCGATTCCAGGTACAGGAACGAGGCATCCAGTTCCGACAGCTGCCGCATCAGAGAACTCCCTCGGGCGTTGGTTTTACAACTTCTTCCCGGCTGAGCCGGTCCCAGAACCACATAAGGGCCTTGCCCTGGTCTTCAGCATGTCTGGCAAGATGCAGCATGATGGGCTGCCGGGGCTCGTGCACCTGCTTGGAGATCAGGCTACCGTCTTTCAGCTGTTGGCTGATTCTTGCCCTGGGTAGCCACCCGACGCCGAGACCTGCGGCCTGAATCGCAATTTTCTGGTCGATGTTGGCGACGGTCAGGGTTCGTTGCCGGCGAAAAATGCCGGCATGTCCCGGTGGCAGCGAACGCGAGGTATCAGCCGCCACGGCTGCCGGGTACCGGGAGATATCCTCCTCTGAGAGAGGCTCTTCGGCACTTGCCAGCGGGTGATTGGGGCCGACAGCAAACACGAAAGGCATTTCACCAAGGGCTCTGGTTGTGAAGTTTCCCGACGGTTTGCTGAAATTGTCCGCGCCGATGATCAGGTCGACCCGGCGACTTTGCAGGGCGTCCCAGGTGCCGGCAAACACTTCTTCCACGATTTGCACATCGACCGGCACTCCGAGTTCATGGAATTCCCGGATGGCCGGGAACAGGCATTGTGCCGGCAGCAATGAGTTGAATCCGATCTTTAATCTGGTTTCCCAGCCCTGGGCCACCTGACGGGTTGTGTGGGCAAGGTTTTCTGCCGCCTCCAGCAGGGTGCGGCCTTCTTCCAGGAGGTAATGACCCGCCGGGGTCAGCCTGGCGCGGTGGCCGGTGCGGTCGTAGATGGCAACGTTCAGGTCTTCTTCCAGTTTTTGCACGGTGTAGCTTATGGCCGAGGGTACCCGGAAGAGTTCGCCGGCGGCGCCGGCAAAACTGCCTTTGCGGTCAATGGCGTCAAGGACTTTGAGGGCGTCTATGGTGATGGCTGTGTGCATGTTCGAATTATCTGAGGTTGTTGGCCAGAAATGCTTGTTTGAGAGGGTAGCAGGGTCGCCGGTATTCTTCCTTCAAATTATCAGGCTTTGGAGGGCAGGTAACAGGGCCGCTGTCAGTTTTGGGGGCAGCGGGTATTGGAGAAGGCCTTTGCAAACACGCCGTGAACCCTTCCCTGGGGGCTCGGCATTGCCATCCTTGGCAATGCACGGTTTGCAAAGGCCTTCTCCAATACCCTTGGCAGACTTTTTGCCGGCGCCCCCTTGTTACAGGGGCCACACTTTCAAGGTTTTTCATCGGAGGGTTTATGGGGCTTTTGATTGACGGCAAATGGCATGACCAGTGGTATGACACCGATAAGACCGGTGGCAAGTTTGAGCGGGAGGCGGCGCGGTTTCGGAACTGGGTGACCGCAGACGGCTTGCCGGGGCCGGATGGTGAAGGTGGTTTCAAGGCTGAGTCCGGTCGCTACCATCTTTATGTGTCCATGGCGTGCCCGTGGGCGCATCGGACGCTGATTTTCCGGAAGCTGAAGGGGCTGGAGAAGCATATTTCAGTGTCTGTTGTGCACCCGGATATGGTAGAGAATGGCTGGGAGTTCCGGCCTGACAGTGAGCAGCACCGGGATTACTTGCATGGCTTCCGTTTCATGCATGAGGTCTACACCAGAGCTGCGCCTGAGTATTCCGGGCGGGTGACGGTGCCGACGCTGTGGGATAAAGAAAAACAGACGATTGCGAGTAACGAATCCGCCGAGATTATCCGGATGTTCAATTCGGCCTTCGATGGGCTGGAGGGTGTTCGCTCGGACCGGAACTTCTATCCCGAGGAACTGCAGGGGGAAATTGATGAGGTCAATGCCCGGGTCTATGACACAGTCAATAACGGTGTCTACAAGGCGGGTTTTGCTACCGCTCAGGATAAATACGAGCAAGCCTACGACGCTCTTTTCGAGTCGCTGGACTGGCTGGAGGATCGGTTGTCTGGCCAGCGGTATCTGGTGGGTAGCCAGTTAACTGAGGCGGACTGGCGGCTGTTTACCACGCTGATTAGATTTGATGCGGTGTATTACAGCCATTTCAAATGCAATCGCCAGCGGATCAGTGATTTTCCGGCGCTTTCTGCCTACGTGCGGGATTTGTATCAGGAGCCCGGCGTGGCCGAAACCGTGGATATCGGGCAGATCAAACGTCATTACTACGTGAGCCAGCGGACCATCAACCCGACCCAGATTGTGCCGGTGGGGCCGGCGTTGAACTTTGACGAGCCTCATGGGCGCGAGCGCCTGAGTTGAAATCGGGGTCAGATGAAATTTTCATCTGACCCCATTTTCAGACCCCATTTTTACGTCAACTCACCCGGGCCACCGCGACGTCGGTCAGCAGCTCCATGGCTTCTTTGTGGTCTGAGGCCGGCAGGGTTGTCAGGCAGGCTTTGGCCAGGTCCGCCTGTTCCCGGGCCTTGGTCATGGTGTATTCAATGGCGCCTGAGCGCTCAACAATTTCGAGAATCCTGGGCAGGTCGTCCAGCCCGCCTTTGCGAATGGCCTGGCGGATCAACTGGCGCTCATTTTCCGTGCCGTGTGCCATGGCGTAAATCAGGGGCAGGGTGGTCTTGCCTTCGGCAAGGTCGTCGCCCACATTTTTGCCCATGGCTTCGGCATCGCCCCGGTAATCCAGGACATCGTCCACCAGCTGGAACGCCAGGCCCAGATGCTTGCCGTAGTCCTTCAGGCCCCGTTCCTGGTCGTCACCGGCCCCGGCGAGCAGGGCGCCGGTGTGGGACGCGGCTTCAAACAGCATGGCGGTCTTGTTGTGAATGACCTTCATGTACTGGTCTTCGGTCAGGTCCGGATTTTTCACGTTCATCAGTTGCATGACTTCGCCTTCGGCGATCACGGCCGTGGCGTGGGACAAAACCTCCATGATAGGCAGGCTTTTGAGCTCCACCATCATCTCGAAGGCCCGGGCGTAGAGGAAATCACCTACCAGCACGCTCGGGGCATTACCCCAGCGTGCATTGGCCGTGCTCCGGCCCCGCCGCATGTCGGAGGTGTCCACCACATCGTCATGGAGTAGGGTGGCGGTGTGCAGGAATTCGATGACAGCCGCCAGTTTCAGGTGGTCGCTTTTGTCGTAGCCCGCAGCCTGGCTGGAAAGCAAAACCAGTAAGGGTCTCAGCCGCTTACCGCCGCTTTCGATGATGTACTGGGCGATTTTTTCCACCAGGGGAACGTCTGAGGAAAGCCGCTGGATGATCAGGTCATTGACGCGGCTGAAGTCGTCGGCCACGGTGTCGTGAATGCGCTGGGCTGTCATGCGGCTTGTGGATCCCTTGCTGGTGTTGTCGTCGTTGCGTTCGCTGATAATAAAGGCAGGTCGCGGCAATGCTAGGTATTGCAGGTTGAGGTGTCAACGTTAAGTCGGCGAAGTCGGGGTCAGAAGAAAGCTTTCTTCTGACCCTATGTTCAACTTGCTTAGCATGGCGTCTTCTCGTACAATCACGCGCCCAACTCATCCCAACCTGCGCTCCCTGCTATAGGGTCGCCAGAGCGCTTCCCTTAGAACCAGGTGGATAAGAGCAGGGATGGGTCAATCGCGGAGAACGAGTAAATGTACGCAGTTATTGTCAGCGGTGGTAAGCAGCACCGTGTAAAAGAAGGCGAAACCCTGAAGCTGGAAAAGCTGGAAGTTGAAACCGGCGGTAACGTTGAGTTTGATCGCGTTCTGCTGATCGCCGATGGTGACAAGGTTCAGGTTGGTGCGCCGGTTGTTGATGGTGCCAAAGTGACTGCGGAAGTGGTTAGCCACGGCCGTCACGACAAGATTCAGATCATCAAGTTCCGTCGTCGTAAGCATTCCATGAAGCGTCAGGGCCACCGTCAGTGGTTTACTGAAGTAAAGATCACGGGTATCCAGGGCTGAGGCTCTCGAATTACCCCCTAGAGAAGGAGGCTGGTAATGGCTCATAAAAAAGCAGCAGGTAGTACCCGTAACGGTCGCGATTCCGAGTCGAAACGACTTGGTGTGAAGCGCTTTGGCGGTGAGACTGTTTCTGCAGGCAGCATCATCATTCGTCAGCGTGGCACCCGTTTCCACGCTGGTAGCAACGTTGGCATTGGCAAGGATCACACCCTGTTTGCGAAAGCAGACGGCCAGGTGAAGTTCGAAGTCAAAGGCCCGCAGAGCCGTAAGTTCGTGAGTATCGTTCCGGCTGCGTAAGCAGCGGCGATCCGGTTCTGTCGAACCTTGGGTGGCGCTGATATCCTGATATCATCAGGTGTTCAGAGCCATCCGGAGCCCCGCAAAGCTTCCTTGAGGCTGCGGGGCTTTTTAGTTTATGCGCATCGCGCAAAGGGTTGATTCATGAAATTCGTAGACGAAGCCACCATCATTGTGGAAGCCGGCAAGGGCGGTCACGGCTGCCTGAGCTTCCGGCGTGAAAAATACGTTCCCAAGGGCGGCCCCGACGGTGGCGACGGGGGCGATGGTGGTTCCGTGTATCTGGAAGCAGACGAGTCGCTCAATACATTGATTGACTACCGTTTCCAGCGTAAACACAAAGCCCGGAATGGTGAGCCAGGCTCCGGCCGCAACTGCACCGGTACCAAGGGTGAGGATCTTGTCCTGCCAGTGCCGGTGGGCACCACGGTTGTGGATATGGACACCCATGAGGTGCTCGGGGACCTGACCCATGCAGGGCAGCGTCTGAAGGTTGCCCAGTGCGGTTTTCATGGCCTTGGCAATACCCGCTTCAAGTCCTCGGTTAACCGTGCGCCCCGGCAGACCACCAAAGGCTCTGAAGGCGAGCTGCGCAACCTTCGGCTGGAGCTGAAGGTGTTGGCGGATGTCGGGCTGCTGGGTATGCCCAATGCCGGTAAGTCCACCTTTATCCGTTCGGTGTCGGCGGCCCGCCCGAAAGTGGCGGATTACCCCTTTACCACACTGGTGCCTAACCTCGGGGTCGTCAGTGTGCAGGCGCATCAGAGTTTTGTCATTGCCGACATCCCCGGCCTGATCGAGGGCGCAGCCGAGGGCGCCGGGCTCGGTATCCGGTTCCTCAAGCACCTGGTCCGCACCCGGCTTTTGCTGCACCTTGTGGATGTTGCGCCTTACGACGGATCTTCGCCGGCGGATGCCGTCCGGGCGATTGAGCATGAGCTTGAGAAGTTCAGTGAGACTCTTGCCAATCGGCCCAGATGGCTGGTGCTGAACAAGGTGGATATGGTGGCTGAGGAAGACCGCGATGCCCATTGCCAGGCCATCGTTGATGAGCTTGGCTGGGAAGGGCCGGTGTTCCGGATTTCCGCGCTTAGTGGTGAGGGCACCAGGCCGCTGGTTCAGGCGGTTATGCGCTGGATTGAAGAGCAGGCCGAAGAAGAGGCCCAGAATCCCGAGGTCGCTGAGCGGGAAGCCCGTCGCCGTCGACAGATGGATGAAGAGGCCCGGGTCCGTATCGAGGCGGAGCGTCAGGCTCGCCGTGCTGCCCGCGAGGACGACGATGACGATGACTTCGACGATGATGACTACGACGTCGAAGTGGTTTACGCGCCCGAGTAAAGCAGGATTAACACCAGGGAGACCGCTCAAGCACCATGACTGAACGCCTACAGTTGCGCCAGGCCCGCCGCCTGGTTATCAAGATCGGAAGCGCCCTGCTGACCAACGATGGCAGGGGGCTGGATGTGGCTGCTCTGGGCTTGTGGGTGGATCAGATTGCAGAGCTGGTCGAAGAAGGGGTGGAAGTGGTCGTGGTCTCCTCCGGTTCGGTGGCTGAGGGGATGAGCCGTCTTGGCTGGACAGTGAGGCCGGAGCAGTTGCACGAACTCCAGGCCGCCGCCGCGGTTGGGCAAATGGGATTGGTTCAGACCTGGGAGGCCCAGTTCAAGCGGCATGATATCCACACTGCCCAGATTCTCCTCACTCACGATGACCTCTCGGACCGCAAGCGATACCTCAACGGCCGAAGCACGCTCAGGGCGCTGCTCGACTTTGGCGTAGTGCCGATCGTCAACGAAAACGACACGGTGGTGACCGACGAGATTCGGTTCGGTGACAACGATACCCTTGGCGCACTGGTCGCTAACCTGATTGAGGCGGACGGCCTGATTATCCTGACTGATCAGCTTGGTCTGTTTGACAAGGATCCCAGGAAGAACGCCAATGCCCGGCTGGTCACTGAGCGCAAGGCTGGTGATCATGAGCTGGATGCCATGGCCGGAGGCGGGGCCGGTGTGCTGGGGCGGGGTGGCATGATGACCAAATTGCGTGCGGCTCGCCTGGCCGCCCGGTCTGGTGCGTTTACCGTTATTGTTGGTGGTCGTATCGAGGGGGTGATCGGCCGGCTGCGCCAAGGCGACGTGATTGGCACCCTGCTGCTCCCGGAGCAGGGCCGGATCGCTGCCCGCAAGCAGTGGCTGGCCAGCCATTTACAGACCCGGGGCAAGTTGACCCTGGATGACGGTGCGGTGAAGGTGGTGTGTCTCGGCGGGCGCAGCCTGCTTCCGGTGGGCGTAAAGGGTGTGGTCGGGCAGTTTCGCCGTGGCGAAATGGTGTCCTGCGTTGATCAGGCTGGCAAGGAGATTGCCCGGGGGCTTGTGAATTACGATGCCGACGAGGCCAGGGCGATCGCCGGTCGATCCAGTGACCGGATTGCCGAGGTTCTGGGCTACAGTTCCGGCGAGGAAATGATACACCGGGATAACCTCGTTATAGTGTAATGCTTGTTTCTGATAACTGAAGCATAAAAAAACCGGCCAACTGGCCGGTTTTTTTATGCTTCTGAAGTCGGGCGACTTACGCGCTCTTCAGAGACTTGATCTTGGCGCTCAGGCGGCTCTTGTGACGAGCAACCTTGTTCTTCGCGAAGATACCCTTGTTGACCATGCTGTCCAGAATCGGCTGGGCCTGCTGGAAAGCAGCCTGGGCTTCTTCGTAGTTGCCGGCCTCAATCTTGGACTGGATCTTCTTCATGTAAGTACGAGCCATGGAACGCAGGCTTGCATTGTGCTTGCGGTTCTTCTCGTTCTGACGTGCGCGCTTCTTGGCTTGCGGGGTATTTGCCACCGTAAAACTCCTGAAAATCTCAAATTCGTTGCTGAATGATTCGTTACATCGCGGGCGCGCCAAAACCAGCGCGTCGAAATAAATGACGCGGAACTATGCCGCTCAAACCTCGAAATGTCAAGGCCAAAACCCATTTCATGCCCTGACACAGAAGGCCTGTGGTAAACTCGCGGCCACTTGTCTATTTCCACAATGCCAGACCAGAGCCCGCATGTCTTCGGAACCTGAATCATCTCCTGAGCAAAAGCAATTGCCTAAAGCGCCTGGCCTGCTCAGGTCGTCGGGACTTGTGGGCATTATGACCATGCTGTCCCGGGTGCTTGGCCTGGTCCGGGACATGGTGATTGCCCGCTATTTTGGCGCCGGTGCCGGGGCGGATGCTTTTTTTGTCGCCTTCAAGATTCCCAACTTTCTGCGCCGGCTGTTTGCCGAGGGCGCTTTTTCCCAGGCCTTCGTTCCAGTGTTGTCGTCCTACCGGGAAAATCAGTCCCACTCCGACGTGCAGCGGCTGGTCAATGCTGTGGCCGGTTCACTGGGTCTGGTGTTGCTGGGTGTAACACTGGTGGCGATCCTGGGAGCGCCGGTGTTGACGGCAGTTTTTGCGCCGGGGTTTCTTGATGATGACGTGAAGTTTGCCCTGACCAGCGAGATGCTGCGCATCACCTTCCCCTATTTATTGCTGATCTCCCTGACCGCCTTTGCCGGCGGCATACTGAACAGCTACGACCGGTTCGCTGTGCCGGCGTTTACCCCGGTTCTTCTGAACCTGGCCATGATTGCGGCGGCGATCTGGCTGACGCCGCTGATGGACGAGCCGGTGATGGCGCTGGCCTGGGGGGTGTTCATTGCCGGTGCCCTGCAGTTGTTCTTCCAGCTGCCTTTTCTGATGCGCCTCGGCCTGTTGCCCAGGCCTCGAGTCGATTATCGCCACGAAGGTGTCAGCCGGATTCTTAAATTGATGGCGCCCGCCCTGTTCGGGGTATCGGTCAGCCAGATCAATCTGCTGCTTGATACCGTGCTGGCTTCCTTTCTTCAGACCGGCAGTGTCTCCTGGTTGTATTACTCCGACCGGCTTGCGGAACTGCCTCTTGGTGTTTTTGGCATTGCCATTGCCACGGTGATTCTTCCAAGCCTGTCCCGCAAGCATGCGGCGGCATCGGCTGACCAGTTTGCGGCCACCCTGGACTGGGCAGTCCGTGCGGTCCTGTTGATTGGTTTGCCGGCGGCGCTGGCCCTCGTCTTGCTGGCGGAGCCGCTGATTGCCACCCTGTTTCACTACGGCGAAGTGGCCGACCGGGATGTGGCCATGTCGGCCCAGAGCCTGCGGGCCTATTCCGCGGGGTTGCTTGCGTTCATGCTAATTAAAGTGCTGGCTCCGGGTTTCTTTGCCCGCGAGGACACTAAAACGCCGGTCAAGATCGGTGTTATCGCCATGGTGGCGAACATGGTGTTCAACCTGATACTGATTTTTCCGCTGGCGCATGCCGGACTGGCATTGGCAACCTCCCTGTCGGCCTGGCTGAATGGATATCTGCTGTGGCGAGGGTTGCGCAAGGAAGGAGCCTGGCAGAGCCAGCCCGGCTGGCCCCGTTTCCTGCTGCAGGTTCTATTCGCCAATGGTGCGTTGGCTGCCGTTATTTTGTGGCTCAAGGCGCCGGTGGCAGTGTGGCTGGCAAACGGCGGTTATCAGCGGGCGGCGGATATGGCGATATTGGTGGGTGCCGGTGTGGCCATTTACTTTGTTGCCCTGGCGCTGGCCGGGGTTCGGGTAAGACATTTCCGCCAGAGGTAAGGTATAATCGCGCGTTTTCTCACCAGCGTTGCGGTAACAAGGGTAGCGCTGAAAGCTAGCTGGCAATTGAAGGTTCGCATTACATGCGTCTGATCCGGGGCCTGACCAACCTGAAAAAGCTGTCCCGGCGGGAGGATTCTCCACTCGCCAACGGGTGTGTCGCCACCATCGGTAATTTTGACGGTGTGCATCTGGGCCACAAGACCATTATTGATCAGGTCAGGAGCAAGGCCGAAGCCCTTGGCGTGCCTTCCATGGTCATGATTTTCGAGCCCCAGCCCCGGGAGTTTTTCCAGGGTAGCGAGGCGCCGCCAAGGTTGATGGGGTTCCGGCAGAAATTTGAGGCCCTGTTGGCCGAGGGCATCGATATCGTGCTGTGCCTGCGCTTCAATCAGGCCTTCCGCAGTTACTCTGCCATGGGCTTTATCGAAGACATCCTGATTCAGGGGCTGGCCGTCCGGCACCTGGTGGTGGGGGACGATTTCCGCTTTGGCTGCGACCGGGCCGGGGATTTCGCCCTTCTAAAGAAAGTAGGCAAGGATGCAGGGTTCACGGTTGAGAATACCCGCACGGTAACGGTTGATGGCGAGCGGGTGAGCAGCACCCGTGTGCGGGAACTGCTCACGGTGAACGGCCTGGAGCAGGCAGAGGCGCTGCTCGGACATCCATACCGCATCCGGGGCAGGGTGGTATATGGCAGGCAACTGGGGCGCCAGATCGGGGCGCCAACGGCGAACATCCTGTTGCACCGGCTACCAGCGCTGCAAGGGGTGTATGTGGTGGCGGCCACACTGGACGATGGCGCCGTGTACGATGGCGTTGCCAACATAGGCCTGCGGCCGACCGTGGATGGCAAGCAGCCGTCCCTGGAAGTGCACCTGTTTGACTTTGCTGGCACACTTTATGGCCAGCACCTGGAAGTCGTGTTCCGCCACGGCCTGCGGGACGAGGAAAAGTTCGCTTCCGTGGATGAACTGAAAGAACAGATTACCCGGGATTTCGAGCACGCCCGTGCGTGGATTTCGGAGCACGGCACTGTAAAAAGCGCGCATTGAAACGCCCGGCTGCGCCCCAACGAATAAAAGACTGACCAACACTGACCAAGACCAAAAGAGTACGCACACAAACATGAGCGACTACAAGCACACCCTGAATCTGCCGGAAACCGCCTTTCCCATGCGCGGTAACCTGGCCAGGCGCGAGCCGGAAATGCTCAAGCGCTGGCAGGATCTCGACGTCTACGGCAACCTGCGCAAGCAGCGTGAGGGGCGGAACAAGTTCATTCTCCACGATGGTCCTCCCTACGCCAACGGCAGCATTCACATAGGTCATGCGGTCAACAAGATTCTCAAGGACATGATCGTCAAGTCTCAAGGCTTCATGGGCTACGACGCGCCCTATGTGCCGGGTTGGGACTGCCATGGCCTGCCCATCGAACACAAGGTGGAGCAGGAGATCGGCAAGGCAGGCGTGAAGGTGGATTACAAGACCTTCCGCCAAGCCTGCCGTGACTATGCCACCAAACAGATCGCCGGTCAGAAGGAAGACTTCATTCGCCTGGGTGTGATGGGTGAGTGGGACAAGCCCTATCTGACCATGGATCCCAAGGTGGAAGCCGGGATCGTTCGCGCCCTGGGCAAGATCGTAGCCAAAGGTCACCTGGTTCGTGGCTATAAGCCGGTTTACTGGAGTGTGGTGGGTCAGTCCGCACTGGCAGAGGCCGAAGTTGAGTACCAGGACAAAACCTCTACCCAGATTGACGTCCGCTTCACCGCCGTTGATCAGCCAAAAGCGCTCTCACTGTTTGGCACTGATAGGGGCGAAGGCGATGTGTCTGTCGTCATCTGGACCACCACCCCCTGGACCATTCCGGCCAACCAGGCCGTGTCCGTGAATGCCGAGCTGGACTATACGCTGGTCCAGACCGACGTCGGGCAGGGGCCGGAGCGCATGATCCTGGCTGCCGAGATGGTGGAAGGCGTCATGGCCCGCTGGCAGGTGGAAGACTATGAAGTGCTGGCGACCTGTTCCGGCGCCGCACTGGAGCACCTGGTGCTCCAGCATCCGATTTACGACAAGCAGGTGCCGGTCATCCTGGGGGAGCACGTATCCACCGACGCCGGTACCGGTGCTGTCCATACCGCGCCGGATCACGGTATGGAAGACTTTGAAGTAGGCAAGGCCTACAACATCGGCACCATCAACCTGGTTCAGGCCGACGGCACCTACACCTCGGCGGCCGGTGAACTGGCTGGCGTGCACGTTTACAAGGCCGATGAGCCGGTTTGCGGCGCGCTTGAGCGCGAAGGCAAGCTGGTCCGTTCGGAGAAGTTCCGTCACAGCTACCCGCACTGCTGGCGCACCAAGACCCCGCTGATCTACCGGGCGACTCCCCAGTGGTTTATCAGCATGGACAAGGAACACCTCCGCGCCGACGCTCTGGAAGCGATCAAGGGCGTGCGCTGGGTGCCCTCCTGGGGCAAGAATCGCATCGAAGCCATGTTCAACCAGTCTCCGGACTGGTGCATCTCCCGGCAGCGCACCTGGGGCGTACCCATCACCCTGTTTATCCACAAGGAGACACAGGAACTGCATCCGGACACCCAGAACCTGATCGAGAAGGTGGCCCAGCAGATTGAGGAGGGCGGTATCGACGCCTGGTACGAGCTGGATGCGTCCGCGCTGCTGGGCAGCGATGCCGAGCAGTACGAGAAGGTGACCGATACCCTCGATGTCTGGTTCGACTCCGGCGTGACCCACGAATCGGTGCTGCGGGTTCGCGAGGAACTGGGCCAGTTCCCGGCGGATATGTACCTGGAAGGTTCAGATCAGCACCGTGGCTGGTTCCAGTCGTCCCTGAAAACCTCCATCGCCATGAACGGTGTGGCGCCTTACAAGCAGGTTCTGACCCACGGCTTTACCGTCGATGGTAAGGGCCACAAGATGTCCAAATCCCTGGGTAACGTGATCGCGCCCCAGGAAGTCATGAACGAGCTGGGTGCTGACATCCTGCGGCTGTGGGTGGCGGCGACGGACTACAGCGGTGAAATGACCGTCTCGAAGGACATCCTGCGCCAGACCGCCGATGGTTACCGCCGGATCCGGAACACCTCCCGCTTCCTGCTGAGCAACCTGACCGGTTTCGATCCGGAACAGCACATGGTGGCACCGGAGGACATGATCGCCCTGGACCGCTGGATGGTGGATCGTGCCCTGCAGTTGCAAGAAGAGCTCCATGAGGATTACGGCAACTATGCCTTCCTGCGGATCTACCAGAAGGTCTACAACTTCTGCGAGGCGACCCTGGGCGGCTTTTACCTCGATATCATCAAGGACCGCCAGTACACCACCCAGGCCGACAGCCTGGCCCGTCGCTCCTGCCAGACGGCTCTCTATCACGTAGCCGAGGCCCTGGTTCGCTGGATTGCCCCGATCCTGAGCTTCACCGCCGATGAAATCTGGCAGCACCTGCCGGGCAAGCGGGGCGATACCGTATTCTACGAAACCTGGTACGAAGGCCTGACCGCACTGCCGGAAAACGCCGAGCTTGGTCGCGACTACTGGCGCGAGATCTACAGCGTCAAGGAAGCCGTCAACAAACGGCTGGAGGAGGCCCGGGCGCGTGGAGAGATCAAGGGCTCCCTGAGTGCGGAAGTCACCCTTTACTGCGAAGGTGATCTGGCGGCAGAGCTCAAACACCTTGGTGAGGAACTGCGTTTCGTCCTGATCACGTCTGAGGCCACCGTGAAGCCGGTCTCCGAGGCGGGCGACGCCGAGATGACTTCCCACGAAGGCCTCCGGGTGAAGGTGACTCCGGCTACCCACACCAAGTGCGAGCGTTGCTGGCATCACCGGGAAGATGTCGGCCGTAACGCCAGGTACGAGGACCTCTGTGGTCGTTGCGTGACCAACGTGGAAGGGCCCGGTGAAGCCCGCGCTTACGCCTGATGGACGCTGCCATGCCTGAACAGGTCGCCGGAAGCAAACTCAAGTGGCTGTGGCTGGCGGTGCTTGTGATCATCCTCGATCTCGGCACCAAGGCCATGGCCACGGCCATGCTGACCTACGGCGATCCGGTTCCGGTCATCCCCATGTTCAACCTGACCCTGCTCCACAATACCGGCGCCGCGTTCAGCTTCCTGGCCGAAGCCGCGGGCTGGCAACGCTGGTTTTTCGTAACCCTGGCCCTGGTGGTCAGTGTTGTGCTGATCTACTGGCTGAAAAACCTGAAGCGCCATGAAACCTGGACCGCCGTTGCCATCGTGCTCATACTCGGTGGCGCCCTGGGTAATGTCTACGACCGGGTGGTGCACGGCTATGTCGTCGACTTCCTGCATTTGTACTGGCAGGACTGGCACTTTCCCGCCTTTAACCTGGCCGACACCGCCATCACCATCGGTGCTGCCATGATGATTCTCGATATGTTCCGCAAACCCACCGATTCTGGTGGGGATGCTGAAAGGAGCGAGTAACTCTTATGAATGAACTGCCTGTCGACAAGGGTACCCGGGTCAAACTGCATTTCGCCCTGAAGTTTCCGGATGGTGAAGTGATCGATTCCACCTTTGAGAAAGAGCCGGCCACCCTCGAAATCGGCGATGAAAACCTGCCGGAGAATTTCGAAGCCTACCTGATGGGCATGAAGGCCGGCGACCGGGAAAGCTATCAAGTGCCCCCGGAAAAAGCCTTTGGTCAGCACAACCCCAACAACGTGCAGACGTTCAAGCGCCACGAGTTCAGCCCAGATATGGTGCTGGAGCCGGGCGTGATGATCTCCTTCGCGGATGCCCGCCAGAGCGAACTGCCGGGCGTTGTCAGCCGGGTGGAAGGCGATGAAGTGGAGGTGGATTTCAATCACCCCCTGGCAGGGCGTACACTGACCTTCGAAGTACAGATTATTGATGTGGAGCCCGCAGGGGCGACCCATTAAAAAGAAATAGCTGAGCGTCATACTCTGAACTAGCGGGGTGCGGGGAAGAACCTGCCGGGACTGTCTGCAGCATGGATGCTGCAGTCAAGCGTACAGGGACGTATTCACAGCGTGTCCCGGCAGGTTCTTCCCCGTAGCCCGCGGTCGCAATGCTCCAAAGTCCTTCGTCCGGAAATAGTGGCAAGATAATGCAAATCAGACTCGCAAACCCCCGTGGCTTCTGTGCCGGTGTTGACCGTGCCATCGAAATCGTCAATCGCGCCCTGGATGTCTTTGGCGCTCCGATCTACGTGCGTCACGAAGTCGTGCATAACAAATTCGTGGTGGACAACCTCCGCAACCGCGGCGCCATCTTCGTTGACGAACTGGACGAAGTCCCGGACGACAAGCTCGTCATCTTCAGCGCCCACGGCGTCTCCCAGGCGGTGCAGAACGAAGCTGCCCGCCGCGGCCTGAAAGTCTTCGACGCCACCTGCCCGCTGGTCACCAAGGTCCACCTGGAAGTGATGCGCTACAGCCGCGACGGCCGGGAATGCATCCTGATCGGCCACCATGGCCACCCGGAAGTGGAAGGCACTATGGGGCAATATGACCACCGCAATGGCGGTGACATCTACCTCGTGGAAAACGAGGAAGATGTGGCAAAGCTGGAAGTGACTGATCCCACAAAGCTCTCGTATGTCACCCAGACCACGCTGTCCATGGACGACACCGCCCGAGTCATCGACGCCCTGCGCGCCAAATTCCCCGAAATCCAGGGACCCCGCAAAGACGACATCTGCTACGCCACCCAGAACCGCCAGGACGCCGTGAAGCAGCTCGCCGGAGACTGTGACCTGATGCTGGTGGTTGGCTCCCCGAACAGTTCCAATTCCAACCGGTTGCGAGAATTGGCTGAGCGGATGGGTACGCCGGCCTACCTGATCGATGAGGCATCTCAGATTGATCCTGCCTGGCTTGAGGGAAAGACCTCAGTTGGCGTAACCGCTGGTGCCTCTGCGCCCGAAGTATTGGTGAACGATGTGATCAATCGCCTCAGGGAATTGGGGGGTGGTGTTCCGGAGGAAGTTGCCGGGCGTGAGGAGAATATTGTGTTTTCGATGCCCAAAGAGCTCAGGATTGATGTGGTAGAGGTTTCCTGACTTTTGCCCTCGTATGGCAGGTGAGCTTTGCCGGATGGGGCCTTGCTTCATTCGGGAAGCTTCCCAGACTTTCAATATCCTGCCCTATTTCCCCCCCCCTTTTTTTTGTGAACCGTTACACCTCACTTCTTAAGTAGCGACCGTTTATCATGCTAAGACTCCCGCTTATCGCAGGTGGGTGGTTTCGCACCCTGACTCAAAATAATCTGTAACCAATCAGAAATAGGGAAGAATTATGTCCGGATTCCAGCGAAGCTCTGGCTTTACGTTGCTTGAACTGATTATAACGATCGTCATTCTGGCAATCGTTGCATCGTTTGCAGTTCCGTCTTTTCGCGAGACCGTACTTAATAATCGGCTGACGTCTCAAATAAATGAAGCGTCCAGCCTTATGAGCTATGCCCGCAGTGAAGCATCCAAAATGCAGGATGGCGTGATTACTGTCTGCGCCAGTGCTGACAGCGCTTCATGCAGTGGTGCAAACACGTGGGAGACCGGCTGGATTGTGATGC
Organism: Marinobacter sp. B-21; assembly: GCF_056857895.1. Classification (NCBI taxonomy): domain Bacteria; kingdom Pseudomonadati; phylum Pseudomonadota; class Gammaproteobacteria; order Pseudomonadales; family Marinobacteraceae; genus Marinobacter; species Marinobacter sp. B-21. The sequence goes on from NZ_JBSXNZ010000049.1 coordinate 47,128, forward strand.
GCGACCTTGACGGTGATCGCGTGCTCGATGCCGGAGACGACCAGCTCCTCCGGATCAGCCAGGCCCTAGAAGGTGGCAACACCATGAGAATCGCTGGCCTTACCAGTGGTGGAGGCTCATTTGTGCAGTTTTCAGGCAATGGCTTCCCGATTCCTCCGGGAATTGGTCTATCGGCTGCAGGCACGATTACAGTATGTGATTCCCGTGGTGCGGCGGCAGCTCGGGCAATTGTTGTCAGCGTGTCCGGTCAGACACGTCTGGCGCGAGATACCTCGGGTAACGGCGTACTGAACGATCACAACAACGCAAATATCACCTGTCCGTGAGAGTGGCGCAATGATGAAAACGTCGTTTATTCCGAAGCGCGGTGCCAACAGAAGCGAAATGAAAGGCATGAAAAGTCAGGGCTTTACGCTGATTGAAATTCTGGTGACCGTGTTCATCCTGGCGATAGGGCTTCTGGGCCTCGCCGGTTTGCTGGTCGACGGAATGCGAAACAATCAGGGTGCGTATTTGCGGACCCAGGCGAGCATTCTGGCCTATGACATGGCTGACCGCATACGGGCCAATCGGGCCCAGGCTGTAGGCGGTGGAGCCTATGACGGCTTCACGACCGTTGGCGCATCCACAAACCTCCCGGTTTGTGCGACGCAGAACGGCGGATGTTCGCCGGCGCAACAGGTAACGGTGGATTTGGCTCAGTGGGCGCGCCAGATTCAGGGAGTCGGAAGCGACATGACGCTCTTGCCTGGCGGGCAAGGCTCGATTCAGTTCGATGCCGGCACCGAGATGTTTACGATCTCTGTCCAGTGGGATGAAGTTGTCAGAGAAGGCGATGCTAACGAACAAATCGCCGGTGATAATTCCTTTTTCCTGAATTTCTCATTATGAGGTGCTTGATGGGAGCCAAAAAAGTTCAGGGGTTCATTACCCATAGCCCAAAAGGGCAGGCCGGTTTATCGCTGGTTGAATTGATGGTCGCGCTTGCCCTGAGTGCAACGCTGATTCTTGGCATTTTCACGGTCTATGTGGATTCAAGCCAGACCGCTCGCCTCAGTACGTCTCTTGCGCGGATTCAGGAATCCGGTCGGATCGCGACGGATATCGTCGGGCGAGACATGCGGATGATTGGTTTTCAGGGATGTGCGGACCCTGCAGACGTGACCATGAGGATTATCGCGGATAACGCCCCTACGGCAGATTTCTTCTCCACCACCCTTAGAGGCTGGGAAGTCGCCGACGGCAACTGGGCCAATGGCACCGAGTTTGACGGGACCCCGATTGAGGCCAATGCCCTCGTTGGAAGCGATGTGATTTCGATACAGCGCGGCCAGACCATTGACGTCGAGGTGACCGGAAACATGAACGTGGTAAACGCCAACATTCAGGTGGCAGGCACTGCGATTAATTCGTTTACCCAGAATGACATTGTTCTGATTTCCGATTGCGAGAACGCGGATCTTTTTCGAATATCGAGCGACCCAAGTAGCGGCACCTGGGCGCACGCCCAAAACGTGAACTCCAGCAACAATCTGGGGCAGGCGTACAACGAAAGCGCCCGGATTATGAGGTTCTCATCCAACGTTTATTTTGTCGCCGATACCGGGCGTGATGACATTCAGGGTAACGACATAATTGCTCTCTATAGGGGCGCCAATAACATGCTCGCTGCCGGCGGGCCAAGCTTCCAGGTTGACGAGCTGGTGGAGGGGGTCGAGAGCATGCAAATCCAGTATGGGGAGATACTGCCCACCAACAATATCCGTTACGAAACCGCTGACAACGTCACCGATATGTCTCGCGTGGTCGCGCTGAGAATCGGCTTGCTGATCAGTGACGCTGACCAGGTTCGGGACACGGACGATACATCGAGCTATGCGCTGCCAGGCGAAGTGATTACTGAAGCAAGTGGTGCCGGCCCGGTGACGCACCCGGAAGACACCCGCTTGAGGCGGACTTTCATCAGTACGGTGACCTTGAGAAACAGGGATTAAGCATAGGTGCATAGAACGCCAGAGGATAGAAGCTATGACTGAATTGAAGACAGGTCGCCAGGAGCGTGGCGCAGTTCTGATCGTAAGCCTTGTGGTTTTGTTGGTCTTGACGCTCATCGGTGTCGCGGGGATGAATACGTCAGTGATGCAGGAGCGTATGGCCGTGAATGCCCAGAACTCCAATCGGACATTTCAGGCTGCCGAGAGTTCCGCCAGTGCCTTGACGGAGCGGTTAATCGGGAATGATTTGAGCTTGCTAAGAGAGTCGATGCAATCTGCGGACAATATGAGCAGTTCGGTTAACTTCACGGTTGACGCCGGGAACGGCGTTGCCGGTACCTACCAGGCCCGGTACCTCGGCGAAATAATAGCCGGTAGCGGCAGCTCACTGGATGCTAACGAGAGCTCCACGGCACTGGATGGTTATCGATATGAGTTAAGTGGCACTGCAACCATGGCAGGGACCGGTGCGACTTCAACGGTCTTCAAGGGAATCGAATATTACTGATTGTTGGTTTTGGGACCAGCTCTGGAGGAAAAGATGATCAAGAAAATGCTTTGTTTACCACTGGTAATGTTCGTTTGGGCGATCACTCCGGTCAGTGCGGCGAGTCTTGAGGATGCGCGGTTAATTGATAGCCCGATTGAGGCCTATGAAGCCGCTTCCGTCGAGTTGATGGTAGATTCATCGTCACGGGTATTCAGTGTGGTTACCGAAGGCTGCGAGCTTTGCCCTGAACCACGCCTGCTTCCAGCTCGTGGATTCAAGGTTCAGGTTGGCAAGCGTGACGTAGGTGCAGATGGATACCGGCGCGTTTCTGGCCAAGCCGGTACCGTACTCGTGGATTCGGATAGTGGGATGGCGTTGATGGTCATTTATCCTATCCAGCAAGAAGGAGAGCTGCAATGAAGGTCTTCATAAAACGATTCGCGTGGGGCCTGCTTTCCATGTCCCTGACGGTTGGCACCTCTACAGCGGTTGCTGACGATACCGAGATTTTCTTTACAGACGCTGACAAGATCGTCAAGCCCAACATTCTGTTTATTCTCGATAAGTCCGGAAGCATGAGCAATATCGCGGAAGGAACGTCCAATCGCCTGGAGGTTGTTCAGGCGGTAATGGGCAATCTTCTGGATGATATGGAAGACGTCAATGTCGGGGCCATGTATTTTGGTGGCAACGATGGTGGTTATTTCCTCTCGGCAATCAAACCGATTGCTGACGTCAGGTCACCATTGAAAACCGCAATCAATGGGCTCTCGCCGGGCGGAAATACGCCGCTTTCCGAGACAACTTTTGAGGCAATGAGGTATTTTCAGGGAGGTGATACGTTCATCCGTGATTCCAGCGTTGCCGATGTGATGGATGGAAACAAATACGACAGCCCGATCGAGTACCAGTGCCAGCCAAACAACATCATTTTGTTAACGGACGGCCAGCCCACTCAGGATACCAACTATCAAAGCACCATGGAGAGCACCGTCGGCTCGTGTTCCGGCAACTGCCTCGACGAAATTGCGGAGTACATGTTTGATAACGACATGAGCACGGAACAGGACGGTCCGCAGTCCATCCGCACATACACTGTGGGCTTCCAGAGCAATCAGACGCTGCTTTCTGACGCCGCTTCCAATGGCGGCGGACAGTACTTTCAGGCTAACGACGCCGCTTCATTGGCAACCGCGTTTGAGACAGCCTTCAACGACATCCTTGCGACCTCTGCAACCTATGTGGCTCCAGGCATTGCGGTCAACACTTTTGACCGCCTGAATCACCTCGATGCGCTCTATTTTGCTCTGTTCCAGCCGGCGAAAGGAGCCCGTTGGCCGGGTAATCTTAAGCGCTACAAACTCGCTATCCAGGAGAATTCCACTACCGGGCAAAGTGAGGCCGTCATTGTCGGCGAGGACGGGCAGCCAGCCGTCGACCCGAACAGCGGTTTCTTCAAGGATAGTGCCCAGAGCTGGTGGAGCAATATCCAGGATGGCAAGGTTGTTACCGACGGAGGAGCCTCGTCACAGCATGCAGATCCCAACTCCGATCGCAAGGTCTATTCGAATCTCGCCACAAACAGGGGGCTGACGAATAGCGCCAATGCGCTCGCAACAGGTAATAATAATCTGACCAAGGCTCTCTTCGGGGACACAAACATGTCCGATGCAGATTTCTCCGCCCTGGTTAACTGGACCCGGGGTCAGGATCTCGATGATTCGGACGGTGATGCATCAACAACCGACTCACGGAAGTTTATCGCGGACCCGCTCCACTCCGTACCGCACCTGATCGTCTATGGTGGCAGTGAGTCTTCACCGGATACCGCAGTGTTCTTTGGGGATAATCAGGGCTTTATCCACGGTATCGATGGTGAGACCGGGGAAACGCACTTCTCATTCATGCCCAGAGACCTTCTGAAAAATCAGGCAGGTTTAAAAGAAAACAGCGAGACCGCGAATAAAGTGTATGGCATGGACTCGTCTATCCTCAGCTGGGTTAATGATGACAACAATGACGGCAGTATCATTGCTGGCGACGGCGATTTCGCTTATATCTACTCGGGTATGCGCCGTGGTGGTTCCAACTACTACGCACTGGATGTAACCAACCCTGATCAGCCAGACTTTCTCTGGTCGATTCAGGGTGGGCAAGCCAATACCGATTTCGCTGAGCTGGGCCAAACCTGGTCGAGACCTTCCAAGACCAAGGTGGAAATTGGCAACCAGATCCACGACGTGTTGATCTTCGGCGGCGGATACGATGCTGACCAGGACGATGCAACAACGCGCACCGTTGACGATATCGGCCGGGCTTTGTACATCGTGGATGCTGAAACCGGTGACCGTCTCTGGTGGGCTGGCCCCACAGGCAGTGGCGCGAACCTTGAGCTTGCTGATCTGAAATACAGTATCCCCTCTGCCCCCAAGGCTCTAGACCTGACCGGTGATGGTAAGATTAACCAGATATACGTGGGTGATATGGGCGGACAGATTTTCCGGTTTGATGTTACCAATTCCAACGCTGCCGATGACCTGGTTACCGGTGGTGTAATCGCAGATCTGGCGGAGGATAACAGTACCGCGAACAATCGGCGTTTCTACCATGCGCCGGACCTGTTCGGTTTGAAGTTTGGCGGAACGCGGTTCCTTGGTCTGGTCATCGGGTCGGGCTTTCAGGCTCACCCTCTGGACGAAAATATTGATGACCGCATTTACATGATGCGAATTCCTGAGATCAGCGCGCCGCCGGTCGACGACCAAGGCAACGTGCTGTACACGCCCATTACTGAGACAGATCTTTACGATGCCACTGACAACCTGGTTCAACAGGGAACATCGCAAGAGCAGAACGACGCTGCTGCGGCGATTGGCTTGGCGGATGGCTGGTATATCCGCCTGACGAACAGCGGTGAAAAGGTGCTCTCGACAAGCCAGACCATCAATAATGAGGTGTTTGTCACTACTTACGAGCCAACTCCAAGTACAAACATCTGTATTCCGTCGGCCGGTACATCGCGCCTGTATCACCTGTCGGTGCTTGATGGGCGTGCTGTCGTCAACTACGACGGAGTGGGCGCAGCCGACGAGCTGACCCGCCCTGACCGGGAGGTGGAACTCAATACGATCGGTCTGCCTGCCGACCCTCAGCGCATGCGTGTTGATGATACGGATGTGGTGTGTGTTGGCGCGGAATGTGTGACGGTAGACTCTCTCAAGGGCGTCGTTGAAACCTATTGGTACGAGGAGTAAGTCTTGGTTAAGGCAAGGAGTTCCCAGTCAGGTTTTACGCTTATTGAACTGATGATCGTGGTGGCGATTATTGGGATCATCGCCGCCATTGCTTATCCCAGTTACGTAGAGTACACGGATCGTACTCGCCGTTCTGATGCTCAAGGAGCGTTAACCGGGCTCTCGGGTGCTATGGAGCGATATTATGCTTCTAACAACACTTATGAGAGTGCAGCGGCCGGTGGTGCGGATACCGGTGCTCCGGCTATATACCCGGATGAGGCGCCGCTCGACGGTGGGCAGAAGTATTACGATCTGACCATCGAGGCTGCGGATGCAAACTCCTACACCTTGCGGGCAACTCCGAAAGGCGTGCAAGCGGGAGATGGAAACCTGGAGCTTGACTCTACCGGTGCGCGACGCTGGGATCGCGACAATGATGGCTTTGGCGCTGGTGATAATACCTGGGAAAACTAACTTCCGGTAATCCTTGCAGCAATGATTGAAACGCCGGCCTTCAGGGTCGGCCTTTTCGTCTATGTCCGACAATTAACCAGGGCAGAAAACCTTCGCTCCCCATGAAAGCTTAATCATGCCATCCGCGTCCTTGTCGTGCTCGGCCCGGAAACGACCGGCAATGTTGACCGCCATGTAGCTCATGTTGCCGCTTGCCGGATTCGAAGGACAAAGTATCAGGCTTCCCATTGCGCCATGAGCCATACCCCTGGGATTAAACTGAAAGTAGCCTCGCCCGGCTGTGCGAGAGCGTATCCGGAAACCCCCGAAGTCTGGCGTGAATTCCCGGATTACCGTGTCTTCGTCAGGTTGTTTGTTATTGTCTGAATCAACAAATACCGAAATGGTGTTTTGCCAGTCGTCTATGCATTTGTTCTGTGACGAGAGGGGGCAGACCGTGATCAGCTGACGCTGACTTGCCGCCGACCAGCGGGCGAATGCGAAGATTGAGTGATAGTGTTCAATAAGAGTTCTGTGATTTGATCGCTCGATCCAACCTCCGAACGACTGAACAGCAAAACCGGTGGCAATGGCCAGCACGGCGACCGTAATAACAAGCTCCGGCAGTGTAAAACCTGCAGGTGATTTGGCGGTACTCATCGTTAACATCCATGTTCTATCTTTTTGGGAAGTGCCGGATTCACGTCCTGCGATATCCGGTAAGATTATTTTAAAAGGATGGAATTTATATTCTGTGAACCAGTCCCTTTAAATGTCTGCTAACTTTACTCCATCCCCAACTTCTTCAATCGATACCGCAACGCCCGAAAACTGATCCCCAACCGCTTCGCCGCCGCCGTCTTGTTCCAGCGGGTCGCCTCCAGAGCCTTCTCAATCGCTTGCCGTTCGATGCTTTCCAGGTATCCTTCCAGATCGATTTCACCATCCGGCACGGTAAAATTCTCACCTTCGCCGGCCTGGCCCTCGGCAATAATCTGTGAGGGCGATGCGGCATGCTGTACACCATTCCCGAGATGCAGATCGTCAGCGTCAATCTGGTCGGCATCGCACAGGGTAAACGCGCGTTCCAGAACATTCTCCAATTCCCGCACGTTTCCGGGAAAATCGTAGCTCTTGAGGCGCTCTATCGCAGCGGGAGTTAACGTGGCCGGATCGCATTCGTACTCTCCGGCAATACGTTCAAGAATGTGGCCGGCGAGTATGGGGATATCATCGAGCCGCTCCCGCAAAGGCGGAACAGCCAGTTCGATCACGTTAATCCGGTAGAACAGGTCCTGGCGGAAGCTGCCTTCCTGAACCAGTTCCGGCAGGTTTTTATGGGTGGCGCTCAGCACCCGGATATCTACCGGTACTTCCTTGGTGTCACCTACTGGTCGGACCGCTTTTTCCTGGATGGCCCTGAGCAGTTTCACCTGCATGGCCAGCGGCAGGTCTGCGACTTCATCCAGAAACAGAGTGCCACCGTTGGCAGAGCGGAACAGGCCGTCCTTGTTTTCCACAGCCCCGGTAAAGCTGCCTTTCTTGTGCCCGAAGAATTCACTCTCCATGAGTTCCGAGGGAATCGCACCACAGTTCACGGCAATGAAAGGTCCCTCCCGGCGGGGGCCCTGAAGGTGAATCATTCGGGCAACCAGTTCCTTACCACTGCCGGACTCACCACTGATGAATACCGGCGCCTGGCTTCTGGCCAGCTTTCGGGTCTGGTTCCGGAGTTTCCGGATCTCCGGAGATTTACCGAGTAGCAGGCCGGGCTCGTCGGCTCCATCTTCCGAGTCCGCCTTGGGCTCCGAGAGCTTGAGCGCACTGTTTACCAGCTCTCTTAAGCGGGGCAGTTCCACCGGCTTGGAAACAAAATCGAAAGCCCCGGCTTTGAGGGATTCAATCGCCGTGTCCATATTGCCGTAGGCGGTAATGACGGCCACCGGTGTTGCCGGAGCATGCTGCTGGATCCACTGAACCAGTTCGATACCATTGCCGTCCGGCAGGTTCATGTCGGTGAGGCAGAGGTTCGGTTTGTTCTGCTCCAGCAGCGCCAGAGCGCTGGTCAGGTCGGGTGCCGTGAAGGTGGTTATGCCCATTCGGGTGAGGGTGATTTCCAGCAGTTCCCGGATGTCCGGTTCGTCGTCAACGATCAGCGCTGTGTATGTGGTCATGTTGTGTCGTCGGTTCCATGTCGTTGTTCAAACGCCCGATATCCGCCGGTGTAGGGTCAGATCATTCGCCCAGGGTGGGCGAACGTAATGCGGAAACAGCAGCCGGGCTGGTCGTCGTCTACCAGGGAAAGATGCGCCTGATTAGCCTCGCACAGTTCCCGTGCCAGATAAAGCCCGAGCCCGGTTCCGCTCTTGTCGGTGGTGAAAAAGGGCTCGAACACCGAGTTACGGTTTTCAGGGGCAATGCCAGGCCCGAAATCGCGGACATCCACGTAGGCTCGTTCGCCATCTGCTGTGGCTCCGGCGTGAAGTTCGATGTGCCGCTCGCCGGTCTGCTGTTTACTATACCGCAAGCCATTATCGCAGAGGTTAACCATCACCTGCTCGATCTGGCTTTTATCGAAACGGGCTGGCGGCAGGTCGTCTGAGTCGTTCTTCAGGATGATATTTGAGGAGGTGCAGTCTTGGTCCTGGGTTTGGAGAAAATCTTCCCTGAATTCCTTTAGCCAGGGCTCCAACTCGATCAGGTCGGCGTTGGCGGCCCGGCGCCGGGAGAGGTCCAGAACATTCTCGATGATGCCATTTACCCTGCGGGAATGGCGCCGGATGATTCCAAGCATCTGGCGGTCGCCGGGCTCAAGGTTCGGGGCCTCTTCCATCAGCTGTGCCGCATGGCTGATCGCACCCAGAGGGTTGCGAATCTCATGAGCAATGCCTGCGGTGAGTCGCCCGAGAGAAGCCAGTTTCATCTGTTGTGCCTGCTGGGTGACCTTACTCATATCTTCAATGAACACGAGTATCTGGTCGCCGCGTTCCTGGTCCAGTTGGGTAAAGTTTGCCTGCAATAACGGGGACGTAGGCGAGGGCTGGAAGGGTTCGATCCGGCGAGTGGGGTCTTTCAGCCAGGCTTCGAGGCCCTGTTTCAAGGGTTTGGGTAGCACGGTTGTGAATTCATGAATGGGTGCCGCGGCTTTGGGGGCGCCGTACAAAAGCTCCTCGGCGGCGGCATTGGCCAGGCGAATCTGGCCGAAACAATCCAGCACCAGTATGCCGGTGCGCATGCGCTGGATAATCTGCTGGTTGATCTGCTCCAGTTCGGCAATGCTGCGGGCCCGGCTGGTGGCCAGTGCCTCGCTGCGCATCATCCGGCGGGAGATGTTCTGCAACACGAAGGCCGCCGCAAAGTAGAGGATGCCCAGGGAGCCGGCCCGGACAATATCGTCTGCCGATTCACCCAGTGCCAGTACCGCCCACCCGGAGATGCCCAGCGAACTGATGGCGGCCAGTGCCGCATAAAACGTTCCCATGCGGCTTGGGGTCAGGATGTTGCCCGCGGCCACGGAAACAATAACAAGGTTGGCCAGGCCGTTGGTAATGCCCGTGCTGGTGAGCAACAGCCCGTGCATGATCAGAATGTCCAGCAGAATCGAGAGCGTGATGTGCCGCTGGCCAGGATGAAACCCCGCCACGAGGAGCAGGGCGATAAAGGCGTTCAGCCCCAGATACGCTGAAACGCCGGCCTGGTAGTAGTCGAGCATCCGGAATTGCACGTCGAAATTGACCGGATCGACGAACAGCAGCGCCACCAGTATCAGGCTGACCACCAGGCGGTAGTGGTTGTAGATCCTGAACAGTTTTGCCTGCTGCAGGCCGGAAGGCGTGGTGGGAACGGCCGGGCTTATGGTGTTGGCTGTTGTTGTAGATGTCTCTGTTGCCATGATTTACCGGAATCCGCTGTTGGTCGGAAGAAATCCACGCGCGTGCGGGGTTATAATAGCCTTTTCATGGCAATGAGTTACAGGAGCCGATTTATGTCCGTGTCCGGAAAACAGGCCGTCTACGGGGTGACAGCCAGAAAACTGCGGGTGGTGATGGCCCAACTGGACTTTCTGGTGGGTGATATTCCCGGCAACACGGAGCTCGTCATTGATGCTGTCCAGCGGGCGGCATCGGACCACCAGGCGGACGTTGTGGTCTTTCCCGAGCTTTGCCTGACGGGTTATCCGCCGGAGGACCTGCTGTTGCGGCCAAGCCTTGAGGTTCGTGTTAACGAAGCGCTGGAGCGGCTGCAGGAGGCGCAACTGGAGCCGGCCATCGTTATCGGTGCACCCCTGCGCCACGGAGCGCTCCTGTATAACGCGGCTGTGGTTATCGACGGTGGCGAAATCACCGGTCGGTACTTCAAGCGTTTCCCGCCCAATTACCAGGTGTTTGATGAAAAGCGGTACTTCGCTGAAGGTGCGGATGTTTTGACCCTTGATATCCGTGGTGTTCAGGTCGGCATCACCGTCTGTGAAGACATCTGGAAGGAAGGGCCGGTAGAGGACTGTGCCGCAGCCGGCGCACGGCTGATCCTGAACCTGAACGCCTCCCCCTACGATATCGATAAACAGGCCCGCCGGAAGGCCCTGCTGGAGCGTAAAGCGAGAGAGAATCTGGTCAGTATTGTTTATGTGAACCTCGTTGGTGGCCAGGACGAGCTGGTCTTTGACGGTGGCTCCATGGTGTTCGATCACTCCGGTGTGCTGATGGCAGAAGCGCCCCAGTTTGGCGAGGGCCTTTACCCGGTCGATTTTTTGTGTGAGCGCCACTGCCAGCCGATTTCCCAGCCCTTACCTGAGGAGCCGTCACTGGAAGCCAATGTGTACAAGGCTCTGGTGACGGGCGTTCGGGATTATGTAAATAAAAATGGCTTTAAATCGGTGGTTCTGGGGTTGTCCGGCGGCATCGACTCGGCGGTCACCCTGGCGGTGGCGGTTGATGCCCTGGGTAAGGACCGTGTCCGGGCGGTGATGATGCCTTTTCGTTATACCTCCAGCATGAGCCTTGAGGACGCCGAGGCTGAAGCGGTGGCACTGGGGGTTCAGTACGACGTGTTCTCTATCGAGCCCATGTACGATGCCTTCATGGAAACCCTGGCCGGGCCTTTCGAGGGTACCCGTCCTGACACAACCGAGGAGAACTTGCAGGCCCGCCTGCGCGGTGTTCTGCTGATGTCCCTGTCCAACAAGTTCCGCTCTCTGGTGCTGACAACCGGTAACAAGAGCGAGATGGCGGTGGGCTATTCAACGTTATACGGGGATATGGCCGGGGGGTTTGACGTTCTCAAGGATGTGCCGAAAACCCTGGTGTTCCGGTTGGCCAGGTACTGCAACACGGTATCCCAGGTAATCCCGGAGCGGGTTATCACCCGGCCGCCCTCCGCCGAACTGGCGCCGGACCAGAAAGATGAGGACAGTCTGCCCGGCTACGATGCGCTGGATCAGATCCTGAACCTCTACGTGGAGCGGGATTTCAGTGCCGACGCCATCGTTGCGGAAGGCTTTGAACGGGCCGATGTGGAGCGGGTTATCCGCCTGGTGGACACCAACGAATACAAGCGCCGGCAGGCGCCGATTGGCGTACGGATTACCGAGCGTGGTTTTGGCAAGGACCGTCGTTATCCCATTACCAACGCCTGGAAAAGCGGAAAGTAGCCGATTGCCCGGGGTCAGATGAAAAAGGGGTCAGATGAAATTGGGGTCAGATGAAAACTTCATCTGACCCCAATTTCATCTGACCCCAATTTCAGCCTTTTATTCGTCGCCCATCAGGCCAAAGGTGACAACGTTGGTGAGTGAACGACTCTCTCCCTTCAGCAGGTCTGCCTCGAACTCGCCATTGCTGTTAAACGCTTCGCTGTCTGGAAAGTTGGTGCGAAGCAGGGCGATGGCGTCTTGGGCGCCCTTTTTCAGGTCAAGAAACTGATAGGTTTCGACCATGATGATCAGGGCCTCTTCAACGGAAGGCGATGACGGGTAGTTCTCCACCACGTATCGGCCACGGTTGTTGGCGGCAACATAGGCCTGGCGCTTGATATAGTAGCGGGCTGCGTTGATTTCCAGTTCGGCCATCCGATTACGGATCGCAACCATGCGCTGGCGGGCGTCTGCCACATACTGGCTGTCCGGGTAGCGGTTGAGCAGTTCCGAAAAATCCCGGAAGGATTGCATCTGCTCACCCGGATCCCGGGCGGCCACGTCGATCGGGAAATAACGGGCCGCAAGCCCCAGGTCCAGGTTGTAGGAGGCAAGGCCGCGCATATACAGGGCATAATCCGCGTGGTCACTTTGCGGGTTCAGCCGCAGAAAGCGGTCAGCCGCCGCTCGGGCGCCTTCGAGATCCAGGTTCTGGTAACGGGCATAAATGAGATCAAGCTGAGCCTGCTCGGCATAGCGGCCGAAGGGATAGTAAGTTTCCAGCGAATCCAGGTTTTGTTCCGCTTCGTTGAAATTCCCGGAGCTCATGGCTTGGCGGGCATTCTCATAGTAAGTCTTCTCCGGAAGCACTTCTTCCTGCTTATTGGAGGCGCAGGCACTGATCAGAACAACCAGTGTGGAAAGTAGCAGTAAACGAAGACCTGATCTCATGCCGGAATCCCGTATAATGTCGATTAATTCAAGGGCAGCCATTGTAGCGGGGAAGTTGCTCCATGTGCAGAGGCATGTGAAGAGCAACGCCCCGCTGTTTCAAAGAATCTGACCGAAACGTAACACACACAGGCCCTGGGGGCTTAATGTCATCTGAAAATCGAATCGTCGCCAGCTTTGTTGTCCCACCGACGTTGAGTGACCGGCGCCTGGATCAGGCAGCGGCAGAGCTGATGCCCGAGCACTCCCGTTCGCGACTGCAATCATGGATTAAAAGTGGTGTGTTGACAGTGAATGGCGAGGCGCGCAAGCCTCGGGACAAGGTGATGCTCGATGATCGCCTGGAGCTGGATGCCGAGCCGGAAATTCGGGTGAGCTGGCAGGCTGAGGAAATCTCCCTGGATATCGTCTACCAGGACGAGCATCTTCTGGTCATCAACAAGCCCGCCGGGCTTGTGGTGCATCCGGCGGCCGGCCATGCCGACGGCACGCTGGTCAATGCGCTGCTGAACTATGCACCAGAAGTGGAAAATCTTCCAAGGGCAGGTATCGTGCATCGGCTCGATAAAGATACCTCGGGCATCATGGTCGTTGCCCGCAGCCTGATTGCCCACACCTCCCTGGTGGACCAGTTGCAGACACGAACCATGGGGCGCGAATATGAAGCGGTTGTGGTCGGCACGCTGACGGGTGGTTCAACGGTGGATGCGCCTATCGGCAGGCACCCTCGGGAGCGTAAAAAGATGGCGGTGGTTGCTTCGGGCAAGCCGGCGGTTACCCATTATCGCCTGGTAGAGCGTTTTGCCGCCCACACGCTCATCCGCTGCAAACTTGAAAGCGGCCGTACTCACCAGATCCGGGTGCATATGGCCCATGTCAAACACCCGCTGGTTGGTGATCCGATGTATGGCGGTCGCCTGCGGCTTCCCAAGGGAACCACTGAAGAGCTGCGCGAGGCGCTCTCCGCGTTCAACCGCCAGGCACTCCATGCCCGGCAGCTGACGCTGGAGCATCCGGAGACCGGTGAAATCCTGAGCTGGGAAGTACCCTTGCCGGGAGACATGGTCACGCTGATAGAAGCCCTGCGCAAACACGCCCGGGAGCTGGAACACCGTGATTACTGAAGGAACCCTCCTGAACCCGGGCTGGTCCGGGCCGGGAAGGGTGCAGGCCATCAGCACAACCCGCGCAGGCGGTGTCAGCGGATCGCCGTGGAACAGCCTCAATCTCGGCGGCCATGTCGGAGACAACCCGGAACACGTGCAAGAGAACCGGCGGAGACTTGCCGAATTCATCAGGCTGGATAGTGCCCGGATCGGTTGGCTTAACCAGGTGCACGGCACCAAGGTTGTCGAACTCACACCGGACAACGTCCAGCAAATCGCGAATGCTGACGCCAGCTACACCCGACACCCCGGCATCGCCTGCGCCATCCTCACCGCCGATTGCCTGCCGGTGATTCTCTCGGATTACAAAGGTACGGTCGTCGGCGCCGCCCATGCCGGCTGGCGGAGCCTGTGCGGTGGCGTAATTGAGAACCTGGTGAGCGCCATGGCTGTAGCACCCGAAACGCTGCAAGCCTGGCTCGGCCCGGCCATCGGTCCAGACAGGTTCGAAGTCGGCCCGGAAGTCCGTGACGCGTTTTTGAGGCATGATCCGGAAGCCGCCCGCGCTTTCAGGACCGACGGTGCCCGGTCGGGGCATTTCATGGCAGATATCTACGCCCTTGCCACCCTGAGGTTGAACAATCTCGGTGTTTCCGCCGTCACTGGCGGTGGTCTGTGCACAGTGCAGGACCAAGACCGGTTTTTTTCCTATCGAAGGGATGGTCAGACAGGGCGCATGGCAACCCTGATCTGGAGAGCCTTACCCGACCCAGGCTTGCACCGAAGCCAGAACTGACGGCCGTCAAATTTCTGACGAATAGACCTCAGTCCCGCTTGAAGTCCCCCCACTTGCCCCTACATTAAGGGTCAAAGCAATCGAATATCCGCCATCACCGGCACTACGGTATTCGCAGAATTTTGGGGAAACTACACATGAGAATCGACAAGCTGACCAGCAAGCTGCAGACCGCCCTCGCGGACGCACAATCCATCGCGGTCGGGAAAGATCACAACTTCATCGAACCAGTGCACCTGATGCAGGCGTTGCTTGATCAGGAGGGCAGTGCCATTAAGCCGTTGCTCAAGCAGTCCGGTGCCGAGCCCGGACGCATTCGCCAGGCCATCGCACGGGAAATCGAGAACCTGCCGGAAGTGCAGGGATCGGCCGGCGATGTCTCCATGTCCAATGACATGGGCCGGCTGTTCAATATTGCCGACAAACTGGCCCAGAAGCGGAAGGACCAGTTCATTTCCAGTGAACTGATGTTGCTGGCGGCGCTGGAAGACCGTGGCACCCTGGGTCGGGTCCTTCGTGAGCAGGGTGTCGACAAGGCCGCCCTGGAGAAGGCCATCAACGAGGTTCGTGGCGGTGAAGCTGTAAACGATGCCG
Source organism: Marinobacter sp. B-21 (assembly GCF_056857895.1). Taxonomy (NCBI): domain Bacteria; kingdom Pseudomonadati; phylum Pseudomonadota; class Gammaproteobacteria; order Pseudomonadales; family Marinobacteraceae; genus Marinobacter; species Marinobacter sp. B-21. Next base: position 62,380 of record NZ_JBSXNZ010000049.1, read on the forward strand.
GCGCGGAAGAAAATCGCCAGGCGTTGTCCAAATACACCATCGACCTGACCGAGCGCGCCGAGGCCGGCAAGCTGGACCCGGTGATTGGTCGTGACGACGAGATCCGCCGCACGATCCAGGTGCTGCAACGTCGCCGGAAGAACAACCCGGTACTCATCGGTGAGCCTGGCGTGGGTAAAACCGCGATCGTTGAAGGTCTGGCCCAGCGAATCGTGAACGGCGAGGTGCCGGATGGCCTCAAGGACAAGAAGGTCCTGTCCCTGGATATGGGGTCTCTGATTGCCGGTGCCAAATTCCGGGGTGAATTCGAAGAGCGGCTGAAGGCAGTGCTGAATGAGCTTTCCAAGCAGGAAGGCCAGATTATCCTGTTTATCGACGAAATCCACACCATGGTTGGTGCCGGCAAAGCCGAGGGCTCCATGGACGCCGGCAACATGCTCAAGCCGGCCCTGGCCCGGGGCGAACTTCACTGTGTGGGCGCCACCACGCTCGATGAATACCGTGAAAACATCGAGAAAGACGCGGCCCTTGAGCGTCGGTTCCAGAAAGTACTGGTGAGTGAGCCCAGTGAGGAAGACACCATCGCAATCCTGCGGGGCCTGAAGGAGCGCTATGAGGTTCACCACGGGGTTGAAGTTACCGATGGTGCAATCATTGCGGCGGCTAAGCTGTCTCACCGTTACATTGCCGACCGACAGTTGCCCGACAAGGCGATTGACCTGGTGGATGAAGCCGCCTCCCAGATTCGCATGGAAATGGACTCCAAGCCGGAGCCGCTGGACCGCCTTGAGCGTCGATTGATCCAGCTGAAAATCGAGCGTGAGGCCCTGAAGAAAGAGACCGATGCCGCGTCGAAAAAACGTCTGTCCGAGTTGTCTGACGTGATCACCGGCGTCGAGCGTGAATACGCTGATCTGGAAGAAGTCTGGAATACAGAGAAGGCGGCTCTTCATGGCTCGCAGAAGATCAAGAGCCGGCTGGAGCAGGCCCGGATCGATCTGGAAAATGCCCGCCGGGCGGGCGACCTTGGCAAGATGTCCGAGCTTCAGTACGGGCAGATTCCCGAGCTTGAGCGCCAGCTGGATATGGCCAGCCAGGCCGAGATGATGGAGATGAAGCTGCTCCGGAACCGGGTAACGGACGAGGAGATTGCCGAGATCGTCTCCAAGTGGACCGGTATTCCGGTGTCCAAGATGCTTGAGGGTGAGCGCGACAAGCTGATGCGCATGGAAGAGGCGCTCCATGACCGGGTTATTGGTCAGGACGAGGCTGTGGAAGCGGTTTCCAATGCAGTGCGCCGCTCCCGGGCGGGGTTGTCCGATCCCAGCCGCCCCAACGGTTCATTCCTGTTCCTTGGCCCGACCGGTGTCGGTAAAACCGAGCTTTGCAAGGCCCTGGCATTCTTTCTCTTTGATACCGAGGAAGCCATGGTTCGCATTGATATGTCCGAGTTCATGGAGAAGCATTCGGTGGCTCGCCTGATCGGTGCGCCTCCGGGGTATGTGGGTTATGAGGAAGGCGGCTACCTGACCGAAGCCGTGCGCCGTCGCCCCTATTCGGTGCTGTTGCTGGATGAGGTGGAAAAAGCCCACCCGGATGTCTTCAACATCCTGTTGCAGGTGCTTGAAGACGGGCGGCTGACAGACGGCCAGGGTCGCACGGTAGATTTCCGGAATACAGTAATCGTGATGACGTCAAACCTTGGCTCGGACATCATCCAGCAGAAAGCCGGGGAGGAGAATTACGAATCCATGAAGAATGCGGTCATGGAAGTTGTCGGCACACATTTCCGCCCCGAGTTCATAAACCGGGTGGATGAGGTGGTGGTGTTCCATCCGCTGGCCGAAAGCCAGATCCAGGGCATTGCCCGGATTCAGATAGAGTCTCTGAGCAAGCGCCTGAAAGATCAGGATATGAAGCTGGAGCTGGATGATGCTGCCATGGAGTTGTTGGCGGAAGTGGGCTATGACCCGGTCTACGGTGCCCGGCCGCTGAAGCGGGCCATCCAGCGGATGATCGAGAACCCGCTGGCCCAGAGGCTGCTAAAGGGAGAGTTTGTGTCGGGTGATGTCATTCGTGGCACGGTGAAGGAGCACCACCTGGATTTCACCAAAGCCTGAGGCCTAAACCGGGGTCAGATGAAAGCGTTCATCTGACCCCATGTTCACATTGGTTCGCAGTTATCTTTCGCCATTCGCTCAAGTTCTGCCCGTTTCTCGGCAAGCTCTTCCGGAGTCAGATAGCGCAGTTCGCCGTTTTCCTCAATCCGGATGCGGGCGTGGTTGGCAATTACCTCCAGGTTGGACCGGGCTGTCGCGCAATTTGCCTCGCGCTGTTTCCGGCGGGCCTCCTCAACGGCGGTCTCCTGGCGCTGCCTTGCCTCATCTTCCTGGTGTTCCTGCAGATTCTGCAGTCGCTCCTGGGGGCTCGGTCTGTTTCCGGAAGCATCCGACGAAGTGCCGGAGCGAACATTGACGCGTTCGGCCTTGGCGCCATTGGGCTGCCGGTCACCAAAGTGGGTAACTCCGTTTTCGTCGGTCCATTTATAGACAGAGGCGCTCATGGCGACACCTGGTACAACGGCCAGTAATAAGGTCAGCGTCAGGGTTTTTCGGTTCATGGCTCTACTCACGTATGTTCACTGCTCCCGGGCAGGCAGACAACCTGGATAAACCGGGCCCGTTTTTCTCTTTCGATTATGGCCTATCATGCCACCAGTGCTGTGGATTTTCTTCTGTCTGGTTCAAATCTTTGCACCGGATTTGCGCCAGGTATGGCAGACCTTCGGCCAGTGTAGGCACAGAAACCCGCAGCGGCTATTGACAGGGAGTTTAGCGCTGTCAGAATTACCGATTGCCTGAAGACTGGGGTCAATACGGCAGGCAATCCCGAGCGAGTATCCCCCGTTAATCACCACACTGAACGCGCCGCGCATTGGTCGCGGGATGGTTGTTGCTTACGTGCAACCCGTTGATTGGCCGTTCTCCGCAACCCTCAGGAGGGCGGCTGGCCAGGAGACAACCTCTTTTTAAGGTGTGGAGGAGCAGCCGGTTCCGCTTTCAAAAGAAGCATGGAGACCGTGAATCCAGGCAACCGGGATGAATCCCGGCTCATTCACTCGTAGAAGAGGGTAGAAAATCGTGGAGTTATTGTCTGGCGCCGATATGCTGATCCGGTCCCTTAAAGATGAAGGTATCGAGTACATATATGGCTATCCGGGTGGTGCGGCCCTTCATATTTATGATGCGCTGTTCAGGCAGGACGAAGTCAAACATATTCTGGTAAGGCACGAGCAGGCGGCGGTCCATATGGCCGACGGTTATGCGCGGGCGACCGGAAAACCGGGTACTGTCCTGGTGACCTCGGGTCCTGGAGCCACCAACACCATTACCGGCATTGCTACCGCATTCATGGACTCCATCCCTATGGTGGTTCTGTGCGGCCAGGTTGCGTCAACCCTCATTGGAGAAGACGCCTTCCAGGAAACCGATATGATGGGTGTTTCCCGCCCGGTGGTTAAGCACAACTTCAGCGTTCGTCATCCCGAGGAAATTCCGGAAATTATCCGCAAGGCGTATTACATCGCGGCGACCGGTCGCCCCGGGCCGGTTGTTGTGGATATACCCAAGGATATGACCACGCCGAACGAGCGTTATGAGTATGCTTACCCCAAGAAGGTCAAGCTGCGCTCGTACAATCCCGCCATCCGCGGCCATGCCGGCCAGATCAAGAAAGCCGTCGACATGATGCTCGCTGCCAAGCGCCCGATCATCTACGCGGGCGGTGGGGTCATTCTTGGCAAGGCCTCGGATCAGCTAACTGAACTTGTCCGGATGCTGGGCTATCCGATCACCAATACGCTGATGGGCATTGGCTGTTACCCAGCCAGCGATAAACAACATCTTGGCTGGCTTGGCATGCACGGCACTTACGAAGCCAATATGGCCATGCACCATTCGGATCTGATTCTCTGTGTTGGGGCCCGCTTTGATGACCGTGTCACCAATGCCACCGAGAAGTTCTGTCCGGGTGCGCGCATTATCCACGTTGACATAGACCCGGCTTCCATCTCCAAAACCGTTGATGCTGATGTGCCAATCGTCGGCCCGGTGGATGCGGTGCTCAGGGAAATGCTGTCGCTGGTCAAGGAAAGCAAGGAAAAGCCGGATGCCGAGGCGATTGCTTCCTGGTGGAAGCAGATTGATGAGTGGCGGGCCTTCCATGGCATGCGTTATGAGACCAGCCCGGATGTGATCAAGCCCCAGGAAGTGATTGAAATGCTGTGTCGCCTGACCAACGGCGAGGCCTTTGTCACTTCCGACGTCGGCCAGCATCAGATGTTTGCCGCCCAGTACTACAAGTTCGACAAGCCCAATCGCTGGATCAATTCCGGTGGCCTGGGCACCATGGGCTTCGGCTTGCCCGCGGCCATGGGTGTCAAACTGACCCATCCGGACGACGAAGTACTCTGCATCACGGGTGAAGGCAGTATCCAGATGAACATCCAGGAGCTGTCGACTTGCAAGCAGTACAATCTGCCGGTCAAGATCATCAACCTGAACAACCAGGCCTTGGGCATGGTTAAGCAGTGGCAGGATATGAACTACGAGTCCCGCCACTCCCAGTCGTACATGGAGTCCCTGCCGGACTTCATCAAGCTGGCGGAGGCCTATGGCCACGTCGGGGTCCGGATCGACAAGAAGGAAGACCTGGAAACCAAGCTGAAGGAAGTGCTGGCCATGAAGGACAAGCTGGTGTTCGTGGATATCTATGTGGACCGGTTTGAGCATGTGTATCCGATGCAGGTTGCCCGTGGCGCCATGAAGGACATGTGGCTCAGCAAGACGGAGAGGGTGTGATCATGCGTCGAATCATTTCTGTTTTGCTTGAAAACGAACCGGGCGCACTGTCACGGGTAGTAGGCCTGTTTTCCCAGCGTAACTACAATATCGAAAGCCTGACTGTGGCGCCGACCGAGGACGAGACCCTGTCCCGTCTGACGGTGACAACTACCGGTTCGGACAAGGTTATCGAGCAGATTACCAAGCAGTTGAACAAGCTGATCGAGGTAGTAAAGCTGGTCGATCTGACCGAGGGCGCCCACATCGAGCGTGAACTGATGCTGGTGAAGCTGAAAGCGACCGGTTCCCAGCGTGCCGAGATAAAGCGTACGGTGGACATCTTCCGCGGCCAGATCGTGGATGTGACCAGCTCGGTTTACACCGTTCAGCTGGCAGGCGACAGCGAAAAGCTCGATGGTTTTATCCAGGCCATTGGCACCTCGGGTGTGCTGGAAGTGGTGCGTACCGGTGTATCCGGTATTGCCCGTGGCGAAAAGGTGCTCAGCCTTTAACAATTTCAAACAGAGTTTGAACATCATGGCCTTCCGGGGCCATCACAAATAACAGAGGTTTCTCATGCAGGTTTATTACGATAAGGATTGCGATCTTTCCATCATCCAGGGCAAGAAAGTTGCCGTCATCGGTTTCGGTTCGCAGGGCCACGCCCACGCGTGCAACCTGAAGGAATCCGGCGTTGATGTCACCGTTGGTCTGCGCCCGGGCTCTTCCTCCATCGCCAAGGCGGAAGCCTACGGCCTGAAGACCAGCGACGTTCCCTCTGCCGTTGCGGCAGCCGACGTTGTTATGGTTCTGACTCCTGACGAGTTCCAGGCTCAGCTGTACCAGGCTGAAATCGAGCCGAACCTGAAGCAGGGCGCAACCCTGGCCTTCGCTCATGGCTTTGCCATTCACTACAACCAGATCGTTCCACGCAAGGATCTGGATGTCATCATGGTTGCCCCGAAAGCCCCGGGCCACACGGTCCGTACCGAGTTCACCCGTGGTGGCGGTATCCCAGACCTGATCGCCATCTTCCAGGACTCTTCCGGCAACGCCAAGAACCTGGCCCTTTCCTATGCCAGCGGTATCGGTGGCGGTCGTACCGGCATTATCGAAACCACCTTCAAGGACGAGACTGAAACCGATCTGTTCGGTGAGCAGGCAGTTCTGTGCGGTGGTACTGTCGAGCTGGTCAAAGCGGCTTTTGAAACGCTTGTGGATGGCGGTTACGAGCCGGAAATGGCTTATTTCGAGTGTCTGCACGAGCTGAAGCTGATCGTTGATCTGATGTACGAAGGCGGCATCGCCAATATGAACTACTCCATCTCCAATAACGCGGAGTATGGTGAGTATGTGACTGGCCCGGAGATCATCAACGAGCAGTCCCGCGAGGCCATGCGCAACGCACTGAAGCGCATCCAGAGCGGTGAGTACGCCAAGATGTTCATCTCCGAAGGTGCGCTGAACTACCCGTCCATGACGGCGCGTCGTCGCCAGAACGCTGCTCACGAAATCGAGATTGTGGGTGAGAAACTGCGCGGCATGATGCCGTGGATCTCCGCGAACAAGATCGTGGATAAGGACAAAAACTAAGCGGAATTCCGCCTGGTTTGAAAAACGCGGCCCGGGTGGCCGCGTTTTTCGTATATAATCCGCTCAAACGCTTTCCGGAGTAATGGGAATGACTGAAGAAAGAACATCTGCTGACGACATGCAGAATCCAGACTATGAAGTTGAAGCCGGAGAAGTTGTTGAGGAAGAGCTTGTTGGAGGTGCGCCGGTTCGGCGTAAAGGTATCTACCTTCTTCCCAATGCGCTGACGACGGCCTCCCTGTTTTCTGGTTTTTACGCCATTGTTTCTGCCGCAAACGGCGTCTTTGATAACGCCGCCATTGCCATTTTTGTTTCGATGATCCTGGATGGTCTGGACGGTCGCGTGGCCCGGATGACCAACACTCAGAGCAAGTTTGGTGAGGAATACGACAGTCTCGCCGACATGGTGGCCTTTGGTGTTGCACCGGGTCTCGTTGCCTTTTTCTGGTCACTGAACAGTTTTGACAAGGTTGGCTGGGCTATTACCTTCATATACGTCGCTGGCGCCGCGCTGCGTCTGGCCCGTTTCAATACCCAGATCGGTTCTGTCGACAAGAAATTTTTCGTTGGCCTGCCAAGCCCGGCAGCTGCCGCTTGCGTCGCCGGGCTGGTCTGGTGTTTCCATCTCTTCGAACCGGCCACCTGGCTCACGTTGCTGACCATGGTCGTGGTGGGTGGTACCGGAGTTCTGATGGTCAGCAATATTCTGTATCGCAGTTTCAAGGATCTGGATCTGCGTGGCCGGGTGCCCTTCGCAGCGATTCTTCTTGTTGTGCTTATATTTGTGGTGATTGCGCTAGACCCTGCAACCGTACTCTTTACCGGGTTCCTTATCTACGCGTTGTCCGGTCCCATTCGTGCCCTGTTCCGCGGAAAACCCCGGAAAACCCTGGGCGCCACCGACTAAAATGCGGTTCCCCCCCCCCGGTCTTTCTCACGGAAGCCCGGGGAATTTTAGCCGCAGTCTCCGGTCAACGCCTTACTTGGCTGACGCCCTGACGGAGACTTTTCATGTTTATCAAGAAGCGCCCATCCTGGGCTTTGCCCCACTTCGCAATAACGCCCGAGTCCGTCTATCTGAATCGAAGACAGTTCATGTCCGGCACCGTTGCCATGGCCGCCGGGCTTTCCATGCCCGGGCTTTTATCTGCCGCAGAGTTACCGGTTCAGGGTGAAACCCTGGATTTCATCTCAATGCCCCGCTACTCCACGAATGAAAAGAAGACGCCATTCGAAGATGTGGCCCGTTACAATAATTTCTATGAATTTGGAACGGGGAAGGATGATCCTGCCAAATATGCCGACGAAATGACGGTCGATCCCTGGTCGGTGGTTGTTGAGGGAGAGTGTGAGCGGCCAGGTGAGTACGCGCTTGAGGAGCTGCTCAAGCCTTACGAGTATCAGGAGCGTGTTTACCGTCTCCGTTGTGTTGAGGCGTGGTCCATGGTGATACCCTGGATTGGTGTGCCGCTGGCGGACATCCTCAAGCGATTGCGGCCCACCTCCCGCGCGAAGTATGTGTACTTCGAAACTCTGTACGATCCGGGCCAGATGCGCGGGCAGCGCTCCCTCTTCAGCACCATCGACTGGCCTTACCAGGAAGGGTTGCGGATGGATGAGGCCATGAACGAACTGAGCTTTCTGGCAGTCGGGCTTTATGGTAAGGCTCTGCCTAAACAGAATGGCGCGCCAATTCGACTGGTTGTCCCCTGGAAGTACGGTTTCAAAAGCATCAAGTCCATCGTAAAGATCCGGTTCCAGGAGGAGCGGCCAAAAACGACCTGGGAAATGATTGCGCCACAGGAATACGGCTTTTACGCCAACGTGAACCCCGCGGTTGATCATCCCAGGTGGAGCCAGAAGAAGGAAAGGAGGCTTCCCTCCGGGCTGTTTTCTCCCAACTGGGTGGAAACGGTCAGATTTAACGGCTATGGCGAGCAGGTCGCCCATCTCTATAAAGGCATGGATCTGCGGAAGTACTATTAATGCTCATTTCCCGCTGGGTCGGACACCCCCGATTTCTGCTGGCTTTCCGGTTTTTGGCCGCCTTGCTGGCCAGTGCGCCCCTTCTGTTTCTGATCACCGGTATCGCAGCGCAATCTCTCGGGCCAGACCCGGGCCAGGAAGTAACCGAGTCTCTGGGGCTGGCGGCCTTTCAGCTACTCATAGCCACGCTATGTATGACGCCGCTCAAGCGCTGGACCGGCTGGGGCGGCTGGATCCGGATTCGGCGCATGCTGGGATTGTTCGCGTTTTTTTACGCAACGCTTCATGTTCTGGCGTTTCTGCAGTTTATTCTTGGTTGGACTGACTTGTGGGCAACTTTTACCAAACGGCCTTACATCGTAGCGGGCGCCTTGTCTTTCCTGATGCTGGTTCCTCTTGCTCTGACATCAACCAGGGGAATGATGAGGCGACTGGGCAAGAACTGGATGCAGCTGCACAAACTGGCTTATCCGAGTGTTGTTGTCGCCTGGGTTCATTTTATCTGGCAGGCTCGCAGCGATGTGGGGGAGATGGTGTTTTATGGTCTGGCCATACTGGTGCTTCTTGCGGTTCGCTGGAAGTGGGCGGGCTCGCGGGGAATGATTCCGTTTGCCAGGGGCTGATTTCTGTTTGTTTATTCGGCAGGTTGATCAGTGGCTGATCGATAGGGTAGGTGGAAACCGAAACGGCTAACAATTAATTCAAAAACCTCGTTGACAGTTTTCCTGACGTCTGTAGAATGCGCACCACTTCTGAGGGACAAGCCACTTACGGCAACCTCCCGAAAGATAGCAACTGTTTGAAAGTATTCGAAAATTTGATATTTAAATTGTTCGAAATAAACGGTTGACAGGGTGGCGGAACGATGTAGAATACGCCTCCTTGATTGAGCCACGGCTCAACCGCTCTTTAAAAAGTTAACCAAGTAATTCG
>NZ_JBSXNZ010000050.1:0-110474 GCF_056857895.1 Marinobacter sp. B-21
AATGCCAATTCGCGGTCAAAATGGCGACGGAAGACCACAGGTTGTGATGTGACCGGGATAAAGTGGGTCAAGAGAAACAATTTGACCGACCCGGCCGGGCGAGTAGCCTTGAAAACAGGCCGTTTATGGACGGAAACTAACCATCAAACGCCTGCCGGGCGGACGAGTGACCAACTGGATACACGATGACCTCCAGACCGGCACGGTGATCGGAATCGGTGAGGCCTTTGGTGACTTTCAGATTCCCGAACCGGCGCAACCGGTGCTGTTTATCGCGGGAGGCAGCGGGATCACCCCGGTGCTGAGCCAGCTTGCAACCATGGCCGCCACCAATTATCGGGCACCGGTGACGCTGCTGTATTTCGTGCGCACAGCGGACGACGTAATCGCCCGGGAAACGCTTCAGGCACTGGCAGCCCGCTACGGCGCTCTGACCCTGCACATCATCACAACCCACGAGACAGATGCACCCCGCTACCTGTGCGATGCGGATCTTGACGCAATACCCGGAATCAAAGCACGGCAAGTTTACCTTTGCGGCCCGAAAGGGCTGATGGACCTGGCCCGGGAACTGCTCCACCAGCATGGCATTGCCGACACAGACATCCACAGCACGTTCTTTTCGGTGCCACAGGCCGATCCGGGTAACGAGCCACTGGGAGGGCAGGTCCGGTTTTCCGAAAGCAAACTGGGGGTTGGCTCCGAGGGCGATGCCACCCTGCTGGAAATAGCCGAGGCGGCCGGCCTGTCACCCCGCTACGGCTGCCGGATGGGCATTTGCCACCAATGCAGCTGCCGCAAAACCGCCGGCACCGTAATCAATCGTCTGACCGGTCAGGCCTCCGGTCACGGCGAAGAAAACGTCCAGCTTTGCATTTCGGTGCCCAAGGGTCCGGTTTCCATCGACATTTAATGACCAACACCCGATTTCATCGCGGAGCCTTGAAGCTCCGCAAGGAGTAACACCATGAAACACATGACCGAAGCACAGCTCTCGGAACTCGAACAGGATCTCAACGTCATCCGGGAGGAGGTGATTGCCGATCTCGGCGAGCGGGACGCCCAACACATCCGTCGTATGGTGCGCCTCCACCGGATGCTGGAAGTCGGAGGCCGGGTGATGATGCCCCTCGGCTTCATCCCACCGGTCTTCGTTGCAGCAACCGCAACTCTTGGGGCTGCCAAGATTCTGGAAAATATGGAGATTGGCCACAATGTGATGCATGGCCAGTACGACTGGATGAACGACCCGAGCCTGCACTCCCAGACCTACGAATGGGACACCGTCTGTACCGGTGATTCCTGGCGCCGCACCCACAACTATGAGCACCACACCTACACCAACATCATCGGCAAGGACCGGGACTACGGGTACGCGGTTCTGCGCCTGAGCAATGATGAGCCCTGGAAGCCCTGGCATGCCCTGCAGTTCATCAACTACGTTCTGCTCAGCGTGTTTTTCCAGTGGGGTGTGGGCCTGCACGAACTCGAAACCGAGAAGCTTCGGCGCAGGGAGATCAGCTGGCGCGAGAAGCTGCCGTTCCTGAAAGAATTCGCCCGCAAAGGTGGCCGGCAGGCGTTCAAGGACTATGTGTTCTTTCCGTTGGTCACCTTCCCGGTGGCCCCCATTGTTCTGGCCGGAAACGTTGGCGCCAACCTGATACGCAATCTCTGGTCATCAACGGTCATTTTCTGCGGCCACTTTACCCGGGACGCCGAGACCTTCAGCGAGGAGGAATGCGAAGGCGAGAGCAAGGGTCACTGGTACCTTCGCCAGCTAACCGGCTCCTCAAACTTTACCGGGGGCCGCTGGCTGCATATTTTGAGCGGGCATCTGAGTTACCAGGTGGAACACCATGTGTTTCCCAACCTGCCGGCACACCGTTACCCGGAGATTTCCGGGAAAGTACAGGCGGTCTGCCAGAAGCATGGCATTCACTACAACACCGGGAGTTTCGCCCGGCAGTACGGTACCGTATTGAAGCGGATCCTCCGGCACTCCCTGCCCGAACGTCTTGGAGGAGGGGCCGCCACTACGGCATAACGGGCTCGCAGGTTCCGGAATGCAGGTTGCCGGGCGAATGGACCGTCACCCGGTTCCGGCCAGCCTGCTTGGAGGCATAGAGAGCCTCGTCCGCCGCCGCAATCAGCTCGCACGGGTCCACGGAAGTGCCACCGGGCGCCATCGCCACGCCAAGACTGACAGTCACCGCAACCGGGCGCCCTTCCCATTCAAATTGAAGATTACGCTCAACCGTTGCGCGAACCTTCTCCGCGAGCGCCCTGGCTCCGGTGGCATCAGTGTAAGGCAGGATAATGGCAAACTCTTCTCCGCCATAGCGCGCGACTATATCCGTCCCACGCCGGACAACCATCGTCAAGGTGTCAGCGAGCCGCTGCAGGCACGCATCCCCGGCCTGATGCCCCAGACTATCGTTAAAGGATTTGAAATGATCCACATCGACCATGATCAGGGCCATAGGACCCTGACGCCGGCAACGGGCAGCTTCTTCCGCCAAGCGGGCATCGAAATAGCGACGATTGAATACGCCTGTTAATCCATCCGTTGAGCTCAGGGCTTCCAGTTGCCTGTTGGCGGACTCCAACTCCGAGGTTCGCTCGGCAACCCGGGATTCCAGCTTTTCGTTCATTTCCTGCTGGATTTGCTGGGTCTTGAGCGACATATGCCTCAGGCGGTCAGCCAGGGCAATGGACAGCAGAATGACTTCGAAAGCCGAGCCGATCTGGATGCCGAACTCGGTGAGAAAGTTGGCTGGCACCAGGGCAAACGTCTTCAGAGTGTACAGAAGCATCCCGGACAACAAGGCGGTCCAGGCCACCATGAAATAGCGGGCCGGCCGGAACCTGCGATACAGGCAAAGCCCACCTGCCAGGATAACGAATCCAACCGACACGGCTGCCATAAAGGTGTTTACCCGGATTACCGGGCCATAGTCCGGCCAGAACAGTGCCCCCGCCCCGGCGAGAACAAAGAACACCATCAGCGAAAGGAACACTTTTTCAAGCCGGGGTGCGTTCTCCCTGAGAGCCAGGAACGAACGGGAGAATCCGAGAACACAGAACATGCCGGTAGCAATCAGGAACGCCACCGCACGATTGTTCCACCAGGGCGATTCCGGCCAGAGATGCTCAAAGGCGAGCCCATTCAGGGTGAACTGGAGCAAGCCATAGGACAGGATATAGGACACGTACCACAGGTAGTTGGTATCCCTGAACGACACGAAGATCAGAAAATTGAAGATCGCCATGGAAACGAGAAGCCCGTAATAGAGTCCCAGCAGGAACCGCTCCTGGTGATCCGCCGAACTGAAGTCATCCGAGTTCCACAGCAGGGTACGCATCTGCACAGCCCCGGAGGTCCTGACACGGAAAAACAGGTCAACACTCTGCCCCGTCGGCAGCTTCAGGAAAAAATTGATATTGTGGTGGTCCTTGGGGCGCTGCCGAAAGGGGATCGCGTCTCCCGCTATCTGACGACCAACGCTCCCGTCCGCCCTGACAAAGAAAACTTCCATTTCATCAATGATCGGATACAGGCCTTCAATCACCCAGCGATCATTTGGGCTGGAACTGTTGATAACCCGGGTGTGGAACCAGTAGGTCGAATCGGTAAAGCCGAAGTTATAAGCTTCATCCGGAATGCCAACGGATGCAATTTGCGGCCAGCGCCGGACGATCTGGGAGATATTCAGGCTGGAAGAAGGATCTTCATAGTAGGTTAAATGGCGGGATATATCGAGCCTTCCGCTGTCCTCATCCAGCACAACGGGAAAACTGTCCGGTGTTCCGGTTGCGGACGCGCCTGCCGAACACAGCGCCAGCAACACCAGCAAGGCAATATGAATCAAACCGGCCCCGACAACGATTGTTGTTATTTATGAATCCGGTTCCATGTTATCGGACCCGCGGGCTCACCAGCGGTTTAAAATGGATTTGATTCGTAAGTTTCTGTATCGCCCCGTCAGGCGATCTGGAGCAGTCTCAGTAACTGAGGCCTGTGCTGCTCCTGGATAATATCGGCCAGGGTGTATTTATCGAGCACCTCCAGGAAGGCGTTCAACGCTTCTCCGAACATCGATTTCAAGCCACACACCGGGGTGATCCTGCAAGCATTTTTCGACGAAAAACACTCCACAATACTCAGATCCTGCTCGGTTTCGCGTACCAGGATACCGACATTGATGTCGGACGGCGCCATGTGCAGACGCATACCACCCTTCTTGCCGCGAACGGTTTCGATGTAGCCTTTCTTGTTGAGCTGATGAACCACCTTCATAAGATGGTTCTTGGAGATATCATAGCTGTCGGCAATCTCCTGGATGGTTGCCAGTTGATCACCCTGCACTGCGAGATAAATCAGTACGCGAAGTGAGTAATCCGTGTAACGGGTGATGTGCATTCAATACTCCAGTCGTTAATAGGGTCAATAAGACGGCCGGGTCACCAGGTAACAGGCGGTGCCACTAAGAAACACGCCTGAAATCGCCAAAGTCATTGCCGATGCCCCGAAAAGAGCCAGCATCCCCCAGCTCAGCGCCATCATGCCGCAGGCCAGCACCTTTGCCCGCCCGGGGACAGCCCGTCGTGTGCGCCACTGATCAATAGCAGGACCAAACCTGGGATGGTCTTCAAGCCATTGCGCAAAAGCCGGCGACCCCTTGCTGGCAAAAAAGGCCGCCAACAAGACAAACGGCGTCGTCGGTAACAACGGCAAAATCACACCCGCCGCAGCCAGCGTTACCGATATATACGCAAGAATACGAAATCCGGTTTTCCCAAAACGACCGCCCATCACAGGGTTCTCACCAAGGCTCATAACTGCATCTATTCTACCGGTATTCAGTGAACAGGTCTGCCCAAACGGCTGAGAAATACCAGCCTGGCAACGTAAGCGACCTTGATACCCACCGCAAAAAGCAGGGTTCCAACGTGCGCAAGAATCTGGATGGCCATGGGAAAGTAGTGCGCCATCGGATAGGCCACCACTATTGTCAGCACCAGTCCCAGCAATGACCAGGCCATCGCACTGTTCGCCCTGAATAGCAGATTTTCCATTTGAAATCTCCTGAACACACCTTTAACATGTATTTTATAAACTCCTTTTATGGAAATTTCAACCCGGGTCAACCTTATTTTATAGGCACTAACCAAAAATTCAGACGGAAAAGCATGACCGAACCAAAAAACATTTATTTATTTTGCATCTAAAGGAGAAAATCAATGTCCCCACAAACCTGGCTTGAAAAAGCCTCAGAGGAAGAACTGATCGAACACATCCTCAACCGCTATCACGACACCCACCGGGATCAGTTGCCCGAAATGATTCGGTTGGCCCAGAGAGTCGAGCGGGTGCACGGTAGTCATCCTGAATGCCCTTCTGGCCTCAGTGCCCACCTTGAGACGATGCGGGCAGAACTCGAAACCCATATGGCCAAGGAGGAGCAGATTCTGTTTCCGATGATTGCGCGCGGAATATCCGGCATGGCCCGGGGCCCTATCTCGGTGATGCGCGCTGAGCATGAGGACCACAGTACCGCGCTTGCCCGGCTTGACGCACTCACCAACCATTTGGATCTGCCAGAGGATGCCTGCAATACCTGGCGGAAGCTCTATGAACAGATCGCCACTTTCCGGGAAGACCTGAATGCACATATCGCCCTGGAAAACAGCGTGCTGTTTGCCCGGATAGACGGCCGGACGGCTTAGCATCCCGCCTGGGCAGTTCAATTACCTCCCGTGGGGTATCGGATTCGTTGATCCAATCTGCAATACTTGGTCTATACTCAGATCAAAAAACAGGCGGTAACAGGATCAACCCGATGCCCCAGAGCAAGCTCACAGACCGTTTCGGCCGCACTGTCAACTACGTGCGGCTCTCCGTTACTGATCGCTGTGACTTCCGCTGTGTCTACTGCATGGCCGAGGATATGACTTTCCTTCCCCGCCAGCAGGTTCTGACTCTGGAGGAGATTGCCCGGGTTGCCCGCAATTTCGTCGATCTGGGCACCGAGAAAATCCGCCTGACCGGTGGCGAGCCTCTGGTACGCAAGGACATCCTGGAGCTGGTCAGGGAAATCGGCACCTATGGGCTGCGTGACTTTGCCATGACCACCAACGGCAGCCAGCTGACCGCCATGGCCGAGCCCCTGCGTAAGGCCGGAATGCACCGGCTGAACATCAGCCTCGATTCCCTGGACGCCGAAAAATTCCGCAACATCACCCGCACCGGCAATCTCGGCCAGGTGCTGGACGGCATCGATGCCGCCCGCGAGGCCGGCTTCCGGGGCATCAAACTCAATACCGTGGTCATGAAGGGGCGCAATGATGAGGAAGTCCCGGAGCTGATTGAATTCGCCCGAAAAAAGCAGGTGGATATCAGCTTCATTGAGGAAATGCCCCTGGGAGAGATTTCCGAGCACGACCGGGGCCTGGCCCTGTGTACCAGCAAGGAAGTGCGGGACATCATCCGCCAGCACCACGAACTGGTGCCCGCCACCGGGGATTCCGGCGGCCCCGCCCGTTACTATCGAATGCCGGACAGCCCCACGAGGGTGGGCTTTATCTCGCCTCACTCTCATAATTTCTGCTCAACCTGCAACCGGGTACGGGTCACCGTCGAGGGCCGGCTCCTGCTCTGCCTCGGCAATGAACACTCCGTGGACCTTCGCCGCGTTCTGCGTGGCAACCCGGTGACCGACGACAAGCTCCGCCAGACCATTATTAACGCCATGGATCTGAAGCCGGAGCGGCATCACTTCTCCACCAATGGGGATGTTCAGATTCTTCGGTTCATGAATATGACCGGCGGTTAAGCAGCCAGCAGAAAGAGGGGGTCAGATGAAAATTTCATCTGACCCCAAATTCAAAGACGGCCAGGGCGCAAGGAGCCAGTTCAGTTTGATTCGGTTCATCAGGGACACCTCCGTTCAGATACGACGATTCCGGAACAGCAACAGGGCGCCCGCCAACGGGATAGTAAACCAGAGCACCAGGCCGACCCAGAGGCCGAAAGCACCGATGGGCAGGTCGGCGCCGAGGCTGAGGACACCACTGAGCTGTGCTGCGCCATCGAAGGCCACAATGTTGAGAAGACGGTAGATGTCCGTGGGGTTAAGCATCAACAGCCAGGGTAGCAGCTCGGCGCTGAACTTGCCCTGGCTTGCCACCAGAGTGCCGAGCAACATCAGGTCGAAAATCAGCACGAAGAAGAACCAGATGGCCAGGGCCAGGCCGGCGGCGATGGGCTTTTCACTGACCCGGACGCTGATCACGTAGGCAAGTGCAATGAAGCCCCAACCCAACAGGACGGTGGAGGCAATAAAACGGGCCATGGCGACAGCCAGACTGGCAATGGCCACGTCCTCCACCAGCAAGGCGATAGCCATACCGGCAACGCCAAAGCCGATCAGGGTGGCCAGGGCCAAGGTCAGGCCATGGCCCAGGAACTTACCGAGCAACAGCTGGCTGCGGCTGAGCGGATAGGTCATCAGTAACAGCAGGGTGCCGCCCTCTTCTTCCCCAACGATGGCGTCGTAGGCCAGTAGCAGCGCGATCAGGGGAATCAGGAAGATCCCGAGGCTGGCAAGACTGGCAATGGTGGCTGGCGTGGAGGCATAGCCCACGTGGCCGGAAGCGGCGGCGCCGAACCAGGCGATGCCCAGGGCCAGGGTGGCAAAGACCAGGGAAATGGCCATCAGCCAGCGGTTTCGCAGGCTGTCGCTGAGTTCCTTACGGGCAATGGTCCAGACGCTGTTCATTGGTTGCCTCCACGGTGGGCCAGGCCACCAGAGCCGATGAAATGCACGTAAATATCTTCCAGGCTGGGTTGATGGATGCTGATATCCGCCACCTCGCCCGAGGCCATGACCGCTTTCAGCAAGGCCATCTTCTCCCTCGGTTGAACATCCACCTGCAGGCGTCCGTTATCGGTCTTGATCATCAGGCCACTGTTGCTGGAAGCGCTGTCGATGACCTGCTCCAGCGCAGAAATACTGTTGGCGGGATCCAGCGACAGGGTCACAGGCATATTTGCCTGCCGCCTCAGCGCCGCCAGATTTCCGGCCGCTTGCAAGGAACCTTCCGTGAGAATGGCAGCGCGGTCGATGTAAGGCTCGACCCCGGGCAGAACATGGGAACACAGCACAATACCCGTACCCTCATCCCGCAGCACCCGGAGCAGCCGGTACAGGTCTGCCGTGGCCACCGGATCCAGACCCACGGTAGGCTCGTCCAGCATCAGCAGCTTCGGCTTGCCCAACAACGCCTGGGCCAACCCTAAACGCTGGCGCATGCCCTTGGAGTAGGTCTTGGTCCGGGCATCCATGGCATCGCCGAGACCCACCTGTTTGAGCAGCTCAGGCACCTGCCGCTGTGAGGCTCCCTTCAGCCGCGCGAAATGGCTCAGAATCTCCCGACCGGTCAACTGCGGGTAGAACATCACATTCTCTGGCAGGTAACCGATGTGCTGGGTGACCTGAGGATCACCGGCGTGACCGCCGAGCACCGACAACCTGCCCTGCGTTGGCTGCATAAGCCCAAGAATCAGCTTGATGGACGTAGTCTTGCCGGCTCCGTTATGGCCAAACAGCCCCAGAATTTCACCCGGCTCCAGCGTCAGGTCCATGCCCTTCAGTACCGGGCTTTTGTCGTACCGGTAACTCACATTCTCAAGACGAAAACAGCTCATCGGATCTCCGGTTTCAGATCGGCGGGCAGTCGCATCAGCGGATAAGAGTCGGCAACCCCGGCATCTTTCACCACCGGGAAGGCATCCTGCACCCAGCGCAGGGTATCCACCGCCGGGCTGAACATCAGGATCTTTGCCTCCGGATACTTCCACAGCAGCCGGTCGACATTGTCATTGGGCTCATAGGCCACATCCCCGATCCCATCCTGGTTGCGATCCCAGCCCAGGTAGTCACTCCAGTAATTGCCCCTGCCGTCCCTCGACCACTCCTGAGTGCGAGTGGCCACATACTTCACCTGCCGCTGGTTATTCACAAAAGCATTCCCGAACACCTCGTTATCCTCGGAACCGGCGGTCAGATGAATCCCGATGTTGCTGTCCGCAAACAGATTGCCCGCAAAGGTGTTGTACAAGGAGTTATAGATAAACACCGCCTTGCCCTCGGCGCCATCAATCACCACACCACCGGTCCGGCCCTCGGAAACCCCGGTCACCATATTGCCCCGAAACTCCGACTGGGTGATGAAATTCATCAGAATTCCGTAATTCTCATCATTCACCGACCGGTTGTTGATCACCCTCAGTCGCTTGCTCTGCATCAGAGCATAACCCGTCCGCGTGCCCCGGGTGACATTGTTCTCCAGCAGGTTATTCATCGAATACATATAGTGGATGCCATAACGCAGATCCGACATCTCATTACCCCGGATCGTATTGTTATTCGCCGTCTCAATATAGATCGCATCCCGGGTCTGACGGATGTCGTTCCCCTCAATCAGCGCCCCGGTGGTATTGAACAAGTGAACCCCGTTGCCCCGGTCATTCGGACGCATGCTGGCATCGCCACGAATTGTATTGTTGCGAACCGTCACATCCGGCGTGGCATCCAGCCACACCCCAAACGCCGGCCCCTGCAGACGGTTATTCTCAACCACCGCCCCCCGGGCCTCCCGAGCCACAAAAATCCCCGCATCCAGCTCGTTCAGATCCCGGCCCCAGTTGCGCACCGAACAACCGGACAACGTCACCTCCCCGGCGACAATATCCACAGCATTGCCCTGCCCGCCCCCGTCAATCACCGTGTCGGAATGGCAAGACACCGTCACCCCGGGCACCCGAATAGCCAGAGAGGAAACATGCTCAGGAGGAAGCTCAAAGGTTGCGCCCGGTTCCAGGGCATCAAGCTGTTCTTGCAGGCCCGCGCTCGCGGTCAGCGATAAAAGAGCGACTGTCAGGGCCACTCCATAACGCAAAATTTGGTACATCAATGTCTCTCTGAGAGATGAAATTTCTTTGGGCCTTGCCAGAACTCTGGCAATCCGAGAGGAGGCTGCTTTCCAAAACTGTGCGGAGCCATGGATGGCGGAGCCCAAGCGTCACAGGGACGTGCCGAAGGAGCGTGTTTTGGAAAGCAGCCTCCTCTTGGATTGTTTCTCCCAAGTGGAAGGGAAAGCCGGAACCCCATAAAGGAGTCCCGGCGGAGAGAAGATCAGGCCTTCTCAACAAGCATGCGACCCCGCATCTCCATATGCAGCGCATGACAGAACCAGTTGCAGTAATACCACTGAACCCCGGGCTTGTCCGCCACAAAGGTTACTGAAGCTGTCTGCATTGGGCTGATTTCCATGCTCACACCATGGTTCACCATACAGAAGCCGTGCGTTACATCCTCAATGGTGTCCAGATTGGTCACGTACACCGTCACCTCATCGCCCTGCTTCACCTTGAACTCTATCAGCCCGTACTGGGGCGCAATGGAGGTCATGTAAACACGCACTTTCTTGCCGTCACGGATGACCTTATTGTCCGCCTCCAGGGTGATGCCGTCTTTTTTGGCCTGCTCACGGGCACTGGCAAAAATGGGATCGTCGCGCTCATAGATCTTCCTGGTCTTGATCTGGTCACGGCGCACCAGGATGCAGTCATGGGGCTCAGCATAGGTGGGGCCATCGTGCACCAGCTTCATCTCCTCACCGGAGATATCAATCAGCTGGTCGTTCTCCGGGTGCAGCGGGCCAACCGGCAGGAAGCGGTCCTTGGAGAACTTCGACAGCACCACCAGCCACTTGCCATCCGCGTCCCGGGACTCGGTCAGCGAAGCGTGGTTGTGGCCCGGCTGATAGTGCACATCCAGCTTCTGGCGGATGTAGTTTACATCCTCACCATTGTAGTGCCTGATGGCATCCGCAATATTCCATTTACACACCTGGCTGTCGATAAACAGTGTAGTGTAGGCATTACCACGCCCATCGTAGGTGGTGTGCAGGGGCCCGAGACCCAGCTCTGGCTCGGCAATAACCACATCTCGCTCGTCCTTCAGTTTGCCGTCAAACAAATCATCCAGCCTGTCGATAGCAATCACCGTACAGGTTGGAGACAGCTTGCCGGCGGCAATGAAGTACTTGCCATCGGGAGACGTATTCAGGCCGTGCGGGTTTTTCGGCACCGGGATATAACGGGTCAGTTCGGAGCCGTGACGTCCGTCAACCACAGGCACCTTGGAGTCTCCCAGAGTCTTAAAGTTGCCGTTCTTGACAGCCTGCTCAATGCGCTCAATGTTGAACACCACCGCCCAGTCGCGATCATTACGCATGGTGCCGGCCAGATCCAGGGCCTTCTCGGAATTGTAACAGGTGGACACCACATATTTACCGGTGTAATCGGCATCGGTGTTGTCGAGGTTACCATCCACGATGACCTGGAAGGCCACCTCCATGGTTTCCGCATCAATGGCGTTAAACATGGTAAAGCTCTTCTCCATGCTGAACTCACTGCCATCGTTGGGATGGGGAACCACAAACTCGGCGTTACAGAACACATAGTTGGTTTTCGGCACCTTCTGCAGCCGCAAGCCGTGGATGGCCTGGACATTGGGAACCGTGGTGATCCTGTCACACTTCATGATATCCAGGCGGATACGCGCAACCCGGGAATTGGCCTTATCATTGATGAACAGATACTTGCCATCGTACCGGCCATCGGTCATGGAAACATGCGGGTGGTGGGCATCACCATTCAGGTAGGTATTATCATGGCCGAGGACGTCTTTACTTTCGTTGGTTATACCCCAGCCCGAGGCGGAGTCCACGTTAAAGACCGGGATGCGCATGAGCTCACGCATCGAGGGCACTCCCAGAACGCGCACCTCGCCGGAGTGGCCACCACTCCAAAAGCCATAGTATTCATCAAGCTCACCTGGCTCAACCATGTACTTTTGCCTGGCATCGCCAGCGGCAGCCGCGAACGATTCCCGGGACATCACTGCGGTACCAAGACCGGTTGCCCCGGCAACACCGGCCAGTGCCGCTGCGCCCATAAACCGGCGGCGGCTCTGGCCGTTTTCCGGAAGCTCCTGCATATCCTTGGACAGATCATCTTTCTTTTTCATAATATCCAACTCCGTTATTGGTAGTGGCGGTTTTTGCTTCTCATGCTTTCTTTTTTGCTGGGACTACTCAGGTCACCTGCACCACTGGAATTTCCTCCGGGTGGCCAGGAGCGTTATGGCCACGGCGCTTGCCGCGACGCTTGACGATCAGCGGCGGGCACTTGTGGTCATCGAAATAGGTCATCTGGCAATCCAGGCAGTAATGGCATTCCATGTAGTTAATGTGCCCGTCCGGGTGAATGGCCTGAACTTCACACTCGTGATCACACAGCCGGCAGGGGTTGCCGCATTCCTTGCGCCGCTTTAGCCAGTCAAACACCCGCAGCTTGGTGGGCAATGCCAGCGCCGCGCCCAGGGGGCACAGATACCGGCAAAAGGCCTTGCGGGTGAACAGATTGACCACCAGCAACAGGACGGCGTAGGTGACAAAGGGCCAACTGCGGTCGAACTTGAGGGTGATCGCAGTTTTGAAGGGTTCCACCTCGGCCAGGCGCTCGGCGGTGGCCATGGAGTCCAGCGACACCCCGAACAGCACCAGCAGAATGATGTATTTGATCGCCCAGAGCCGTTCATGCCAGGCAAAGGGCACGGTGTACTGGGGTACCCTGAGCTTGCGGGCAATCTCGTTCAGCAATTCCTGCAGGGCCCCGAACGGACACAGCCAGCCACAGTAAACCGCCCGCCCCCACAGCAGAATGATGCCAGCCACCACCGCCCAGAGTACAAACAGCACCGGGTCGATCAGAAAGGTCTCCCAACTGAAACCGCTGACCAGGCTGTTGACAAAGGTCAGCACATTCACGATGGAGAGCTGGCCCAGGGCGTACCAGCCGATGAAGAAAAGGGTGTAGGTGAGAAACGCGTGGCGTATCCAGCGCAGCATCTTCGGCTTCTGCACCAGCCAGTCCTGAAAAAACAGAATGAACAGCAGCACACCGATGCCAATACCGAGCACCACAATCTGGAACTCCCGCTGATACCACATCTGCACCCACATGGGCTGATCCGCCAGCATGTCCTCCTCTGTCATTACCGGCTCGGGGCGGGTGTAGTACTGATCCGGCAACTGGTAAGTGAGTGGAAATACCTGGAACTCGCTGTCCAGTGGGCCGGTCTGGCGCTTGACCGTAAGCTCAAGGGTCCATTCCGTGCCGGGATCAAAGTTGTACTGCTGGCGAATGATGAAAATCGCCATTTCAGAAAACTCGGGCATGTCCTCGGCATAAACATCGCTCAACCGGTAGAAATCCAGATCACGGAAGTTGAAGGTGTCACCAAACTGGCGGATCTGGATGCGGTCAAAGATGCCGCCACGGACGTAACCGGAACCCTTGAACGAGTAGTCACCATTGGCCATTACGGCGATGGCGTGTTCGCCCTCCCTGAGCTCGGAGGTCAGCCACTGGAACTGGCGTTCACCCAGCAAATTGCGGCCAATGGCCGGCACATTCAGATAGGCGGTGTACAGATCAATCAGGGGCTCGCCGCGCTGTTTCCGCGGTGTTGTGTCGATCCCTTCCGCGGGCGTGCCCTTGAAGGCGTCATCCGCCTGGCCACGGGTCAGCTTCAGCCTGCGAACGGAACCTTCTCCGGTGAGTGTCTGCCAGCTTTTGTCCTGGAAGTTATCGGTCTGAATGTTCGCAAGCGGTGGGCGGGCATTTTTCTGGCTCTGAACAAGCCCCAGCTCGGCGGCAACACGGTGGGCCGATTTCATGATGACCTCGTTCACCACCATCACGGTTACCGTAGCGCCGGACAAACCGTCCACGGCAACCTTGTGCTCCGACGATGTACCGCCTACCGTCACCCGCTGGTCTGCCTTGAGTCCAACGTACTGGTCAGTGAATTCGTGGAGCTTTCGTTCGGGGATACCGACAAGGAGTATCGGTTCGTGATGCTCGATAACGCGTGAGCTCACGATGTTTCCGTCCGTATCCAGGACCACCACAATATTCAGCGGCTTGCCGGAATAGGCCGGGGTCTGGATGAAATCGAGACTCTGATAGGCGTAGCCTTTCAGCTCGTCTCCGGCATAGAGTTCCTGGATGGCTCGGTTGCCTTCCCGAGGGACCAGGGTAGTGACCGAAGGAAACGCCTTCCGGATGACCTGTCGGGCAGCTACAGGGTCATACTCATTCACAGGCGCCGCATTCAAGGGCATAGCCATGATCCAGATGCACATGGGGAAAACAAAACGGAACAAGGCGGTCACTAAAGGCTCCAAGACAAAAAACGTCGTACTGCTTAAGCATAGGCAAATTTGAGGAAAATCACATACCTCTTATTGGATATGCTTACTGCGGAGTCCCGGGTTAAGCGCCGTCAGCCCAGGCTGACAGCGTTTCCCTGCGGATCGAGGGGGAGGTAATGACTAACCTGGCCAAGGCGGATGGATTCCACCATCATGGTCAACGGCTGCTGCGCTTCGTCGGTAGACGGCGCCATGCCGCCGCGGCCGGACATGGCAGCGACAAACACCAGATCCCAGGCCTGGCCGGTGGCGCGGGACTCTTCGGCAAGGGCCCCGAAATCGGGCGCCTCATCCGGCGTCTTGTCCACACAGATGACCGGTGTCAGGGCACCGCCCTCACCGCGTTCAAACGCGGCCTTTTGTTCAGCGGAGGCGTCGTCGGGCAGTTCGGCCCGGCAAAATACGAATAACAGGCGCTGGGCTTCTTGCTGGTTGCGGGAAGCCTGAATCAGGTCACTGTAACTGCTGATCATTTGGAAAATCCTGCTGGTATCTGGCCGCGGCGATTTACGTCTGGCGGGCAATGAGCTGGCCGGACGGCGTGCGCCTGCGAACTTCCTCACACACCTCTTCCACGGCGTCAGCGCCGTAACTCTGGCCGTAGTGTTTTTTGAATCCGAACTCGTAGAGCCTCACGTGCTCATCAGGTTCAACACCGATGTTTTCAAGACAGGCCCGGGCACAATGCAGCGGGCAGCCATCAATCACCGTAATCGGGCGACCGGAGCGGGCGGTTTTCACCAGTGACGGCACCTTGCCACCCACCCCGGAAATACAGGACATTTCAAATTCACCGGCGTGGTCGAGCCGCACCGCCACATTGTTGGCCAACTGTGCCACATCGGAGCAACCGGAACATGAATAGACCAGTGGGCGTTGCTTTCTCGCTGTCACCTGCCCTCCTTTCCCAAGCGCCCGGAGGCTTGAATGAAGTCGTTTACTGGCTGATCTCGATCAGTCGTCGGGGGTCTGAAATGAACAGTCGGCTGCGATTAACCCGCACCAGTCCGTTGGATTTCAGGTCGGCCAGAATCCGGGAGAAGGTCTCCGGCTGCATGGCCAGCCTGGAAGCAACCAGACATTTGGGTAATGGCAACTCTACCTCACCGCCCTCTTCCGGGCCGTTTGGCAACAGATCAATCAGGTAACGGATCAACCGGTCACGGGCGTTCTGGACAGTCATGATCTCCAGGTCGTGGAACCGGGAGACAGCCCGTTTGGCATAATGGCGGAGGGCTGCCCGGGCATACCGAAGGTTGCTCTCAAGCAGGTCCTGGTAGGCATGTATGGGAATCATCAGCACTTCGCTGGATTTAAGGGCTTCGGCGTAACAGGCGTACCGAGGCGGGTCGGCGTAGATCATGACTTCGGCAATGCAGTCACCAGGGGCTATACTGTCGAGGGTACGGTCAATTCCCGAGGAGTCCAGGCGGTACAGGCGCAGGCGGCCGGAGATAACGAAGAAAAAGTGATGGGCCGGCATGTCCTGGCGATACAGTAACTGATGATGCCCCAGGCGCAGTCTGCGGGACTGCTGGATCAGGTGCTGCAGATCCTTGCCACTGAGCTCCGAAAACATTGGATGACTGCGCAGGGCCTTCAGGCCACCTTCGTCGTCAAAGGGTTTGTTCACAGCAACGAGAACGGGTTTGGTGTAGCGGGTTTCGGCTGTTTGTGTGAGTGCCATTGGTGTATCCCCTCTGCATATTTATGCATCCAAAATCATGTTTTAATAGTAGAGGGATACTGGTTAAAAATCGCTCCCCCCATGGGGGTAATAGGGGGATTATTCGGGAGTAATTGATCTAACTCAAAGATTTTCATTTTTAGCCAGCTTGGCGTTTGGGCTTGCGCCTTTTACTGCATCAGGGGAGAGTCTGGAAGTTCCAGATCGACACCTTCTACACCAGTTTCAGCAGCCAGAACCTGCAGGTACTGGCGGAACGCTCTTCTGGTCACGCTTTCGCTCAGGTACTGCCGGATCTGGGGCTTCACGTGCTCGTAGGGCAGCTGCTCGCCGTCAATGCGTTGGTCGACGCGGACGATGTGCCAGCCGTAGCGGGTTTCGATCAGTTCGGGGTTGAGGCCTTCCTGGAGGGACAGGACGGGGCGTTCGAATTCTTCCACCGTCTGGCCTTTGCTGATCTGGCCGAGGCTGCCGCCCTGGTGGCGGGATTCGCAGGCGGAGTATTGTTTGGCCAGATCGGCGAACTGGGAACGGCCGTCGATGAGTGATGACAGCAGTTGGTGGCCGGCTTCTTCCTGGCGGATGCGTTCCTGAACATCGTCCGGGGCGGCGGCGAGGAGGATGTGGCTGACGGCCATCAGGGTCGGGCTGCAGAAGCGGGCCGGGTTGGCGGCGTAAAAGCGTTCGCAGTCCTGTTCAGTGGGGTCCGGGACGTTGAGTTCCAGTTCCAGCACGCGGGCGATGCGGTCTTCCTCGTCGGCGATGTCGCCGAGCTTGAGCCGGCCGGCCTGTTGCAGCAGGAGTTCGCGGATGACGAGGCTCCTGGCGGCTTCATGCCAGGCTTCGGCGACTTCTTCGGCCGGATGGTGCTGCATTTCCCGGGCAATGTCGTCTTCGCCGATGAGGGTTTCACCCACGGTCACCGGCGGGAACTGGTTTCTGGGTTTTTCGGCTTCGCCGACGGGGATCAGTTGCATGGTGTTAACCTCAGTGAAGTTGGGGTCAGATGAAGGCGTTCCGCTAGTGAAGTTGGGGTCAGATGAAGGCGTTCATCTGACCCCAGGTTTGGAACGCCTTCATCTGACCCCGTTTTCAGTACTTCAGGCCCGCTTGCGCACCACCTGGTACTTGCGTCCGAAATACTCCACCGGCACGCTCAGCATGTGCACCAGGCGGGTGAACGGGAACAGCACGAAGATGGTCAGGCCCAGGAAGATGTGGGTCTTGTAGATCCAGTGCACGTCGGCAATGTAGTCCGCCACGCCGCCCTGCAGCGTGAAGATGCCCTGGGCCCAGGCGGAGAACTTGAGCATGGTGCTGCCATCCAGGTGGCCCAGGGTGGGCAGGATGGTCAGCAGGCCGAGCGCCAGCTGGATGATCAGGATTACGATGATCATGTTGTCCGCGAATGAGCTGCTGGCCTTCACACGGGGGTCGGTCAGCCGGCGCCAGGCCAGCATGCCACCACCGATGATGGCCATGACGCCAGCGATGCCGCCGACCACAATGGCCATAACCTGCTTCTGGCCCGGGGTGATGATCCACTCGTAGGCCCAGTGCGGGGTGAGCAGGCCCACAAGGTGGCCGAAGAAGATCACCAGTACGCCAACATGGAACAGCACGCTGGCGATTACCATATTTTTCTTGCGCAGCATCTGGCTGGACTGGGCTCTCCAGGTAAACTGGCCCTGGTCATAACGCGCCCAGGTACCGATAACAAGCACAGCCAGGGCGATGTACGGGTAAATCCCGAAAATCAGTGTATTCAGATAGGACATCATTTTCGTTTCCTCCTGCGCCCTCAGGCGCGCCCTGCCTGACGGGGTATGGCATCCGTCATCAGCTGATCACTCAGGTGAATGGTCTGGGTCTGTTCCAGTTCGCGGCGGCGCTGGCCTACAACGCCGCCAGTGCTGCAGGAACCGCCCTGGTCATCGACGAACTTCACCATTTCCTCTTCCCAGACTTTATCCAGGGCTTCCGGGGTGTCGTCACGCTCTTCCGAGGCCACGATCCGGGCCAGCTCCTGGCGGTTGGCCTTGCGGCCAGACAGCATCAGCAGGGAATCCATCACCACGTGATAGAAGCTCTCACGTTGATACAGGCGCTCACCCAGCAAGCCCAGGATGTGGTGGATGTCCTCCAGCCAGTTGCGGATTTCATCCCAAGGGCGGGTGGAGAGGTACTCCAGGAACAACGGCAGGTAGTCCGGCAGTTCCCTGGCGTCGATCTCCAGACCATTGGTGCGGTATTGCTCCATCAGGTCCACCATGGCCTGGCCACGGTCGCGGGATTCGCCGTGCACGTGTTCGAACAGCAGCAGGGACGTTGCCCGCCCCTTGTCGAAGGTGCCCACGTAGGCCTCCTGCAGATCCAGCAGGTCGCCGTCGCACAGCATTTCCACGCAACGGAGCAGTTGCTCCTTGTTCTGCCGGGGCAGCCGGCTGTCCTCAAGGACAGCGGCCACCAGGGCGTCTCTGGAGGCCTGGAGCTCTTCGGTGGGGTACTCAAGAACCCGTGCCATTACTTTTAAAAGTT
The DNA here is from genome assembly GCF_056857895.1 of Marinobacter sp. B-21. Taxonomy (NCBI): domain Bacteria; kingdom Pseudomonadati; phylum Pseudomonadota; class Gammaproteobacteria; order Pseudomonadales; family Marinobacteraceae; genus Marinobacter; species Marinobacter sp. B-21. Next base: position 18,572 of record NZ_JBSXNZ010000050.1, read on the forward strand.
GCATCTCGGCCTCCTTATTCCTGCAGCTGCTTCGGATCGATCTGTTTCACGGTTGTCAGCTTCTGGACCATGCTGGTGGTCTGCTTGCGGCCACCGAACATGTTGAATTCGCTGTCACCGTTGCAGCCGTCGCCGAAGCTGAAGCCGCAGCCATTGCGCTCGCCGTAGGCGGTGGCATCCGGGAAGGCCTCTTTGGCCAGCTCGCGGTGGCTGGTGGGGATCACGAAGCGGTCCTCGTAGTTGGCAATCGCCAGGTAGCGGTACATTTCATCGGCCTGGGCCTTGGTCAGTCCCGCTTCCTCCAGGGCGCGCAGGTCTTCCTTGCCGTCCACGGTTTCTGCCCGCTTGTACAGGCGCATGGCCATGATCCGCTTGAGGGCCCGGACGATCGGCTTCTCGTCACCGGCGGTGAGCAGGTTAGCCAGGTACTTAACCGGAATCCGCAGGCTTTCGATCTTCGGTAATACGCCGTCAAACTCGACCTTGCCGGCTTCCGCGGCTGACTGGATCGGGCTCAGGGGCGGCACGTACCAGACCATGGGCAGGGTGCGGTATTCCGGGTGCAGCGGCAGGGCCAGCTTCCAGTCCACCGCCATCTTGTAGACCGGGCTCTGCTGGGCCGCTTCGATCACGTTCATGGGGATGCCGTCTTTCTTCGCCTGCTTGATCACTTCCGGATCGAACGGGTCCAGGAAGATTTCCAGCTGCTTTTCGTACAACTCGTGCTCGCCCGGGGCGCTGGCCACTTCCTCGATGCGGTCGGCATCGTACAGCAGCACGCCCAGGTAACGGATACGGCCTACGCAGGTCTCGGAACACACGGTCGGCATACCGGCTTCGATACGCGGGTAGCAGAAGATGCACTTCTCGGACTTGCCGGTTTTCCAGTTGAAGTAGATCTTCTTGTACGGGCAACCGGAGACACACATCCGCCAGCCGCGGCACTTGTCCTGGTCGATCAGGACGATGCCGTCCTCTTCCCGCTTGTAGATGGCACCACTTGGGCAGCTGGCAACACAGGCCGGGTTCAGGCAGTGCTCGCACAGGCGCGGCAGGTACATCATGAAGGTGTTTTCGAACTGGCCGTAGATGTCTGCCTGGACCTGGTCAAAGTTCTTGTCCTTGCGGCGCTTGGCGAACTCGGTACCCAGGATTTCTTCCCAGTTCGGGCCCCACTCGATTTTCTGCATGCGCTGACCGGAGATCAGCGATCGGGGCCGGGCTATCGGCTGGTGTTTGCTGTCGCCCGCGGTGTGCAGGTGCTGGTAATCGAAATCGAACGGCTCGTAGTAGTCGTCAATTTCCGGCAGGTCCGGATTGGCGAAGATGTTTGCCAGCACCCGGAAGCGGCCACCGATCTTCGGGCGGATCTTGCCGGAGCTGTCGCGCATCCAGCCGCCTTTCCACTTGTCCTGGTTCTCCCACTCTTTCGGGTAGCCGATACCGGGCTTGGTTTCGACGTTGTTAAACCAGGCGTACTCCATGCCTTCCCGGCTGGTCCATACGTTTTTGCAGGTGACTGAACAGGTGTGGCAACCAATGCACTTGTCCAGGTTCAGCACCATGCCGACTTGGGAACGGATTTTCATTTTACAGCCTCCTGAACAGTGTCATTGCCTTCACCGTCGAGCCAGTCGACGTTGTGCATCTTGCGCACCACCACGAATTCGTCGCGGTTCGAGCCTACGGTGCCGTAGTAGTTGAAGCCGTAGGAGTACTGGGCGTAACCGCCGATCATATGGGTCGGCTTCGGACACACCCGGGTGACCGAGTTGTGGATGCCGCCCCGGGTACCGGTGATCTCCGAGCCCGGAATGTTCACAATCCGCTCCTGGGCGTGATACATCATCACCATGCCCGGCATCACCCGCTGGCTGACCACAGCCCGGGCCGCAATGGCGCCGTTGGCGTTGAACAGCTCGATCCAGTCGTTATCCTCGATGTTCAGTTCCTTCGCATCGTCCTCGCTCAGCCACACGATCGGGCCACCGCGGGAGAGGGTCAGCATCAGCAGGTTGTCGCTGTAGGTGCTGTGGATACCCCACTTCTGGTGCGGCGTGATCCAGTTCAGCGCTTTCTCGGCGTTGCCGTTACTGCGCTGGTTCAACATACTGCTGACCGTCTTGGTGTTAATGGGCGGACGGTAGACCAACAGGCTCTCGCCGAAGGCCCGCATCCACTCGTGGTCCTGGTAGAACTGCTGGCGACCGGTCAGGGTGCGCCAGGGGATCAGCTCGTGGACGTTGGTGTAGCCGGCGTTGTAGGACACGTGTTCATCTTCCAGGCCAGACCAGGTGGGGCTGGAGATGATCTTGCGCGGCTGCGCCACGATGTCCCGGAAGCGGATTTTTTCCTCTTCCTTGTTCTTCGCCAGATGGGTGTGGTCCAGGCCGGTCATCTCAGACAGCGCAGCCCAGGCTTTCACCGCCACCTGGCCGTTGGTTTCCGGCGCCAGGGTCAGGATCACTTCCGCGGCATCAATGGCGCTTTCGATCTTCGGACGGCCAGCGTTGGCACCTTCCACATGCTTGTAGTTCAGGTCACCCAGGAACTTCACTTCTTTCTCGGTGTTCCAGTTGATGCCCTTGCCACCGTTACCCAGCTTGTCCATCAACGGCCCAAGGGAGGTAAAGCGTGCGTAGGTGTTCGGGTAATCCCGCTCAACGGTGATGAAGTTGGGTGCAGTCTTGCCCGGGATCAGATCGCACTCACCCCGCTTCCAGTCCTTCACGTCAAAGGGCTGGCCCAGTTCCGCAGGCGCGTCGTGCAGCAGCGGCAGGGTAACCACGTCTTTCTCGACGCCCAGATGACCTTCGGTCGCTTTGGAGAAGGCCTTGGCAATGCCCTTGTAGATTTCCCAGTCACTGCGAGCTTCCCAGGCCGGATCAGTGGCTGCGGTGAGCGGGTGAATGAACGGGTGCATGTCTGAGGTATTCAGGTCGTTCTTCTCGTACCAGGTGGCCGTCGGCAGCACGATGTCGGAATACAGACAGGTGGTGGACATCCTGAAATCCAGGGTCACCAGCAGGTCGAGCTTGCCCTCGGGCGCCTCGTCATGCCATTTGACCTCTTTCGGCTTGGCGCCGCCTTCGTGGCCGAGATCCTTGCCCTGCAGGCCACTCTTGGTGCCCAGCAGGTACTTCAGCATGTACTCGTGGCCCTTGCCGGAGGAGCCCAGCAGGTTGGAGCGCCAGATGAACATGTTGCGCGGGTGGTTCTGGGGTGCTTCCGGATCCTCACTGGCAAAGGCCAGGGAGCCATCCTTCATGGACTGGGCCACGTAATCCGACACTTCCATGCCGGCTTTTTCCGCTTCGGCGGCAATGCCCAGCGGGTTGCGGTTCAGCTGCGGTGCAGACGGCAGCCAGCCCATGCGCTCGGCGCGCACGTTGTAGTCGATCAGGCTGCCACCGAATCTGGACTTGTCGGCCAGCGGCGACAGGATTTCGTCAACACCCAGCTTCTCGTAACGCCACTGACCGGAGTGGGCGTAGAAGAAGGAAGTGGAGTTCATGTGCCGGGGCGGGCGCTGCCAGTCCAGACCAAAGGCCAGCGGCTGCCAGCCGGTCTGCGGCCGCAGTTTCTCCTGGCCAACATAGTGCGCCCAGCCGCCACCGCTCTGGCCGATACAGCCACACATGATCAGCATGTTGATCAGGCCACGGTAGTTCATGTCCATGTGGTACCAGTGGTTCATACCGGCACCGACGATGACCATGGAACGGCCCTTGGTCTTGTCGGCGTTGTCGGCGAACTCACGGGCAATGCGAATCACTTTTTCGGCAGGCACGCCGGTGATCTTTTCCTGCCAGGCCGGGGTGTAGGGCTTCACTTCGTCATAGGAGGTGGCGCCGTCATCCTCGCCCAGGCCACGGCTGATGCCGTAGTTGGCCACCATCAGGTCGTAGACGGTGACCACGCGACCCTCGGTTCCATCAGCCAGCTGCACCTTGCGGGTACCCAGCTTGTGCTTGAGGATGTCCTTGATTTCAACATGCTGGAAATGGTCATGCTCGATGCCGCCGAAGTAGGGGAAGGCCACATCGACGACGTCGTCGTGTTTCTCCACCATGGACAGCTGCAGGTTTACGTCGGCGCTGTTGGCGGTCTGCTTGAGGTTCCATTTGCCCTTCTCACCCCAGCGGTAGCCGATCGAGCCATTCGGCGCGGTCAGCTCACCGGACGCCTCATCAATGGCGATGGTTTTCCACTCGGGGTTGTTCGCTTCACCCAGGCCATCCACCAGATCGCTGGCGCGCAGAAACCGGCCCGGCACGAAGCTGCCATCGTCCTTCTCGTCCAGCATGACCAGGTAAGGCATGTCGGTGTAGCGGCGCACGTAGTCGGTGAAGTATTCGCTTGGCTTGTCGACGTGAAATTCCTTCAGGATCACGTGGCCCATGGCCATACCGAGCGCGGCGTCGGTGCCCTGCTTGGGGTTCATCCACTCGTCGGACAGCTTGGAGACCTCGGCGTAGTCCGGGGTGATGGCCACGGTCTTGGTGCCCTTGTAACGCACCTCGGTGAAGAAGTGGGCATCCGGCGTCCGGGTCTGGGGCACGTTGGAGCCCCAGGCGATGATGTAGCCGGAGTTGTACCAGTCGGCGGATTCCGGCACGTCGGTCTGCTCACCCCAGGTTTGCGGCGAGGCCGGCGGCAGGTCGCAGTACCAGTCATAGAAGCTCATGCAGACGCCGCCAATCATGGACAGGTAGCGGCTGCCAGCGGCGTAGGACACCATGGACATGGCCGGAATCGGAGAGAAACCGATGATGCGGTCCGGGCCATGCTTTTTGGCGGTGTAGACGTTGGAGGCGCCAATCAGCTCGTTGACCTCATCCCAGCTCGAACGCACAAAGCCGCCCATGCCTCGGCGGGGCTTGTACTCAGCGGTTTTTTTCGAGTCTTCGACAATGGAAGCCCAGGCTTCGACAGGGTCGTTATGTTGCATTTTCGCCGCACGCCAGAGCTTCATCAGGTGCTTGCGCATTAACGGGTACTTCAGGCGGTTGGCGCTGTACATGTACCAGGAGTAGCTGGCGCCCCGGGGGCAGCCGCGGGGCTCGTGATTGGGCAGATCCGGGCGGGTGCGGGGGTAGTCGGTCTGCTGGGTCTCCCAGGTGACCAGGCCATTCTTGACGTAGATTTTCCAGCTGCAGGAGCCGGTACAGTTAACGCCGTGGGTGGAACGCACGATCTTGTCATGCTGCCAGCGCTGGCGGTAGCTGTCTTCCCACTCGCGGCTGACGTCGTGGGTTTCGCCGTGGCCGTTCGCGAACGGCTCGCGCTTCTTCCTGAAGTAGTTCAGTTTGTCGATCAAATGACTCATGGTCTCTCTCTCCATCTGCCCGTCTGCCGGATCGCTGCTCTGATTCAGCTCCGATTTGAGACCATTGTGTGTGAGAAAAACCGCAAAATCTGCGTGGTTACTACCACATAACCCGCCTCTACCACCCTGGTGGTAGGTGGTTTATATCCCCCGGTGGAGAAAGCTCTCACGCTCGTGCCGGCGGCTCTCACGGGCAAACAGGAACAGGCAGCCGGCAAGCAGGAGGAAGAGAATCATGAAAACGGCGCTGCGAATGCCCAGCCAGTGGTTAACACCACTGAATATCACCAGCAGGCCAAAGGCCACGGAGTAGGCGCTCACCAGCAACAAACCGGCAACAAATGCCGCCACCGTGCGATTTTCAACAATAACCAGCCTCTGCAGGCTGCCCATGGTGCAACCCATGGCCAGCCCCAGGGTTACCACAAACACGCCCTCGACCCGCATGGGCAGAGCGAATTTCACCAGGATTGTGGCGTCGACGCCCTGGATAAACAGCGTCATGGGTGGGTACGACAGCACAAACAATGCGATGAGACAGACCACCAGCGCCCGGCTGACAACCCTGGCGCTGCCGAACCGGTCTGATAACCCGCCCCCGGCAATCTGGGCCAGGGCACCCGGAATAACGAACCACTGTGCCAGCCGTGCGCCAGAGTCCACCGGCAGCTCAAACTGGCCAGACAGGTAGTCCGGCAACCAGAGAGCCAGCGCAAAGAAGCTGCCAGCCACAATGCCAAAGTAGCCACACAGTTGTCCGGCCCGCTTTCGCCTCATTCTTTGCAACAATACCCTGACAGATGTTTCAGCGGCGGAGTCCGCCGCCGCATCTTCCGGATCGGTCAGCATGATCAGCAGCGCAAGAACCAGGACAAGCACGACAAGATAAGCCAGTGGAACCGCGTGCCAGGAAAAAGCCTCATGGACCAGCGGCACCAGATAGTAATTGAAGCCGGCACCGATAACGCCTGCGCCGAACACACCCAGCACCAGGCCGAGGCGCGAGGACTCGCAATGGCGCGTCACGAACTGCAACCCGGCACTGTAATAGCCCCCGGCCAGCCCAAGCCCACCAGCGGCGATGAGGTAACCCGGGAAGGTATCGGTGATCAGAAGTATCGCCATGCAGGCGGCCAGCCCGGACAGGCAGATCAACATGATCCGGCGGGCGCCGAATTTCTGCGCTGCCAGCCCGGCAGGAATGGCCAACGCGGCACTGACCGCCATAGGCATTGCCAGCAAGAAGCCGAACTGGAGATTGCCGAGGTTCAGCTCTGAGCGCAGGTGCACGCCAGCTACCGCAAACAGGGTCCAGCTTCCGGCAGCAATGACAAAGCCTGCCACCGCCAAGGGCAGCACGACGGCCAGTGACGCCAGCCGGTCATCTGCTCGATCCGCCTCTGACTCCATTAATGTCACTCTGTGAAACAAACCTGACTTTCAGTTTCATCCTTTGATCCCTGGAGGGTCAAAGATTATGATGGGTTACCAACTATTGGGGTAATTGACTATCCTCAAGGAGGTATGAGGGACCACAAAGCCCGGGCATAATCCGCCCCGGCGTGCCAGACGCACCGATGCGCGAGATCTCATGAAATCCAGAAGCCCACTTGTTAACCGAATTGCCCTTGTCGTCGGCGCCGTGGTGCTGACCGCGCTGGTGAGCATGGCCACCACACTTGCCGTGTCCAAGAGCATTGAGGGCAATGCCACTGCCATTAACCTGGCCGGCGCCCTTCGCATGGGGGCTTTCCAGTTGCTCGCCCGAAGCGCCGGCCCGGTAACGGCGGAATCCGGACCGGGCTCAATGGGGCAGATGCTTGACCGTTACCGGGAAAAACTGGCCGACACAGGTATCACCAGGACCATTCCGGGGGCCCGGGACCACCCTCTGGCCAGCCAGTACCAGGCTATTCTGGATTCGTGGGAAGAGGTGCTGCGGCCCGCGCTGAACGATCACCCCCAGGGCACCCCGGTAACGGGTGTCATGCTGACTGCAACCGAAAAGTACGTTGACGATGTGGATCGGCTGGTGAGCATGCTGGAACAGCGCACCGAAGCCCGGATCGATCTGTTGCATCTGATCCAGATCATCAGCCTGGCCTTTTCCGTCCTGATTATTGTCGCGCTGTTTATCGATCTCAAGAACCGCATTCTCCGGCCACTTCGCAAACTGGTCAGTGTAGCCATCGCCGTGGGCGACCAGGATTTCTCCAGGAAGACCAATATGAGGGGCTCCGATGAACTCGCCCAGCTCGGGCAGGCATTTGACCAGATGACCAGCGAGCTGGCGCTGACCTACTACGAACTGGAAGAAAGAGCCCGCCTGAAAACCGAGGAACTGGAAAAAAGCCACGCGGCACTGCAGTTGCTCCACTCAGCAAGCCGGGACCTGTTTGCCAACCACGATTTATGCCATGGCTCCATCCCCATGCTACAGGAGCTGGAACAGCTTCTCGGCATCGGGCCCATCCGCCTGTACCTCCATGACAGGGAATCCTCGGAGCCGGTGGAGGCTGTCACCACGGCCAGCCAGGAGCGGCCCTTCTATTGCAACGACCACCATTGCAACGCCTGCCTGGTCACGCCTGAGGTGTATGACGAACTTCCCCTGGAAAACAACGACGGGCGCCGGCTGCTGCTGCCGATACGCACCCCCGGCCAGCTGCTTGGCACCCTGGAAGTCTGGTACCCCGCCGACGAAGGCCTCTCGAAAACCGCCCGCCGGCTTCTGGAAACCCTCAGCGACCAACTGGCCACCGCCATTTTCCTGGAGCGGCAGATTACCGAGGAACAGCAACAGACCCTGGCTGAGGAGCGCACCGTGATCGCCCGGGAACTGCACGATTCCCTGGCCCAGTCACTCTCCTACCTGAAAATGCAGGTTGCCCGGCTGAGGCGCCTCAACATCGACGGCGAGCAGCAATCGGTTCACGAAGCCATTCTGGATGAACTCAGCACCGGCCTGAACAGCGCCTACCGCCAGCTGCGGGAGTTGCTGGCCACCTTCCGACTGAAGCTGGACACGCCGGACCTGGCCACGGCACTGCGAAAGACCGTCGAGGAATTTTCGGTGCGGCTGGGCAAGCCGGTGGAGTTGCAATACAACCTGCCACCCCAGACCCTGTCACCGAACGAGGAAATCCACACCCTGCAGATTGTCCGGGAAAGCCTGGCCAATGCGGTCAAACACGCAGATGCCACCGACATCAGCGTCGATGTGCTGTTCGAATCCCCCCAGGTCCGGGTACAAATCCGGGACAATGGCAAGGGCTTGCCCGGCGGCGACCAGCCGGTCAATCACTATGGACTGATCATCATGCAGGACCGCGCCAGAACCCTGGGTGGCCAGGTCAAGGTACAAAACCGGGATGAAGGCGGCGTGGAAGTCACGCTATTATTTGTGCCCAAAAGCCGGAACCTGATTCCCACAGAAGCTTCAAACGCCTGATTACAAGAGAGAACCCGATGTCTGAATCACCCGCTAGTATTCTGCTGATCGACGACCACCCCCTTCTTCGCCAGGGCATCAAACAGCTCATCGAAATGGAAGACGACATGGTCGTTGCCGGAGAGGCCAGCAATGCCGCCGACGGCATTCGACTGGCCACTGAACTGGAGCCGGACCTGATTCTGATGGACCTGAACATGCCGGAAATGGACGGCATTGAAGCCCTGAAAAAACTGCGTGAGCAGAACATCAGTTCCCGTATTGTGATGTTTACCGTCTCGGACCAGGAAGACGACGTGGTGGCGGCACTGCGGGCCGGCGCGGACGGCTACCTTCTCAAGGACATGGAGCCTGAAGACATGATCGCCCAGCTTCACCAGGCGGCCGTCGGCAAGATGGTTATCAGTGACCGCCTGACTACGCTGTTAGCCGAGGCCCTGCGCTCCAACAAACCCCAACAGGCATCGCGCCCGGATTTCGACAGCCTGACCCCCCGGGAAAAGGACATTCTCCGCCTGATCGCCGAAGGCCTGTCCAACAAGATGATCGGTCGCAAGCTGGACATCAGTGATGGTACCGTCAAGGTCCATGTGAAGCACCTGCTGAAAAAACTGAACCTGCGCTCACGGGTGGAAGTTGCCGTGTGGGCGGTAGAGGAAGGCCTGCACCGCTGAGGGGCATTCCACCGGGGTCAGATGAAAATGGGGTCAGATGAAAGTTCATCTGACCCCATTTTCATCTGATCCCAGGCACTTCTGAGTTATATCAAAGTCCCGGCTCCGGTTTTCATCTACCCTGCTCCAGTCACCAAACATGGAGCTGATCATGCTGCTGCCCAGGTTGCCATCATTCCCCTCACACTTGCCACTGCTTGACCAGACCCTGACAGTACTCCGGGAATACCTGCCCTCCCCCGCGCCGGTGCTTGGCGCTATTGATCGCGGAATCCCGGTGCCCCTCAAACAGTTGGCGGCCGAGGCGCCCCTCAATCGGCTGTTTGCTCAAGCGATCAATGACGGAGAATTTGAAGACTTCGAAGGCCATCGTATCCGGCTGGAAGTGAGCGGCGGGCAACCGGGCATCACCATTGGCTTCTGGGCCGGCCGTCTGCGAGTGATCGATGGTCCGGGCGAGGCGACGATCCGGGGCTCATTAGCCGCCTTCAAAACCCTGGCGGAGCGTCGGCAAGATCCTGACCAGCTGTTTTTCCAGCGACGCCTGATAATCGAAGGAGACACCGAGCTTGGGCTGGCGCTAAAAAACCTGCTGGATAGTCTGGAGTGGAATTTCACCATCCGTCGGTTTCTGTTCAGTCAACAATAGCCCTGCAATGCCACCGCCCTCTCTTGATAACAATCAATAATAATACACCTATAACAACTGGCCGAACTAACGCTTTCCGGGCTCGCCTGGCTGTTTCGCCAGGAAGCCGGATAATTAATACCAAAGCGCCAGGTAATTAGGCCAAAGGTACCATTTATCCATCTGTTTCGTGGAGCCTAAAGTGAATGCAGCCAGAAAAACCACTGGCCATAAACATTCATTACATATACTGGAGATTGCCATGAAGTGGACCGACCCGGATTTCAAAGACCTGAGATTGGGCTTTGAAGTAACAGCCTACGTTTACGTTCGCTAACTGTCCCACTCTGTTCCCGTAAGTAATCTCTGCTGCGGGAACAGCTTCCGAATGTGCACCATTTCATCAGTGAGGCACCCGTGGCTGATTCAAACAATCACAACAGCCGGTCCAGATTCCGCATCGCCCCGGTATTCATGTTCCGGTGGGAAGAGTCCCAGCAAGCCTACGTTCTGATGTACCCCGAAGGCATCGTCAAGCTGAACACCACGGCCGGCGAAATCCTGACCCGCTGTAACGGAACGAACACAGTCGACGACATTGTTCATCAACTGTCCAAACTGTTCTCCGAACAACCTGAATTCATCGAACCCCGCGTTCACCAGTTTCTGGAGGTGTGCCATGGCAAAGGCTGGATCCAACCTCAATCTTGATGGCCAGGGCAACCCCGTGTGGCTGCTTCTGGAACTGACCTACAAGTGCCCTCTCAAATGCGCATTTTGCAGCAACCCGACCGATCTCGATGACCATCAGGATGAGCTGACCACCGCCGAATGGAAAACCGTGATTCAGGATGCCCGCAAGATGGGAGCCATGCAGATTGGTTTCTCCGGTGGCGAACCCACTCTCCGCAAGGATCTGGAAGAGCTGGTGGCGGAAGCCAACGAACTGGGGTATTACACCAATCTGATTACATCCGGCATCGGCCTTACCCGCAAGCGGCTGGAAAACCTGAAAAAAGCCGGTCTGCGCCATATCCAGCTCGGTTTCCAGTCGAGCGATCCACAAACGGCCCATTGGCTTGCGGGTGTCGACTGCTACGAAAAGAAAGTCAACATGGCCCGGGAGATCAAAGCCCTTGGTTTTCCGATGGTTCTTAACATGCCGATATCCAGCCTTAACATCCACCAGGTACCGGACATCATCGATCTGGCCGCCGACATCGGCGTTGAATATCTGGAACTGGCTAACGTGCAGTATTACAACTGGGCCCTGGTGAACCGGGACCAACTGATGCCCACCCGAGAAGCGCTGGAGACAGCAGAGGCCCAGGTTGCCGAAGCCCGCAAGCAGCTCGGCGACAAAATGACCATTTTCTTTGTTATACCGGACTACTACGAAGGCCGCCCCAAAGCATGCATGAATGGCTGGGGCAGTATTCACCTGACCATCGCACCGGACGGTGTGGTACTGCCCTGTTCACAAGCGCGCTCCTTGCCCGGCCTCGACTTTCCCGGTGTTCGCGATCATGACCTCAACTGGATCTGGCACGAGTCCGAGAGTTTCAACCTGTACCGGGGGGACAATTGGATGAAAGAGCCCTGTCACAGTTGCTCGGAAAGAGAGCTGGATTTCGGTGGTTGTCGCTGCCAGGCCATGCTGCTGACCGGCGATGCCGCCAACGCAGACCCAGCCTGCAGCAAATCACCCCATCATCACATCGTCCAGGAAGCCGTAACCAGAGCACTTGCAACAAAGCAGGACCACAAAAAGCTTATTGCCCGCGATGTGGGCTGGGTACCAACGAAGGTGTGATATGAAGTTACCTCACGATTCATTCGCGGGAACAGTCGCCACGGGAATTGCCCTGACCGTTGTGCTTTATCTGGTAACGGGTGCCTATATTCAGGCGGGATTATCATGACCTGGACATTGATGGATATCGCCCTGCGCTGGCTCCACATCGTGTTTGCGTTGATCTGGGTTGGCCATAACTACGCCAATGTGGTCAAGACCCCAAGGTTCATTCCCTTACGCATTGATCCTGATGAGGGGGGCGCACGATCATCCGATCTGACCCGACGCATGCACCAGGAACACGGCACTTTCCGGTACGCGTCCCTGGTAGTTCTGGCCTCAGGCGCCCTCATGCTCTGGAATCGCGACATTCTTGCTGAGGTACTGATGCTTCAGGGCCACCATGCGGTTATTGGAGTCGGCGCCTGGATCGGTATCATCATGGTGCTGAACCTCTGGTTCGTACTCTGGCCCCATCAGAAGAAAGTACTGGGTTTTGTACCGGCACCGGCCACAGAGCGGATCCACTGTTCACGAATCACATTTCTATCATCCCGAACCAACACCATCCTCTCTTTCCCGCTGATTTTCTTTATGGCTGCCGGAAGTCACGGGCTGGCGCTGTTCTGATGAGCCGCAAGGAAGGCGTCTATAACTTTGCCGCAGGGCCGGCCGCCTTGCCGCCAGAGGTGCTGGCGCGGGCCCAGGCAAGCCTGGCCGATTGGCAGGGGCTGGGCTACTCATTACTGGAAGCGCCATTCACCAGCGATGAATTCAAAGCCCTGTTGGACACCACCCGGCTCCAGGTAAGGGCGGCCCTGGCAGTGCCAGACCGCTATCAGGTGGTTTTTCTGCAAGGCGGCGCATCGGCGCAATTCTCACTGGTTCCGTTGAACCTGTTGCCGCCAACGGCCATGGCCGGCTATGTGGAAACTGGCCATTGGTCGGCAAGGGCACTTGAGGAGGGACGCCGGTATGGCCGAAGCCACGTAGTTGCCAGCACCCGAGGCAGTGGTTTTGACCGTGTGCCTGCCGTTTCTGAATGGGCGCTGAATGAAAGTATCCACTATTGCCACATAACCCCCAACGAGACCGCAAATGGTGTCCAGTTCCCCGGAGACCCGGATTGTGGCGATATCCCTCTGATCGCGGATATGACCTCCGAGTTCCTGTCGCGCCCTGTCGATATCGAACGTTACGGCATGATTTACGCGGGAACCCAGAAAAACCTGGGCCCCACCGGCCTGGTTATTGCCATTATACGGGAGGATCTGCTGGGACAGGCACGACCGGAAACCCCGACTGTGTTCAATTATCAGTTACTGATTGATCGCCAGAATCGCATCAATACGCCCCTGATGTTCGCCATTTACCTGGTTCACCTGATGCTCGACTGGATTGAGGAGCAAGGCGGGGTCGAGACTCTTCATTCCCACAATATTGCCCAGAGCCAGACAATTTATCGCATCATTGACGAAGACGACTTCTTTTACTGCCCGGTAATACCAGAGCACCGTTCCATCATGAACGTGTGTTTTGGCACACGTGATGAAAACCAGCAGCAGCGGTTTCTTGGCGAGGCTGACGCAATGGGGCTGGCGAACCTGGCGGGGCACAGTCACGCCGGAGGACTTCGAGCCAGCCTCTACAATGCCCAGCCGGATGCCGCAGTCGCAGCTCTGGCCTCTTTCATGACCCATTTCCGCCAGCGCCATGGCTAACCTGCTTGCCAGACCGACCATTACCCGGGAGCAGGCCTTCCTGAGGGCCTGCAACCTCATTCCCTACCTCGCTTGCCAGGAAGTCGATGGCATCCTGATCAGCTTCGACTTCGGAAAACCAGTCACCGATGCCCATTACCGCCAATGGCGGGACCCTGAACTTCAGGCGAGCACCTGCCGGACCATTGAAGCCTGCCAGCATCATCTCAACGGAAGTTCCGCTCTGCTGACCAATGGCGGCGTGTGTTCGCGCCAAAACTATCTGGACCGGCTCAGTGCCGGTGCCGATCTGGTGCAACTGCACAACGCGCTTGTGTTCGAAGGGCCTGACATTGGCTGGAAATTCAGTCAATAACCCGAACCAGCGACTCCCCCGAGCCACGCTCATGCACCTGGCCGAACGGATGGAGCGCCAGCCCGTGTTCCCTCGCCGTTTTCTCAAAACCGACCCGGCCCCGTTCGGCGACACAGACCAGCAGGCCGCCACTGGTCTGGGGATCGAACAACAACGTCTTGTCCAGTTCTGTCAGGCCCCCAAAGGCATCGCCCAACGATGCAGCATTCCGATGGGTGCCACCGGGAATACAGTCCGAATCAATATAGCGTGCGAGGTTCGGTATCTGCGGCACTGAATTTCGGTTAATGGTAGCGCCAACACCACTGCCACGGCAGACCTCCAGCAAGTGGCCAGCAAGACCAAAACCGGTAACATCCGTCATGGCATGTACCTCGTCCACGGAAGCGAAGACCTCACCCACTTTATTAAGGGTACACATGGTTTCGACGGCGACCGCCAGATCGGCTTCGTCAATCCGATGCTTTTTCAGCGCGCTGGTCAAAATTCCCACGCCAAGTGGCTTGGTAAGGTACAGCAGGTCGCCGGGCCGGGCGCTATCGTTACGCACAACACGATGCACCGGCACCTGACCGGTAACGGCCAGCCCGAAGATCGGTTCCGGCGAATCAATGCTGTGCCCCCCGGCCAGTGCGATTCCAGCGTCCGCACATACCGCCTGCCCACCTTCGATTACCCGGGCGGCGATCTCCGGCGCCAACTGGTTTACCGGCCAGCCCAGTATCGCGATTGCCATCAATGGCTTTCCGCCCATGGCATAGACATCACTGATGGCGTTTGCAGCCGCAATCCGGCCAAAATCATAGGCATCGTCTACCACGGGCATAAAGAAATCCGTGGTACTGATAATCCCCAGGCCATTACCGACATCCAAGACGGCAGCATCATCCCGGCTGGCATTGCCGACCAGAAGTCGCGGGTCGTGATAATCGGGGGTCGTAGCGTGAAGAATGCGGTCCAGGACATCCGGAGCAATTTTACAGCCGCAGCCGGCTCCGTGACTGAATTCGGTAAGTCGCGTTGACAAAACAGGGTCCTTTTGTGGCTGTTTTCTATTGAGATAGCGTCAGGCTTTCGGCCCATTGCGGAAAAGGCTTCCAGCCGGCAAGCCAGTCCGCCAGTTTTTCCCGGGCCAGTGGTGGTGATATTGCGTAGCCCTGGGCAAATTCACAGCCCAGGCTTAGCAGTATTTCACCCTGTTCTATGGTTTCCACGCCCTCTGCAATCAATTCTCTACCAAAAACCCGGGATAATCCGATGATCCCTCTCAAAATCGAATAATTCTCCTCAGTATCGTTCACACCACTGACGAATTCGCGGTCTATCTTGAGGGCATGGACGGGCAACTGCTTGAGATAAGAAAGCGATGAATATCCGGTACCAAAGTCATCCAGTGAAAAAGTGACACCCAGTCGCCTGCAATCGTCAATAATACTCACAACTTTATCAAGCTCACCCAGAGTCGCCGATTCCAGTATTTCCAGGTCAAGGCGAGCGGGATCCAGATCGGGAAACCTTCCCAGAATATCCCGGAGCCTCTCAGCGAACCCCGGTGCCTGCAACTGGATTGCTGCCACATTCACACTGATGTTCATGTGAATTCCCCGACTGTCCCACATACTCATCTGCGTCAATGCTTCAAATAAAACCCACTCGCCTATCTCGACCATCAAAGGATGGTGTTCAATCGCGGGCAAAAAACCGTCAGGGGATAGAAAACCGATATCTGGATGCTGCCAGCGAATAAGCGCCTCAACCCCTTTCACCTCGCCGGTCCTCAGGCTTACTTTTGGCTGATATAAAAGCCTGAACTGCCCGTATTCAAGCCCCTTCCTGATGTCCGACAGAAGCCGCTGGCGGGACCGGTCCGCTTTCTTTTCCCCGACATCCAGGAACAGCCAGTTTCCTTTGAGCTCCTGCTTGGCGCGGAAAAGCGTCTGGTCTGCCTGGCGCAGAAGTATGTCGGCATCTTCATCGACATGTCCAAGCTCATTATCAGGAAACACTACAATTCCTGCAGTAAACGACACCAACGCCGAGCCGCCTCCCAGATCGAAGGGCTGGCGAGCAGTCAGTTGCAGAGCACGGAGCCTGATTTCCACCTGACTGGCATCCGGAAGAAGCAGGGCAAACTCATCCCCACCGATCCGGGCGAGAGCGGCATCGGGAGGTAGTGCATCCAGCCAGCGCCGGGCAAGTAATCCCAGCATACGGTCGGCCGTTTCTTCCCCGAAACGCGCGTTAATCTCTTGAAAGTTGTCCAGGTCCATGGAAACCAGCGCCGCGGAATCATTTTTCAGATCGCCACGGTCAAGCAGCTCCCGAATAAACCGGGTAATACCATTACGGTTCCACAAACCGGTAAGGGGGTCTGCGTAAGCCAGGAATTCCACCTGTTTCTGATGATCACTTGCCTGGTCCTCCAGAGCCCGGTTCAACCGCTCACTCTGCAGTCGCTGCAACTCATCCTCAGCTTTGTGTCTGGCCATTTTTTCCCGCATCAGTTGAATGGTGCTGGCAGAGAGTTTCCCGTAAATCTCCAGCAATGCGGTTACAAGAACGGATACGGAACCATTAAGTTCAGAATCAACCCGCTCTCGGGCCTCCTCCAAAGGCTTGCCTGCCTTCATGGCTTTTATAGTCAGGGCCATGCGCCGGTCTGATTCAAGGATGTGAAAGGCAAGCCAGCGAGTCAGATAATCAAACAGCTCGGCCAGGACATCTTCTTGTGGCGCTTTGCTTTGCCGGAGCATCTGGATCCGGGCAAAAAACATCTGGTGTGAGTCGTGGTGATTCCGGGCCATCTCCGTCCCGCCAAGAGTTTTCTCCCAGACGCCCTCCTCATATCTGAAATGGTAGGAGGCATAGGCAAGAAGCTCATCAAGCAGGTGTAAACCATCCAGAACCGAACTGCCTGAGGCAAAATGCCACGCCAGACGATTCAGAATACTCACCAGCACCCGGTGCTGCTCATCAATGTCCTCCAGGCCCGTCTCGAAGTTACGGTTCCAGGGAAAGATCTCGAAGACATCCGTCTCGCTCTGCCAGGGCATTGTCACCTTTAACGCGCTCCCGATTGCAAAAGTAGGGCAACAGCTGACAGTTTAGTTCAAAACAATGCCCCGGGCTTTGCTGTATATCAGAAGGGCAACTATTACCGGGCCGACGCTGGCCACCATTAACGGCTCAGATCAGCCCCAATTCCAGACGAGCTTCCTCATCGAGGCTGTCGTAGCTCCAGGGTGGATCAAAAACAATGTCTATCTTGCTGTCTTCGACGTAAAGAACCAACTCTTTCATGCACTGGGAAAATGAGAACAACTCTTGTCACCTGGGTTCCGACTTCTCGACCCTTCTCTGCGTTTTTCACGTCCCCGCTTTAGTTGGTTGGATTTACACTCATTACTTATAAGATCCAGCCACCTCAAGTGCTGATCCCAGACCCCGTCTTTAATATGCTCCGGTTTTTTGCAAACCATCGTTATTTCCTCACCCGAATGGACCGTTGCTTTGCCTGGAAATGTTCGTTGTGAGATCTCCAGCAAACATTAAGGCAAATATTAAGCCAGATCGGAAAACTACTGGGATTACAACCTTCGGCTTTTAAAACCGAGGCAATAAGGACACAAAAACCGCTCCGTCCTGGCGAACAGTGTCGCGATGACATCAGTTACCAGGAAAACCGTGTCCAAAGAACAACGGCACCGGCATGAGAAACGAAAACTCTTGTTTTTTTGGCTAATTAACAACAACTTAATCAGTGGCACACAAAATGCTTATACATCTGCGAGAAAAGCCCTTTTGGTTTGTAACACTGAAATATTTGAGGTCCTTAGCCGGGTTGTCAAAATGGTACACGAGCACTTACTGACGAATGTCACCAGAGAGCCGGTCAGCGAAGAACTGCCGGGCGATTTTGCGATGTGGTTATTTATCCTCATGGAATTAACCGTATTTGCTATCTTCTTCATCAGTTTCGCGACCATGCAAAACCTTTATCCCGCCATGTTCGGGACTGGGAAATCCTCGCTTCATCCAGTGGCTGGCCTGATATGTACACTGGCACTGATTACCAGCAGCTATTTTGTCGCTCTGGCGGGAATCCGGTTGCGGCAGGGAAATGAATCCCGCTGTAGCCTGTTTCTGGCGGCGGCGCTAATGGCAGCAACGTTCTATCTGATCACAAAATTCTCGGAGTACTCGCAACTGATCCAGGCCGGATACGATCTGTCGACCAATACGTTCTACACACTCTATTTTTTCATAACGTTTTTCCACCTGATGCACGTTGTCCTGGGTATGGTAATTCTGGGTTACATGCTCCACCGCACCCGTCAGGGCGCTTATGCAACGGGGGAACATTCAGGTTTCGAATCCGGAGCCTCATATTGGCACATGGTTGACCTGGTCTGGATCATACTTTTCCCCATCATTTACGTAATCCACTAGAGTTGAATTCATCGGAGTGGCTGAATGAGTGCACTGACTATCAAGGCAACCAATTCCTGGCTGATCCTCATCTCCCTGACACTTCTATCGCTGGCCGTCTCCGAATGGGTAGAGAACCCGGCCATGATGATCCTGTTCGTCGTTTTGGCCGTGATCATCAAGGGTCGGAGTATTGTCGACATTTTTATGGGTCTGAATACCGCACCAGTTGTCTGGCGCCGGCTCCTGCTCAGCTATGTCATAGTGGTTCCCGCAATCATCGGTGCAGTTATTGTGTGGCTGTGAATTGCAGGTAGCCCACGAAAATTCCGACCAGTGATGTCATGACAAAGAAATAACCCGTTATAATCCAGCGAGTGAGCGGCGCAGCGTGCCGCAGGCCCATAAAGTCCCGTATGATCCAACGTCCCTTAAGAAGAACAATCAGGCAGATGAAAAAGGTTGCCATGACAGAAGGGGGGCCGGACTCGCCAACCAAAACACTAAGTAGCGTCAGTCCGACCAGTCCCAGCCATACCAGATTTGTCCTGTCCAACTTCTTCCTTCCTGCGTCGTAGTTCTGTGGTGTTTGCAGCATGAACTTATCTCAGGACGTAGATTAAGGGAAAAATGAGAATCCAGACCAGATCAATCATGTGCCAGTAGCTGGCGGCCCCTTCCAGGCCGTCGTGAGAGTCGACGGTATAATGACCCAGGGCGGCCAATACAGCGGTGCCGAGGATGGTACAGGTGCCGATGACAACATGAAGGAAGTGATTGAACATCAGATAGTAATAAGTAGCGAAAAAATAGTTGGTACGGGCTGTGATGCCTCTTGCTTCATTCCACTGGTATTCCCATGCCTTGACCAGACAATAGGTCACGCCGGCACCGACCGTGCAAAGTAACCAAATCACGGTCTGGCGTTGTGCGCCCCGTTTGATTGCCTGAACCGCCCGGGCAACACAAAAGCTGCTCGTGAGCAACACAAGGGTATTAAGAAAGCCAGCCAGGGTGTTCAGCTGTATGGGGCCTTCACGGAATTCCTCTGGAAAGTAAAACTTGGCAACCAGAAATGCGAGAAAGAAAAAAGCGAATTCCGTCAGCTCCGCATAAATGAAAATCCATACGGCGATACTTCCCGGCGTGTGGCTCTTTGTCCGGGCAACATCAGGGCCGGTTGATCTGAAAAGCTCAAATGTCGTCATTCTGCCAACCGTCAAAAGTGTGCGTCGACCAACCTCAGCAGCGGTTGCTGAGTTGTCGGTTCATCCGTCAGTGGCTCGATCAAGCAATACAGGCAGGCCTTTCGGGCGGGACAGCCACTTTTGAGCATCTTTCCGGCGTAGATCAGTAAGCGGGTTGAGACAGCTGCCGTGAGATCGATATCAGTCAGCCGGCGAATATCCGTCGCCAGTTTTACGAGTTGCCCGGCAGTGGCCTCATCAATACCTGCTTCATGGGCAATGATCGAAGCTTCAACCGAGGGCTCCGGATAATCAAAACTCATGGCAACAAACCGTTGCCGGGTGCTGGGTTTCAGGCCCTTGACCATATTCTGGTAAGAAGGGTTGTAGGAGACCACTAGCATAAAGTCGTCATGAGCGGTCAGGGTTTCGCCGGTGCGTTCAAGGTGAACGGTTCGCCGGTGGTCCGACAGCGAATGCAAAGCAACCGTTGTATCCTTGCGAGCCTCGATAATTTCATCGAGATAACAGATCCCGCCCTCACGAGCAGCCCGGGTTAGCGGGCCGTCCTGCCAATAGGTTCCCTCGGGGCCAATGAGGTGTCGCCCCAACAGATCCGCAGCGGTCAGATCATCGTGACAGGAGACGGTATAAAGAGGGCGTTCCAGCTGTTCTGCCATATGTTCAACAAAGCGTGTCTTGCCGCAACCTGTCGGGCCTTTGATCAGCACTGGCAAACGATGCTGAACCGCATATTGAAATATTTCACATTCATCATTCTGAACCTGGTAATAACTATGGCTATTCATGACCACCTCAAAATCAGTGCGTTGATACGTTCAGGTAAATCCGGGGCAATACTTTCGGGAGCTGGGTGGGATCATTGACTACGGCAAAACCATCGCGGCCAAATAGGTAGGGCAGGTAATCATTGCCCTGCTCATCCACCGTAACGCAGTAGGGTGTTATCCCCAGTTGTTGGGCTTCAATAATCGCCTGTCGGGTGTCTTCAATCCCGTAACGCCCTTCGTATTGATCCAGGTCGTTGGGCTTGCCGTCACTGACCAACAACAGGACACGGTGAGCCTGGGGCTGCATCTCCAGGATCCGGGTGGACTGCCGGATTGCGGCCCCCATACGGGTATAGAAACCTGGTTTGATTCGGGCAATACGGCCACGGACCCGATCACTGTACGGCTCACCAAAGTTCTTCATTAGCTGATAGCGGACATGACTGTTGCGCACGGAGGAGAAGCCATAGATAGCGAACTCATCCCGTGTCTGGTTCAGGCCTTCGGCCAGCACCATCAGACTGTCGCGGATTACATCAATCACCTGGCAGTCGTCATTGACGTAACCTTCGGTCGACAGGGACAGGTCCGCCAGGATCAGGCAGCAGAAATCACGATGGGTCTGGCGCTGATCGAGAAAAAAATTCTGTCTGGCGGTATCCCTGAGCGGTCTGCTGAAGTCATCAAGCCAGGCATCAAGGTCGAGGTCCTGGCCGTCCGGCTGGCCCCGAAGCCGGGTGCGCCGTAGTCCCAGCAGGGAAAACTTCTGCTTGACCTCCTCACTGGTCTGCCGGAGATGTGCCGGTAACATGACCGGCTCTGCTTCATCCGCCAGAAGCGGTTGCAAGAGGCAGGCATCGGGCCGTAAACGCCCTTGTTTGTAGTGCCACTCCGGTAAGCGGATTCCCGGTCCCAGGCACAGTTCGTCGTTTTCCGCTGCTGGCAGATCCAGATCAAACTTCACCTTTGCCGCATTGGCTTTGCGCTGGCGTGAAACCGTAATCAGGTCGATGTCATTGGCGATCTGCTCGAAATCATCATCGCTGTCATCATCCTGACAGCGATCAAGATTGATCTGTTCGGTCCAGCTCATGAGGCTGTCGGGCAGAAACACCAGCAAGCCATCCGTTTCATGCTCATCATCGATTCGCTGCGCCTGTTTGCGTTGCTGCAGGGTTTGTTGTTCGGACGAGCGTTCTCCCGCTTCAGATTCCGGCCCGGATCCGGCCGTGCTGACCGGTACGCTGAACAGGGTCGGCGGTGTGGGGTACAACCATAGCCAGACTGGAAAGCAGTCAAATGCCGATGATGGCAGATCAGCCCGAAGCCCCGGATTTCGCAATGCTTGGGCAACCGCCAGTTCCTGGCGCCGGAGATCCTCGGGAAGATTCTCAATTGACGGTCTCAATGCCATCAGTTCGGCCACAAGCTCCTTATACTGCCTGTTGAGGCCGGGATAAGACGATGTCAATGCCAGGACGGCCTGCTGATTGTCCCGAAACCAGTCGCGTACCTGTGGCAAGTGGGCGGCCACCGCCACCAGCCAGTAATAGAGCGATGTATTGAGCCGGGCGGACGAAAATACCGCCAGTGACGACGGCAAACGCACACTGCGGTCATCCTGCCAAGGCAGTGCAAAACGCTGATGGCTGCCGGCGACACGCTGCATGCCTGTTCGCCTGAGCCGGACCTTTCGGGTATCGGCAGGCTCCAGGGTTTTGCCCGGTGCGCCGCCCAGCGCCCGATAGTAGAGCGTAAGCTCTGCCTGCAGATCCGCGAGATTGACCGATGCGCTGGTAAAATCAGAGGTCACCTGCCGGGTAACCCAGCGATCCCAGACCTTGCCGATAAATTCTTCCATAGTTGCTCCCCGGGTATGTGGGCCACCCCTCGCCCGAACCCGCCCAAAAAACCGGGTCGCAGGCAGAGGCAGCCAACCGTTTACCTGATTATGTCACTATGAAGTTTGCGGCAGGGCCGCCCCGGCCTCAGCGCGAGCGACTTCGCGGCCAACGAAAAAGCTGGCGAAGTAGGCGGCCAATCCCAAGGCGAACATGACACCGAAGCCAAGACGAACCCAATAAAATCCCATCAGTTCGCCTTGTGTGGCCATGAAGCTGAGTGCATCGCCTGACTCTGGTATCCGTTGCAGAGCGACCTGCCAGGCGCCGGCGACTGTCAGCGCCAGGGTAATACCAACCATGCTGATAGACATGGCCCAGAAGCCGAACTTCTCCACTTTCTGGGCAGCCAGCGGATTTCCCTGAGGGCGGCCCCGGAGGATTGGCATGGCATAGGAAATAATACACATCACGATCATCGCATAGGCACCAAAGAACGCCAGGTGGCCATGGGCTGCGGTTAACTGCGTACCGTGGGTGTAGTAGTTGACCGGAGCCAGAGTATGAAGGAAGCCCCAGACTCCAGCGCCAAGGAAGGCCATCACCGAGCAGCCCAGAGCCCAGGTTACGGCAACCTGGTTTTGGTGCGTGCGGCGACGCTCTTTGACCACCTTGAAAGCAAACAGCACCATCATGAAGAAAGGTACCGGCTCCAGTGCGGAGAATACCGAACCCATCCACAGCCAGTACTCGGGCGCGCCAATCCAGAAGTAGTGATGGCCCATCCCGATTAATCCGGAGATCAGGGCCATGGCGATGATCAGGTACAGCCACTTTTCAATGTATTCACGATCGACGCCGGTGACCTTGATCAGTACAAAGGCCAGAATCGCACCAAGGATCAATTCCCACACACCTTCCACCCAAAGGTGCACCACGAACCACCAGAAATACTTGTCGAGCGTCAGGTTGGCCGGGTTGTAAAACGAGAACAGGTAGAAAACCGCCAGCCCGACCAGACCGGTGATCAGAACCATGTTTATAACGGTCTTCCGTCCTTTAAGAATGGTCATTCCGATATTGAAGACAAAAGACAGGCAGACAATCACAATACCAATCTTGGTGATAGTGGGCTGTTCCAGGAATTCCCGGCCCATGGTTGGCCACAGATGATTCTTGGTGATTCTTGCCAGTTCCGCATAGGGGACGAGGAGGTATCCGAGCACTGTTACAACACTGGCCACAGCAAAAATCCAGAAGGTAATTCTGGCCAGCCTAGGGCTGAACAACTCGGTTTCAGACTCCTCTGGAACCAGGTAGTAACTGGCCCCCATGAACCCGAAGAGTATCCAGATGATCAAGAGGTTTACGTGGACCATCCGCGCGACATTAAAGGGGATGGCAGGGAATCCGATATCGCCATTGATATACTGGATGCCCATCAAAAGGCCAAAGGCAATTTGCGCGGCAAACAGTACCAGCGCAAAAATAAAATAGGGTTTTGCAACCTGTTGAGATGTGTACTTCATCATTGTCTTCCTGCCTCAACCTTCAACATTGGGTGGCCAGTCGTTGTCATCGACTCTGGACGTCCAGATCAGGAACTCCGCCAGTGCATCGACTTCTTCCTGAGTGAGATTGAACTGGGGCATTTTGCGCCGCCGGGGGTTATCCATTGGTTGAGCCGCAAGCCACGACTGCATGTACCCCTTGAAGGCCTCTTCATTCGCCATACCTCTGCGATCAAAGACGTTAGCCAACTCCGGCGCATAGTAAGCGCCCTCTCCCATCAGGCTGTGGCACCCGATACAATTGTTGGTTTCCCACAACTCCTTGCCATGGGCTACTTCCGGGGTAATGTTCTCACTGCGGCTTCGCTCCGGGAGTTGCCGTACGGTATCAACGGTCAAACCCAGGAGGAGCAACAGAAAGAAAAAGCTACCGCCGTAGTAAATGTTCCTGGCCATACTTTTGGTAAATTTCTCAGCCATAGCTGACTCCTGTTATGCATTGGTGGTTCAAACTGCAAACCGATTAGGCAATTGGCACGCCAAAGTTTTATCTTGTTGCTTTAACTGGTTTTTTCCGATGCATACGGGGAGTGTGTGGTACGAACGACAACGCTGAATTCAGGTCGTTTCGATAGCGAGTGTCACTTTGACAATGCATCGTCATGACACAGGGGTGTTGTCAAACTGCAGATTGGGTTGTGTCAGAGTGACACCGGGTATTCGGGCAATTCCCGCAAGCAGAAATCTTTTCATTAGAAAACAGTTGGTTGAAGAGCTGGCCCCGGAATTGCTGTTGTATTGCATCAGGCAACACAGGCAGCAGTCCAGACACCCGGGAAATGAGGAGTGCCCAATGACGGTCGAATTCAATGCGGATCTTCTGGTGAAATATGACACCTATGGCCCGCGCTATACCTCCTACCCGACTGCCGTGGAGTTTTCTGACAGTTTTGGAGATGCGGAGTACCGGCGTGAGCTTGAGCAAAGTAACCAGTTGCAGACACCCCTGTCCCTCTACTTTCACATTCCCTTCTGCAAATCCCTCTGTTTCTACTGCGCCTGCGCAAAGATAATTACCCACAAGCAAGAACGCAGTATTCCCTATCTTGAGCGCATTCATACCGAGATTGCCCGGCAGGCGGAGCTTGTCGATCCGAATCGGGAAGTCAGTCAGCTTCATTTCGGAGGCGGCACACCCACGTTTCTGCACGATGACCAACTCTCAGCGCTGCTATGGGAGATCAGCCGGAACTTCACCCTGGCGCCCCCCGAATCACGGGAGTTCTCCATAGAGATCGACCCACGGGCGGTGCGCAAGACCACGATCCCATTGCTGTATGAGCTGGGCTTCAATCGCATCAGTCTGGGTGTGCAGGATTTTGACCCCAAGGTTCAGAGTGCGGTGAACCGAATTCAGTCGGTCGAACAGACGTTCGCTGTAATCGATGCAGCGCGCGCAGCGGGCTACCGGTCAACCAATGTGGATTTGATCTACGGCTTGCCATACCAGACGGTTGAGAGCTTCAGTACGACCCTGGATACCATCCTGTCGAAACGGCCAGAGCGCCTGGCTATCTACAATTACGCGCACATGCCTGACAAGGTCAAAGCCCAGAAACTGATCAATGATGATGACCTTCCATCGCCCGAAACCAAGCTGGCCATTCTGGAGATGACCGTGGAGCGGCTCCAGGGGGCCGGTTACGTCTATCTTGGCATGGACCACTTTGCACTGCCTGACGACGAGCTGACCCTGGCCAAACACAACGGCCAGCTGCAAAGGAATTTCCAGGGCTATTCCACCTACGCAGACACGGATCTGATCGGAATTGGCATGACCTCCATCGGTAAAACGAATCACAGTTTCAGCCAGAACATGCGACAGGAGGACGATTATTTTGCGGCCATCGACAGTGGCTCTCTGGCTATCGCCCGAGGTTATCAGCTGTCTTTTGACGACCGGATCCGGCGTGATGTGATTCAGTCGTTGATGTGTCAGAACGAGGTGGTTTACGAGACAGTCAGCGCACGTTATGGCATCGATTTCTTCGATTATTTTTTCCGGGAGATGCGACAGCTTGCCGGGATGGCCATGGATAACCTCGTTATTATCAACGCTCACCGGGTCGCCGTCACACCGACCGGGCAATTACTGCTACGGAACATTGCCATGGTATTCGATGCATACCTCCACCCAACCGAAAGCAGGCATCAGTTTTCCAAGGTTATCTGATCCAAAAAGGGTTGCTTCAGGGGCTGCTGGTCAAGCTTTTGAGACCAAGCCGCTTGGCCATTCGGTGCAGGTTGCCCCGATCCATGCCCAGGGATTTTGCAGCCTGCGACCAGTTCTGGTTGTTTGCCGCCAACCGCTCGGAAATGAGATTTCTCTGGAAGTCCGCCAGTGCATCGTTCATGGCGGTATCCTCAGTTTTTTCCGGTTCCCGCGAGGCATCTGGCTCGATATCCGGGGTAGGCCGGAAAGTTATCGGTTGAACCTGGCCACCATCGATAAGGTCACAATGCCGGGCTTCCACAGTAGCTATGCCCCGCTGCTGCTCTGACCTCGCCCTGAGTGATGCCCGGCTGATGACATGCTCCAGTTCGCGGACGTTACCCGGCCAGGAATAGGCGGCCATCTGACTCAGTGCCTCCGGAGCGATACGGAGGCTCTTCAAACCGAGCTTGAGCCTCATTTTTTCGGCAAAGTAACCGGCCAGTAGCGGAATATCTCCATGACGGTCTCGCAGCGGCGGCACTTCCACCGGAAAAACACTGAGTCGATGGTAGAGGTCGCGGCGGAAATGACCGTTTTCGACATCCTCTTTCAGGTCCCGGTTGGTAGCCGCCAGAATGCGGACATCCACACGCCGGGTTTTATCCGCCCCCACCCTCTGAACCTCACCGTTTTGCAGGACCCTTAACATTTTGGCCTGCAGGAGCGGAGACAGCTCACCGATCTCATCAAGGAACAGGGTGCCGCCGTCTGCCAGCTCAAACTTACCGTCCCGATCCGAGGTGGCGCCAGTGAAGGAGCCCTTGGTGTGGCCAAAAAGCTCGCTTTCGGCAAGAGACTCCGGCAGTGCCGCGCAGTTGATATGAACCAGCGGCTGATCCGCCCGTGACGACAACAAGTGAATCGTCCGGGCTACCAGCTCTTTGCCAACGCCAGTCTCACCACCAATCAGGACAGACAAATCCGAGGCCGCTACCAGTTCGAGCTCTTTGTTGAGGTACTGCATTTCGGCGCTTTTACCAATGAGCTCCCCGCCATCCCGTTTCAGCGCCTCACTAACCAGTTCCTGCGCCAACAGGTTTTTATGTCTGGCCTGCTGCTCCAGCCATTCGATGAGCAGAGCCGAGCGCATGGCAGCCGCCGCCAGGGCAGAAAATGCAGACATGGTCTGGTCATCGACGCCATCGAACATGCCCGGCGTCAGGCCATCCAGTGTCAGAATGCCAAGCAGCTGTTGATCAACATAAAGGGCACAACCCATGCAAGCGTGAACTTCCAGGTTGCCTTCGTGCCCCAACACCAGCCCGTCATAGGGGTCAGGTAAATCGGAATCGGCGGGAAAGCGCACCGGTTGCTCCGATGCGATTATTTGCTGGAAGCGCGGGTGCTGGCGAGGATCAAACCGCCGCCCCAGAGTGTCGGTCGACAGACCGTCTATCGCTACCGGCACCAAGAGGTCATTTTCATACTTGAGTAGCACGGATGCATCACATGGCAGAACTCGGCGCACCGTACCCAGCAGCCGCTGGTAACGATCCTGCGCTGACAGGTCTTTTGTCAGATCGACAGCGATATCCAGTAATGCATCAATCATTTTCACCCTCCAAACTTATGCCCCTGTTGATGCGCCGAGAAAATGAGAACAATTCTTGACACTAATTAAAATGTATTCTATATATATCTTAAAGTAAGAGAGGAGGATCAGCAATGAACTATCAGGATATTCTAGGCAGCTGCAGTGAAACCACCGTCGGCCAGTTGGTCAGCCGGTGCCCCCAGACCCTGGACGTATTCCGAAAGTACGTGCCGGAAATTGAGGCCCACCGCCTGACAACCGTCGACATCGTCGCATCCATTGCCGATGTCGAGCCGAAGCGGTTGTGTCAGGAACTGTTTGATACGGTGATGGAAAAGTCACCGATTGAGGAGCTGGACACAGATGTGCTGCTGGAGCTCATATTACGGGGCTACGATGCCGGGCATATGGCGAAACTGCCAGAAATTCACCGGCTCGCCCGCAAGATCGAGGCAGTGCACAGGGCGAACCCTGACGTCCCAAAGGGCATCACACTGGCCATCAAAAAGCTGGAGCACACGCTCACCGACCACATTGAGCGGGAGAATGCCTACGTTCTGAAGCGGATGGAGCATGACCAGCCACCGAACCCGGACACGCCAATCGCTCAAATGAACGAAGAGCACTCCCTCATCAAACGGCAACTGGACAAGCTGCGTCAGATGACCCGGAACTACCGGGCTCCGGAGTCCGCCTGCCGGTCCTGGCAGCGGTTTTACCGGGAGTTGAAAGCGCTGGATTTCCGGTTGTCCGAGCAGATGTATCTGGAAAGAGAAGTGTTATTCCCGAGGTTTCAGTTCTGAGGGTAGATTTATACGTTAGGAGCAAATGCGCATGAGTAAACAATCTCCCGGCCAGCTATTCACGAGGTGCTGAAGAATACCCTGCAGGCTCACAAGACCCTGACAGACATCTACGAGTTACGGTCCAAGCTGGCGCAGAACGCCCGGGAGGCAGAGCTGTTCCGGGAGTTGGCGGCCAACCAGCAGGCCGAAGCCCGGCTGCAGTCCAGGGATATTGGCCGGCTGGAGATGTATTAGTCGTGCATCATCAACATCTACCCGCAACATGAACCCCGGTCAGATCAGGGCCCATGTTGCAGCAGGTACTCCCGATACACCCGGATCGATGCCAGCAGACTTTCCCGGTAGGCCGCACCGTACTGGTTGCCACCGGAGTCCGCCTCCCGGACGGCAGACTCGTACTGACCGATACCCTGCTTTGCAAAAGCCGCGGCGGTTGCCACACCGTCCCGGCCCTCGACAAACGCCAGTCGCTCCCACTCCCGGCTTTCCGGCGTATCCATGGCCCGCCTCCCATTGTTATTTCAGGGCTTCATGTAGCATAGTCGGTGTACGCTCCGCTTCAACCATCCCGCTGCGCACCAGAAAATCACCGAAGTGTTCCCCGGCTTCACGCTGCTCCCGGTACGCCCGGAACAGGGGCCGCAGCTCGGCCAGAACCGTGTCGACATCAATGTTCTCACGGTACAGCCGGTTCATCCGCTGTCCGGAGAAATCTGCCCCCAGGCAAAGAACGGGATATTGCCCATAACCCCCTGAAGTAAGGTGTTGGCGGGTTGGCCATTGCTAACCTAATCTTAAACCCATACAGAGAATGTATGAAATTCCAGGAGGGTAGCAGAATGTCGGTCTTTACCGTTCGCCTGTATCGTTACAACCCGGAACAGGACAACGCCCCCTACAATCAGGACATCGACGTTGACGGTGAATTTCGCAACCGCATGGTTCTCGATGTCCTGGAACACCTCAAAACCCGTGATCCAACACTGTCTTTTCGTCGTTCCTGCCGGGAAGGTGTTTGCGGTTCGGACGGGCTCAACATCAATGGTCGCAATGGCCTGGGCTGCATAACCCGGGTAGAGGATGCCCTCGGGAAGAAGGATATTCTGGAGGTCCGGCCGTTACCGGGTATGCCGGTTATCCGGGATCTGGTGGTAGACCAGTCACTGTTCTTCAAACAGTACGAACGTGTTCAGCCCTGGCTGATCAACGATACTCCTGATCCTGCAATCGAAAGGCTGCAGAGCCCGGAGGACCGCGCAAAGCTGGATGGGCTATACGAGTGCATTCTCTGTGCCTGCTGCACCTCCGCCTGCCCCTCCTGGTGGTGGAACCCGGAAAAGTACATCGGGCCATCCGGATTACTGCAGGCGTACCGGTTTTTGGTGGATTCACGGGATACAGCTACGAGTGAGCGACTGAAAAAGCTCGAAGATCCGTTCAGCGTGTTTCGCTGCCGAGGCATTGGCAACTGCACGGCTTACTGTCCCAAGGGGCTCAATCCCATGAAGGCCATCGGTCATATCAAGACCATGCTGCTTCGCGAACAGGTCTGATCACCCATGACAACGGGTTGATTCGGGAAATTTAACCAGACACCAATTGATCTATCTTCAAGAAGAAAACCCGGCCCTCTGATAGTCTGACGGGACATGTTTCTTCCCGAGGATGAGCAATGGCAGACGATCCCCGCAAGCCTGACTGGAACCCCCGAACGGATGAGGTTCTAAGGGACCAGATACGGGCCTACGATGCCATGCGCGCCCAGTGCCCGGTCGCCTGGAGTGATTACCAGCACTGGACGCTATTCAGGCATGGCGATGTAATGCGAGTGCTGGAAGATCACCAAACCTTCAGCAGTGCCGCATCTAACCATCTTTCGGTCCCCAATGGCATGGACCCGCCTGAACACACGCCCTATCGACAGGTAATCGAGCCCTACTTCTCGCAACAGGCAATGAGCGAATTCGAGCCAACCTGTCGCAACATTGCCCGCAACCTCATCAATAGTTTGCCCGACGGCCAGCCGTTCGATGTCGTGGAAAAGTTCAGCAGAGCCTTTGCCCTGCAGATACAGTGCGCTTTTATGGGCTGGCCTGATTCTCTCCATGAACCACTCCGCGAATGGGTACTAAAAAACCACCGGGCCACCCTGGCCCGTGACCGGCAGGCAATGGCTGAAGTTGCCCATGAGTTTGACGGCTATATTCACGACTTGCTGGAAACCCGGCGCCAGGCCGGAGCCAATGCCCCAAGAGACGTCACAACCTCGCTTATGGAAGAAGCCGTCAATGGTCGCCCCATGACCGATGGAGAGCTCACCAGCCTGCTGCGGAACTGGACTGTCGGTGAACTGGGCACAATCAGCTCCAGCGTATCGATTCTCCTGAGTTACCTGGCTGAACATCCGGATCTGAGACAGAGCCTCGCCAACGATACCGGCGCGTTGTCGGACGCTATTGATGAAATACTTCGTACGGATGCGCCACTGATGTCTAACCGCCGGGTCACAACCCGGGACGTGGAGATTGGCGGAAGAAGGATTCCCGCAGGCGAGAAAATCACCATCCTGTGGGCGTCCGCCAACCGTGACGAAAAGGTCTTCGGCGACCCGGATGCATTTTGCCCACAGAAGAACCGCGACCAGAATCTGCTTTACGGCGCCGGCGTTCACGTTTGCCCGGGGGCACCTCTGGCAAGGATGGAGCTCAGGGTTCTGGTGGAGGAATTTCTTTCCAGTGTCGACACCCTGAAACCTGCCCCCGGCAAGCAGCCTGAGCGGGCCGTTTTCCCGACCGGAGGCTTCAGTTACCTACCGATGCTCATTGAAAAGCGATAAGGGCTGCACCCGACACCAACCGGCGCAGCCGCATCATAACATCAAGATTGTTGGTCTCCATGGCCTCCAGCGCCTGCAGTGCATCTTCGGGCCGGTTTTCATGGTGTGCTTTCACGGCTTCAATAGCATAAACATGCACCAGCCGGTGAGGCTCTTCAATAGCCCGGAAATCCATCCGGCCGGCGTATTGCTCATTGCCATCCCCCTGATAGTACCACTGCCCCAGGCGGCATTCGCTTTCGGATGGCAGGCTGTCGGCCCGCCTGTCCGAAAGCCCGGCCAGAACCTGGTAGACTGTCAGTTTGATTTCCAGCTCTTCAAGATTCGCCAGTTCAATTTCTGACAACAGAGCAGCATTACCTAAAGCAGTTGACGACGTGTCAGCCAGGTCGATCAGAGACAGCAGGCGATCCCGTGCCGATTCCGCCTCTGCCGCCAGTTTTTCCATTTCTTCACTGCTGGCCTTACTGGCGGCTGAAACCGAGGTGGTCTTGGCACGAATCCGGCTGATGGCATCGTCAATTTCCCGGGTGGCTTCTCCGGCCCGGAACGCAAGATTACGCACTTCGGTAGCCACTACACTGAACCCCCGGCCATGCTCGCCGGCACGGGCGGCTTCGATACTGGCGTTTAAAGCCAGCAGAGAGGTCTGATCAGAGACTCCATCAATCACATCCACTAGTGTATTAATACTGCCGGTTTCCGATTCCAGCGCCTCAATCTGGCCAGCGGAATTGAGCACTCGCTCCCGGGCGCCGCCCAGTTGCTGTATCAATAGCGCCATACCATCTCGCACCCGACTGGATTCATCCCGGGTTTTCAAAGCTTCACTTCTACGAGAGCCCAGCAGATCCGATAACTCACTGAAAGACCCCTTGAGCTCGGAAAGGGATGAGCCAAACTGACCGAGGCCAGACATCAGTCGGTGACTGAGCTTGAGCTCAGCCTGGGTTTGCTCCAGAGCATCGGTTTCTGCCTCCAGACGGCTCTCAAGCACCCTCTTCTGCTCACTGATCTGTCCGTAGGCCTCCTTCAATGCCGACAACTCCCCTTCAAGCAACTCTGCGCGCTTTGTGGACGGCCAAAAAGTCATAAAAACTCCAGCTTCTTAATTTAATACATATTTAATGCATATTATATCCATCTTTTTGGAGGCAACTGTACGGATTTGTAACAACCACCAGCAAGACCAGTGGCGCGGCGCCTGCTTCAAAGTTGATTATTCAGAATGAAGTCCCGCAGCGCTACCGCATTGTTATGCCCGGTATCTTTCGCCGCAAACACCAGAGTAATGCGGTTGTGCTCTTCAAGCAGGTTTTTGAGTTTCTCAAGCTCCTCCCCGGCCTCATCCGTGGCCAACTCCCTGAGGTATCGTTCCCGGAATTCTGGCCATTTATCCGAATCGTGGCCGAACCACTTCCGTAGCCCGGTGGACGGTGCCAGCCCTTTCAACCAGTGGGCAATGTCGGCATCTTCTTTGGCAACCCCTCGAGGCCAAATACGATCCACAAGCACTCGCGGACCGTCTGAGCGTGCGGGGGCCTCGTAGGCACGTTTCAGCCGGATGTCCATTGTTCCCTCGTTATGTGAACGTAATATCCCCGAGCCTACTCCCGGAGTTCCATGCTTGCAAAAATCGGGGTGAGGGCCAGCCTGACCGTGTCTCTATCATTTCGGGATATGCACCCAGTGCCGATCTGCTCATTCAGCATCTGATCGCTGCGAGCGACCTGTACGGCAAATCTATCAACACCGCGGTCAGCCAGGCACTGACCCACCCCCATAATCTGCTCCGGACCATGCAACCCGCCATGCCAGGTCATCCGGCACTCAAAATCCACATTGGCTTTTTGCAACGCCTCAATAGCGGCCCAGCTTTCCGGGCCGGAGTAGCGACTCGTGGTTACTGCTTCGTAGTCAGAAGGCATGGCTTTGATATCCAGCCCTACCCAGTCCAGCCAGGGCAGGAGTGGTTTTAGCAGGTCAAGGTGGGGGGCTCCGGTATGCAGGCCGTTGCGAAAACTCATCTCGCGGGTCTGCTTAAGGGCGGGCAGCAGGGCTTTCTGGATGGTCGGTTCGCCACCGCTGAACACCACCGCATCCAGCAAGCCTTGCCGGCCCTCAAGATGATGCTTTACCTGCTGCCAGGTAACTTTCTCATCATCGGTCTTCAGTGGTATGAGGTGAGGGTTATGGCAATAATGGCAACGCCAGGGGCAACCCTGAAGAAACAGGGTTGCCGCCAGGTGTTGTGGATAATCGACGGTGGAGAAGGCAGCCATGCCCCCGATCACCAGGTTATCCGCGGTCATTTCAACGCTCCCGGAAGTGAGTGCGTTCACGGTGTTCGGACTGCTTGCCCTTGTTGAAGGCAGACACCGGGCGGTGATAACCCATTACCCGTGTCCATACTTCACAACGCTGGCGTTGGCTGTCATCGGCAAGCTTCTGGTTTTCCATGCTAATCTCCTTTTACTCGTCTTGGGAAAGTTCCGGGGGTGGCTGTTGCAGCAGCCACCCCCGGTTTTACCGGAGCCCTGCCCCGGAAATCAGGCCACAGCCTCTGGCTTCTGGGGTAACGCTTGCTCTGCCATCAGCAGTTCATCGCATTTCGGACAGAATTTGTGCTCGCCATTGAGGTAACCGTGCACTGGGCAAACCGAGAAGGTGGGCGTTACTGTGATATACGGCAATCGGTAATTCTCCAGCACCCGTTGTACAAACCGACCGCAGGTGGCAGCATCGATGACGCGCTCGCGCATATACAGATGTAGTACGGTGCCACCGGTGTAGCGGGTTTGCAGCTCATCCTGAAGGTCCAGAGCCTCGAAGGGGTCATCCGTATAACCCACTGGGAGCTGACTGGAATTGGTGTAGTAGGAAGCATCGGGTATGCCTGCCTGCAGGATACCGGTAAAACGTTTCTGGTCCTCCCTGGCAAACCGGTAGGTGGTGCCTTCGGCTGGCGTGGCCTCCAGGTTGTAGAGGTTGCCGGTTTCTTTCTGGTAGGCCTTCATGCGTTCGCGAACGTGGTCAAGAACGTCCAGAGCAAGCGCCCGGCCTGACTCGCTGGTGATGTCTTCCCGGTCATCCGTGTAATTGCGGACCATCTCGTTCAATCCATTCACCCCAATGGTGGAGAAGTGGTTTCTCAGGGTCCCCAGGTAGCGTTTGGTGTAAGGGAACAGACCCTCTGCCATCAACTGGTCAATCACCCTGCGCTTGGTTTCCAGGCTATCCCGGGCCAGGCCCATCAGCTTATCCAACCGGGCAAGCAGCGCGCTCTTTTGCCCCTTGTAGAGATATCCAAGGCGAGCGCAGTTTACGGTAACGACACCCAGAGAGCCGGTTTGCTCGGCGGAACCGAACAGGCCATTACCGCGTTTGAGCAGCTCGCGCAGGTCCAGCTGCAGGCGACAGCACATGGAACGGACCATGTTGGGCTCCAGGTCTGAATTCAGGAAGTTCTGAAAATACGGCAGGCCGTAGCGGGCGGTCATTTCAAACAGTCGCAGGGCATTGTCCGACTCCCAGTCAAAATCCCGGGTGATGTTGTAAGTGGGAATGGGAAAGGTGAATACCCGGCCCATGCTGTCACCAGCGGTCATCACTTCAATATAGGCCTGGTTGATAATGTCCATTTCGGCCTGCAGGTCGCCATAACTGAAGGGCATTTCCACACCGGCAATCACCGGGATCTGTCCACGCAGGTCTTCCGGGCACACCCAGTCCAGGGTGATGTTGGTGAAGGGAGTCTGGGTGCCCCAGCGGGAGGGTACGTTCAGGTTGTAGACAAACTCCTGGACACACTGGCGAACCGCTTCATAGCTCAGGTTGTCCTTACGGATATACGGCGCAAGGTAGGTGTCGAAGGAGCTGAAGGCTTGGGCCCCTGCCCATTCGTTTTGCAGGGTGCCGAGAAAGTTCACCATCTGGCCGATGGCGCTGGACAAGTGCCTGGGAGGCCCGGCTTCCACTTTGCCCGGCACACCGTTGAGCCCCTCATGCAGCAGAGTTCGCAAGGACCAGCCGGCACAGTAACCACTGAGCATATCGAGGTCATGAATGTGCAGATCGGCATCACGGTGGGCCTGGCCGATTTCCGGGGTGTAAACCTCGTTCAGCCAGTAGTTGGCAATCACCTTGCCGGCGGTATTCAGAATCAGACCGCCGAGGGAGTAGCCCTGATTGGCGTTGGCGTTTACCCGCCAGTCGCTGCGATGAAGGTATTCACTAACGGTGGCCGAGATATCCAGCAAGGATGGATCGGCAGCTTCTGAGGTGGTCGTGGCGGGCATGTGCTCCTCCTGGAATCGCATCAGGTCTGTAGAACCTTCGCGTATACAGGAGATCACACACGGGCAACCAGACCCGGGGCTTGACCAACTGTTCACCCTGAGTCGCGAAGGTGCAGTGCATGTTGCCCTGGCAGGTCTTCGGACTCAGGGGCGTGAACCTTCCGGTTCGGCCTTGCGTGGCGACTTCCCGGCTTGCGCCAGTGTCATCATGCCACGGTTGTTCCCCAATACCGCTGCGCGTCAGTTCCGGAGTCTCACCGGATTCCTTGCCACAAACACAACATATTGTGGCTTACCAGGACACAATTACTATATATATTAATGCAGAAAAATTCAACCAAGAAAATTTATCTCGTTTACTTCTTAAAAATCGAACAAAGGGAGAGAATGAGCGAGGGATTGGGAAACAGAGGAAAGGCGGCGGCAACACCAGCCAGCCCGGTAACGGACAAGCTGGCTGGAGGCCTTCAATTAATCAGTAACCACCTTTCTTGCCGGTACCCACGTAGGCAA
Organism: Marinobacter sp. B-21; assembly: GCF_056857895.1. Lineage (NCBI taxonomy): Bacteria > Pseudomonadati > Pseudomonadota > Gammaproteobacteria > Pseudomonadales > Marinobacteraceae > Marinobacter > Marinobacter sp. B-21. The sequence goes on from NZ_JBSXNZ010000050.1 coordinate 54,545, forward strand.
AATCCCACTCCACATCGAACGGAACCCACCATTTGCCGACACCGGTTTCTTTGTCCTTATGGCGATAAAATCCCTGATAGGGGGGCGGATCAATGTGATAAACCACATGGTATTTGCCCGGGCCGTCCAGCTTGATGTTGGCACCGTAGTGCGGTCCATCAGAGGCCACCATCGGCATGAAAGCGCCGGTTCTGGACCAATCCGAACCATCTTTGGTCAGCGTGAAGGTAATTCCCAGATAAGGAACCCAGGCACCGGCACCGTTATTGTTACCAGGCAGTGCGGCGATATCCGCTTCCAGATGGATATCCTTTTCACCCATGCCCGGCAGTTCCGGTGTCATCATCACCGGCTGCAGGTACACCGCGCCGATTTCCATGCCATGCTTCTCTACGGGCTCACCGACCACCACTTCGCCAGCAATAGCGTGGCCGGCAAGCACCAGGCTGCCGGTCAACATGGCAGCAGCAGTGAATGCGCGAGTGCTTGTTTTCATAGCCTTACTCCTCTTTTAGGGTGGTTTCACATCTTCTTTTTTGATCGGGAACTTGCCGGAATGCGGTAGATCTCAGAGCACCGCCATCCACCAGGCGGCAGCCATGGCACTGCTGCCCGCCGCACTCGGTAACAGCGCCAGCCAGCGGCCACGGCCAACACCCAGGCCCTGCAGAATTCGCCAGGCCAGCCAAACACTCCAGACCCAGCCGAGAAAAATCATTGCGGCTTTCGCATTACTGACCTGCACGGCGGTCATACCCAGGCGCAGAAAGGGGGTGAACAGCTCGGTGGCGAGGCCGATCATCAGAGCCATCAGCGCCACGGGGGCCTGGCTGTAACCAATCTGGACGAAGGCCTGAAACAGGCTTGCGGTACCGCCCTGCAACCTGGCCAGCCCGGCACTCGCCAGACATGCCACACTCAGCACCAGAGCAGACAATGCCATGACCGCGACCATGGTGCCGGCGATCATGAAGAAATCGAGCCAGCGAAAGACTTCCCGGCGCTCCGGATGCACACTCATCAGCCAGGCCGGCCCAGGCTTACCAATCCAGTACTGGCCCTGTTCGATAAACCAGGTACCTGCCACTTGCCGCCAGTCGCTGTAAAATGGCAGCACCAGCCATAAGAAGCCACCCAGAGCCACACCGGCACCCAGAAAGATAAACAGGATTTCCCAACCATCCGGGGCATGATGACGAATGGATTCCAGTTCCTGACCCGGCCTGCGGAAAGACACCGCCAGGCCCGCTGTATGGCCGGGCAGAATACAGCGCAGGCATTCGATGCAATGGCGAGTAGCCCGTTTACGGGGCAAGTCGATATAGGTAGGGCAAATGGTTTTGTCAGTGAGTTCGTCCGGTCCGGACTTCCACTTTCGCGGGCAAAGCTGCACCGCACCCAGGCGGGCAAATACCCCCAGTAATAACCCTATGGGGCACAGGTGCCGGCACCATACCCGCTTGTTGCGCCCCCAGAGCCAACCGACGATGACGGCCATTACGAAGGTGCCGCCGAAGATTTCCAGAGTCGCCTCCGGGTGGTCACGTACACCGGTGGTCTGGCCCAACAGGGTGATAATGATAAAGCTGAGGATGGGCGTGCCCGGCCAGCGAACCCATGCCGGTGTCTGCATTTTCAGTCCATGGCGGTTGGCCAGTTCCGACGCGGCCCCCATCGGGCACAGAAAACCGCACCAGCTTCTTCCGGTAATCACCACCGAGAAAAACACCAGAGGGAACCACACACCCCACAGCAGATAGTTTGCCAGCACCCGGCCATCATCCAGAAAGGTTGCCTGTTCTGCTGACTCCGGCAGATACACAGGGACGACCAGCACAGCCAGGAATACCAGGAACATGACCACATGCACCCAGGGCAACCAAGGACCCAGACGGGAGAGAATGCGTTCTACACCGGGATGCTTTGAAGCACGATCAGAACCCCCAACAAAACGCGTTGGCGCTGAGGTTTCACTGATGTCTTTTATGGGAATGGCATTCATAGCGTTACCCCTGATGAACCACACCAACTTTACAACAGAAAAAACCTAATGATAATGATTCTTATCAAACCCCAGTCTTTGGTCTCATCTCCATGAGCCGGGTGGAAAATTGACGGGCACCTCGTTTTCAACCAACCAGCGAGGTTACTTCAGCGGCAGCTCAGCATCGGGGCCAATTTTGGGCTTGCATGTTGCCAGCCACCCCGGCATTCCTCAGTTGATGCTGGGACAGCTCCAGAAACCGGGCAACCACCGGGCGAAACGCATTATCCGTCAGACCCTGGCCACCTACCGGCAGAAAGTAGTCTCTCTGCTGAATCTTGGTATTGAACAGCAATGCATAACCCCGACCATCGACACGGAAGCTGCTGCCGTGCTCTATCTGGGTGCCATTCAGGGGCTGGTAGTTCAGGGCATGGTGGGTGGCGATGTCCGCGACCTGGAACAGGTAGCCCCTCGCATATTCCGGTTGTTCAGCGCAAGCTTCCAGGAGATTCCCGATGACCCGAAAAAATAAGCTCATCCTCGCCCTGACGCTGATTGCCGGCATCGCCTTCGTGGTGATCATGGTGAAACTGAAGCAACCACCGGAGCGCACAGCTGAACAGCTGGCAGCGACACCAGCCAGGCTCCTTGAAGTTACTCCCCTCACCGTTCGCACCGAAGCACGTGGTTATGGTCAGGTGTTACCGGCCCGGAGCTGGAAGGCAGTGGCCAATGTGGGCGGTCGCATTATCTGGAGGAGCCCGGAGCTGGAAAGCGGCAACCTGATCCCCGAAGGCACCCGCTTGCTACAGATAGACCCGACCCGCTACGAACTCGCGGAAGCCTCCGCCAAGGCCGATATCGCCGGCCTTGAGGCAGAGCTTCGGCAACTGGATCAGGAAGAGCAGAACGCCCGGGAACTGCTGAAACTGGAAAACCGCCGGCTGGCCCTGGCCCAGCGGGAGCTGGAGCGGGCAAAAACCCTGACGGATCGTGGTGCCCTGTCTGAAACCCGGCTGGATGAACAACAGCGGGCCACCCTGCAGCAACAACAGGCTGTGCAGTCACTGAAAAACCAGCTCAACCTGATTCCGGTAAAACGGGAGACCCTGAACGCCCGCCTGGCCCGGAGTGATTCGGCCCTGGCCAGTGCCCGGGAAGACCTTAAAGATACCCGGTTTGAAGCCCCCTGGGATATGCGGGTTCACCAGTCCGAAATCGAAACCGGGCAACAGATGAGCCCCGGCCAGACCCTGTTTGTGGCAGACGACATTTCTGCCGCAGAAGTCACGGTGCAGCTGGAAATGTCCGAGCTTCGGAACGTGCTGTCCCAGATCCCGGGTGCTCCCGCCCCGACAGCCCCTGGGGAAGCACCCGAGGGTTTTCCCGATTTCCACCAACAACTGCCGCTGGACTCACTGACGGTGTGGGTGTACCCCACCGGCGCTCCCGACAGTCGCTGGCCCGGCAAGCTGACCCGGGTCACCAGCAGTCTTGATCCGGCCACCCGCACCATTCAGGCGGTGATAGCGGTGGAGGAGCCTTATCGCAATGCCAACCCGCCAGCCCGGCCACCGCTGGTACGAAACATGTTTGTGCAGTCGTCTATCACAGCGCCTACACCCAATCCAGTGCTGGTGGTGCCGGCCAGCACCATTCACCAGGGCGAGGTATACCTGGCGGACAGAGATGACCGCCTGAAACGCCAGCCAGTCACCGTTGCCTGGCAGCAGGGTGACCTTGCTATCGTTACAAACGGTCTGAAGCCGGGTGACCGCCTGATTCTCGATGATCTGGTGCCGGCCATTGAAGGCACACCGTTAGCCCCGCAAACCGATGATCAGGCCCTTAAAGCTCTGCAGCACCAAGTTATGGGAGAGCAACGGTGATCCGCTGGTTCGCCGGCCACCCCACCGCCGGCAATCTGCTGCTGATTCTGATGCTGGCGATGGGCTTGTTTGCCGCACCGAACCTAACCCGGGAAACCTTTCCGGACTACCTGCCGCCGGAAGTCAGCATCACCATAGAATACCGGGGGGCCACTGCGGCGGATGTGGAAGAAGCCATCTGCCAGCGCCTGGGTGAGGCGCTGCAGCGGGTGGACTACATGAAGGAAATCTCCTGCACTGCCCGGGACAACCAGGCCCAGACCATTGCCAGCATGTCACCAGAGGGCGATATGGGCCGGTTTCTGGATGATATTCGCACCGAAACCGAGGCCCTGACCGACCTGCCCGAAGAAGCCGAAGACCCGATTATCCGCGAGCTCTACCGCACCAACCTGGTGGCCGCCATCGCGGTTTACGGACCCATGAGCTTCGCCCATCTGGAGACTTACACCAACCAGCTGCAAGACCGGCTTTTCGCCATGGAAGGCGTGGCCGATGTCATTCCCGTTGGTCTGTCCCAGCGCCAGTGGCACATCGAAGTCTCCCGCGACCTGCTGCGCCAGTATAGCCTCGGTGTGCGAGACATTGCCCGCGCCATCAGCAGCCAGAACCTGGACATGCCCCTGGGCAACATTGAAACCGACAGCCAGGATATACAGCTGCGGTTTGTCGATGAACGGCGCTCACTACAGGCCCTGGCCAAACTTCCGGTCGTCGGTGGCGAAGCCGGTGCCGTGCTGACCCTCGGCGACCTTGCCACCATTACCGAAGCCCATGAACGGGAAGAGGAACGGGTGGAATTCAACGGCCAGCGCGCCATCGTTCTGGAGGTTCACAAGAACCGCCATGACGATGCCCTGAGGGTCATGGACTCGCTGCAAACGTTCGTTGATGAGGAAAAAGCCCGCCGGGCTGGCACTGTAGAACTGGAAATCACCCAGGATATGACGTCGATCGTCAAGGACCGCCTGCAAATGTTGGTGGCCAACGGTATCACCGGCTTACTGCTGGTGGGTCTGGTAATGGCACTGTTCTTCCGCCCCCGGCTCGCCTTCTGGGCACTGTTCGGCCTCCCTGCCGCCTTTGCCGGAGCCTTTGTGATGATGGTCCTGACAGGGCTGTCCCTGAACATGATCACCCTGGTGGCCCTGCTTATGGCTATCGGTATTGTTATGGATGACTCGGTGGTGATCACCGACAACATCGCCCAGCGTGCAGCCGAGGGTTGCAGCCCGCTGGAAGCGGCGGTCACAGGCACACAGGAAATCCTGCCCGGGGTGCTGTCGTCATTCCTGACCACGGTTGCCGTGTTCATTCCTCTGGCATTTCTGGCAGGAGAGTTGGGGTCAGTGCTGGAGGTCTTGCCGGTCGTTCTTATTGCCGCCCTGGCCGCCTCACTGATCGAAGCATTCTGGATACTGCCCCACCACCTCAGAAACGGCCTGGGCAAGAAGCGCGAGAAAGCGCCTTCCTGCTTCCGCTCTGCTTTCGACAGTGGCTTTGAAAAGGTTCGCGAAAAAGTGGGACAACTGGCCGACAGCGCCATCCGTTTCCGTTACGGCGTATTGGCGGCCATGCTGCTGACTATCCTTGGCTCGGTGGGGCTGATGGCCGGCGGTCATGTACGGATGGAAGCCATGCCGGAGATTGATGGTGACGTACTGGAAGCCCGGGTGCTGATGCCCCAGGGCACACCCCTGCATCAGACACAGGCCATTACCAACCGCATAACCGAAGCCATGCAAAGACTCAACGAGGAATACGCTCCGGAGCAGCCCGGCCGGCAAGCTCTGGTGAGAAACATCCAGACCCGCTTCAACCAGCACGCGGGGGCTGGCGAGAAAGGCGCCCACGTGGCAACGGTTATGGCAGACCTGCTGACCGCCGAAATCCGTACCGTGGATCTGGTCACCCTAACCGACCGCTGGTACCAGGAGATCGGCGAAATCCCCGGCCTGATTGCCCTGAACATCCAGGAGCCCGGCTTCGGCCCCGCGGGCGTTCCCATCGAAGTCCGCCTGCAAGGCACCGATCTGGACGAACTGAAAGCCGCGGCCCGCTATCTGAGCGAAGAAGTCGCCAGCTATAACGGTACCTTCAACGTGCTGGATGATCTTCGCCCCGGCAAGCCCCAGCGGATACTGACACTGAACGACAGCGCCCTACCCCTCGGCCTGAACACTGCTGAAGTAGCCAGCCAGATCCGCACCGGCCTTCTGGGCGATATTGTGGATACGGTGCAGATCGGTGACCAACACATCGAAATCCTGGTGCGCCAGGCCAGCGCCGAACGCAACACCCGCCAATTCCTGGAAGATACCGTGATCACCACGGCAAAGGGCCAGATGGTTCCGTTGCGCGAAGTGGCGACCATCGCCGAGGAACGGCAATGGTCACAGGTCACCCGCATTAACGGTCTGCGCACAGTAACCGTATCGGCCGATGTGAACGGCCGAAAAACCAACGCCGATGCCATCGTGGCGGACCTGCAGAACCAGGCGTTTCCGAAGCTCCGTGAGCAATGGCCAGAGATCAGCCTGCAGGTGGAAGGCCAAACCGCCCGCTCCCAGGAAACCGGCCAGTCCATCGCCCGGGGGCTGCTGATCGGCCTGCTGGGGATCTTCCTGATCCTGTCGTTCCAGTTCCGCAGTTACCTGGAGCCGATCATTGTCATGCTGTCGATCCCGGTGGCCTTTATGGGCGCGGTCTGGGGTCACCTGCTGATGGGCTACAACCTGTCCATGCCCTCGCTGATCGGCGCGGCCTCACTGGCGGGTATTGTGGTGAACAATGCCATTTTGCTGGTTCAGTTTGTCAAAACCTACCGGGAACGGGGCATGACCGCCACCGAAGCCGCCGGTGCCGCCAGCCGCGCCCGCTTCCGCGCCATTCTGATTACCACAAGCACCACCATCGCCGGCCTTCTGCCCCTGCTGGCCGAAACCAGCACTCAGGCCATGGCGGTGATCCCGCTGGTGATTTCGGTCGTCTTCGGACTGCTGGTGTCTACCATTCTGATACTGCTGGCATTGCCGGCGCTTTACGTAATTCTGGAGGATCTGGGATGGGCCGCCTCCGCTAACTCCGGATAGCCCGGAAAGTGGGGACAGCTGTCAGAAATTAGCATATCTCAACAGGCATACTATCTGATAGTGATAACCTGAACGGCGCTCGCCATTCATTAATAGAGGGCTATACCATGACAAAAACAACCTGCGCACTTCTGGCCACCCTGGCACTGAGCATCGCTCTGCCGTTCACTGTCACGGCGGATGAACCAGTCACCCCCAAGCTGACCGACAAGCTGGACCGTCTGCTGCGCGAAGAGATGCGATCCATTCAGTCGACCATGGGGCAGATTCATTCGGCCATCGTCATGGGCCAGCATGACAGTGTTGCAGAGAATGCCCAGAAGATTCACGACAGCTTCATCCTGCAACAGTCACTGACCGAACAGGATCGCAAAGACCTGATGTCGGCAGTACCCAACGGTTTTATCAAGCTGGACAAGGAATTCCACCAGCTTGCTGCATCGCTGGCAGAGGCAGGCAGGGGTAAAGGCACGAAAGAGCAGCACAAGCTATTCAGCGAAATGACCGGCAACTGCATCCAATGCCACAGCAAGTATGTGTCTGACCGTTTCCCTGGCGTTCAATCCTTAAATGACTGACCGGCCTTAGCCGACCAGTTCCATTCCCGGTTTGCCGTACCAGTATCCGTTGCAGGGTGGCGCTTCCACCAGTTGCAGCGGATCGGTTGCCGGTGTTACACCCCGGCGCACCTGATCAAAGCGGTGCACCACTTCATCCATACCCTGATGTTCCGGGCTCAGTCGGATCGTTGACACCCCCATCCGCTCCATCTCCGGCAGCTCCCGCATCAGGTCATAGCGCGAGCCAGACAAGGTGGAAATACCGTTGATCCGGAACAGCTCCTGAGATTCCCGGGAGCGCAATTCCATACCATCGGGATGCTCGATGCAGCGGAACTCGCAGTTATCTTTCGGAAGATTGTAATGCCGTGCGGTGAAGCAACGGGATGACCAGGCCAGGGGCAGGAAGCCCCAGGCGAATACCTCTGCCGGTAAGTCCAGGCCTTCCTCTTTCAAACCCTTGATCAGCTGATCCAGGGTTCCCTTGCCCAGTTCCACCGGCAGGTTCCAGCCCCTGAGGCCCTGTTTTGCCAGCACCTTGAGCGTGGCCACGTTGTAGACGTTCATGGACGGGCCGGTTATGAAGGGAATGTCATTACGAATAGCCACCTGCAAAGCGCTCTGGTCATTCGCTTCCACCACAAACTCGTTTTGGTCACAGATCCGGCGCAGACGGCGCAGATCCGCGTCGGATTCGATCAGCGTCTGGGTGGAAAGCACTACGTCCTTCCCGCAGGCTTTCAGATCACGGGCCAGATCAAACCAGTCATCCGGTTTCAGCTCACGGCGACGACTGCACACGGCTTCGCCCAGATAGATGGTATCCACCGGCCACTCGGCGGCGTTGGCATAGAAATCGAAAACGGTTTGCCTGGACCAGAACCACAGAATCGGGCCCAGCGATAACTTCATCATAATCGGTAGAACCTTATTTCCACTTGCGATGGTATGCGCCCAGCGTTGTCAGGCCGCCTTCGGAAAGTCCCGCCAGGGTGCTGCGCCACTGCGGGTCAACCGTAAACATGCCGGAGCCGGACTCGAGATGATCAAGCGCGTGGCGCCAGGTGCGGGCAACATCGGCGATATAGGCGGGGCTGCGCTGACGACCCTCGATTTTTACGGCACTTATGCCCAGCTCCCGGAGATCCGGGAGAAGGTCCAGCGTATTCAGGCTGACCGGTTCCTCAATGGCGTGGTAGACACTGCCCTCCACTTCGAAACGGCCTTTGCACAAGGTCGGATAGCCGGCGGATTCACCCTGGCCATATCGGTCAATCAGCACATCGTTCAGCCGGGATTCAAGCCCCCGCGGTGTCTCCTGCCAGCGCACAGCCTTGGCCGGAGAGCAGGCGCCACGGGTATTGGGGGACTCATCGGTCAGGTAGGAAGAGAGATAACATCGACCCTCGGCCATGATGCACAGACTCCCGAAGGCAAACACTTCCAGCTCGACCGGGCTGTGTTTAGCCACACCACGAACCTGGTCCAGCGAGAGAACCCGGGGCAGCACCGCCCGGCGGATATCGAAGTTATCCTTGTAGAACGAGAGCGCCTCGTGGCTGGTGGCAGAGCCCTGCACCGACAGATGCCGGGGAATATCCGGGTACTTGTTGGCGGCATAATCCAGAAGGCCCATATCGGCCAGGATAATGGCATCCACACCCAGGCTTGCGGCGCGGTCTACCGCGCCCTTCCACTGCTCCCAGCCATCCGGTTGCGGGTAGGTATTGATGGCACAGAACACCCGTGCGCCTCGCAGGTGGGCATAGTCAATACCCTCGGCGGCACGTTTGTCGTTGAAGTTCAGGCCGGCAAACTGGCGGGCGTTGGTGCTGTCCCGAAAACCCAAATACACGGCATTGGCACCGTTATCCACCGCGGTTTTCAGGGCTGGCAGGCTACCGGCCGGGCAGACGAGTTCCATGGCATTCTCCACTTCAAGAATGCCGGTACCTTACCGCTACTCGCGCAGGAACTGCCTTGACCTTTGTCAGCGCAAGGTTCGAAGGTTCAGAGACTACGGCCCCGGATTACCCGAAGCAGTATTACCACAATCGCGACCACCAGCAGAATATGGATAAAGCCGCCCATGGAATAGGAGGTCACCAAACCCAAAGCCCAAAGAATCAGTAGAACAATGGCAATTGTTTCCAGCATGGCTATGCACCCCTGTTGAGCCCAGCACCAAACCATGAGCATTTTGACTCATGGTTCGGACGGACCGATCTTAATTCTTACCGAAGAATTCCTTAACCTGCTTTTCAGCCTCTTCGCGGGTTATGGCATACCGCTCCTGAATCAGGCCTGCAAGCTTGTCCTTTCGCCCTTCCGCCGCAAGAAGTTCGTCCTCTGTCAGATTGCCCCAGACCAGCTTTGCTTTTCCAACCTGTTGTTTCCACTTTCCTTTCATTTCGTCTGCACTAAACATGCTCATGATCACACCCTCCTCTGGCTATAACTTCGGTTTCAAGCTAGCTCGTCGCCATACCCGGGTCTGTTCGCTGGCACACACAGAGGAATACCTCCAAAGTGGTGCTCTACGCACTTATACCTATGCATATTTTTCTTTATATATGCCAGTTATTTAACAATCACTTACAGTAGCTTACAGGCCTGAAACTACCTCCACAGCTACCCCGTCTCGCCGATAGCAGCCGGCCTACCGGCACCGGGATAATGAGCGCATTCCCTGATCAAACAAGGCAAGGCTATGAACTTCATCAATAATCTCTCCATGCGGGGCAAGCTGACCACTCTGGTGGTGCCTGCCCTGCTTGTTATTCTCTATTTCGCCGCTGAGAGCATTGCTCTGAGCTACAACGAGCTGAGCAATATGCGCCAGTTGCGTTCCATGGTGGAACTCGCTGAAATCGGCGACCCTCTGACCGAGAGTCTGCAGAAGGAACGCGGCAGGTCCGCAGTCCTCTTCGCCAGCCAACCCCGTACCGACGCCGCCCGCCAGGCCGAGCTTGAGCTGGCGGAGCAACGGCGGCAAACCGATACCCGCATTTCGGACTATCGCCGCGGAATTGACGCCCTGCTGGCAGGCGCCTCCTTTGATCGCAGCGTTGAAACCAGCCTACAGGCAGTGAGCCAGGGCCTGGCCAACCTGAATTCCCTGCGCAGTTCAATCGATAACCGAAGCATTGCCGCGGGCGATTCCGCGTCGCGCTACACCGCAATGATCATGGAACTGATTGACCGGATTGCTCTGATTATCCGACAGACCACCGATCCGGAGCTGACCCGTGACGTTAATGCTTACTACGCCCTGGCGGAGTTGGCAGAGCGAGCAGGCCGGGAACGCGCGGTTGGTGCATTCCTGATTCGCAGCGGAAACTTTGATCTTCCTACCCTGCGCCGTATCGCCGGACTCGGCGGGCAGCAGCAAGCCTACTTCAACGAAGCACTGGCGATGCAGGCCTCGGACACCGCACTTCGCGCAACTCTTGAAAAACAGTCGGGCACTGCTGCAAGTCAGTCCCTGGAGGAGAAGCGCGAAACCCTGTTCAGCAGTCCTTCCGGCATGTATGCCCTGGATGCGGCAGACTGGTTCAACAACACCACCGAACGGATTGGCGAGCTCAACGGGTTTCGTAAGGACATGCTGGCTGATGTAATGGCTCTGGCCACCGCCGGGGTCGCCGACGCCCGCAATGACCTAATCACTGCATCCGCCATTGCGGCAGGCGCGGTTCTGGCGATGCTGGTGCTTATGCTCGTCATCATCTGTGCCATCAACCTGCAGGTCGGGCGCCTGCTTGAAGGCGTGCAGTTCGCCATGGACAACAAGGACCTGACCCGTGACATTGAAATCGCCAGCACGGATGAAGTGGGCACTATTGGCAAAGCGATCAACGAGTTGTTCGGGCGCTTCGGCAACGCCCTGTTGCAGATCGACAAATCCAGCGTTCAACTGGCGACGGCTACCGAGGAAACCAGCTCCACGGCTGGCCAGAATTCAAGCCAGGTGAAAAACCAGCAGCAACAGATCGAACAGGTGGCGGCAGCTACTGAGGAGATGTCGGCCACTTCCGAGGAACAGGTTGCAGTAACCCGGGAACTGGCAGGCAGCATGGAATCGGTCAGTGAGGCCGCGATCCTGACGCTGACCGGGTCCCAGGAAATCACCCAGGTGACCGGCGAGCAGGCACGGCTGGCGAGGGTACTTCAGGACCTTGCCAATGAGTTCAAGGTGCCGGCGTACAGCTGAAACCAACAGAAGTAAAAAGGGGTCAGATGAAAGCCTTCATCTGACCCCGACTTCACTCGACTTTGAATATGGGGTCAGAAGAACGCTTTCTTCTGACCCCGAGTTCGGCCCCCCGTCTTCGACAGGCCTGTCAGATAATCCGGGAGAACCGCTGGCTGGCGCCTTCCTTGCGGTAGAGATCAAAGATCTGGCAGATGGCCCGGATCAGCAACCGGCCTGCGGGCTGGACCTGAAGAACGCTGCCGTCATCGGCAATCAGTTCATCCTGCACCATGGGCTTCAGGCGGCTGAGTTCATCCGCGAAGTAGCGGTCCAGGTCTTCCTGCCACACCGCCGCGAACTGCTGGCGATCCAGCCGGAACTGGCAGATGAGCTGGCCGATCACCCAACGGCGAATGCGGTCGTCACGGGTCAGGTTCACGCCTTTGGTGATCGCCAGTTGGCCGGCATCAATGGACGCTTCCCAGGACGGCAGGTCGTGGTTGTTCTGGAAATAGGCATCGTCGGTCTGACCAATGGCCGACACACCCAGGGACACCAGATCGCACTCCGAATGGGTGGTGTAACCCTGGAAGTTCCGGTGCAGCCGGCCTTCCCGCTGGGCCACAGCCAGGCTGTCATCCGGCTTGGCGAAGTGGTCCATGCCGATGTATTCGTAGCCGGCTTCCAGCAGGCGGTTGATGGTGTTGTGGAGAATGGTCAGTTTCTGCTGCGGGCTCGGCAGCGTATCGGACTGGATCCGGGTCTGCGGATAAAAGCGGTCCGGCAGGTGCGCATAGCTGAATACGGAGAGCCGGTCCGGCGACATTTCGATGACCGCCTCCAGGGTTTCCGCGAAGCTTTCCGGGGTCTGGTAGGGCAGGCCGTAGATCAGATCCAGGTTAATGGAGCGGAAGCCAATCCGCCGTGCCTCACTCAGCACGGCCTCGGTCATGTCCCGGGGCTGGATGCGGTTCACCGCCTTCTGCACCTCGGGGTTCACGTCCTGGACACCCAGGCTGATCCGGTTGAACCCAAGATCCCAGAGTGTGGGCAGGGTGTCCTGGTCCACTTCCCGAGGGTCGATCTCAACGCTGTAGTCCCGGTCATCACCGGTTTGCAGATTGAACAGCTCCCCATACCCCGCCATCAGATGTTCCATCACCTCCTTCGGCAAAAACGTGGGGGTGCCGCCGCCCCAGTGCAGCTGGGTAACCGGTCGGTTCGCACCGAACAGCCTTGACTGGATGGCGGCTTCTTTCAGCAGCCGCTCCACGTAGGGCATGGCCTTGTCACGTTTCTTGGTGATCACCTTATTGCAGGCGCAGTAGTAGCACAGGTGCGCGCAGAACGGCAGGTGGGTGTAGAGTGATAATGGCCGGTCGCTGGCCTTGCTGCGGGCGGCGGCCTTGACCATGTCCTCAATCGGGTAGTTCTGGTTGAACTCAACGGCCGTTGGGTAGGAGGTGTACCTCGGGCCACTGAGGTCGTAGCGGCGGATCAGGGCGTCGTCCCAGATGAATTCCGGCAATGCGGAGTCTTGGGTTTTGAGTGCAGGGTCGGAGGTCATAGTAAACTCGGGGTCAGATGAAATTGGGGTCAGATGAAAGTTCATCTGACCCCATGTTCAGGGGAGCTGGAGGGATTTTACGGTAATCCTTCGGCTCGCATTTTGATGCGGGTCAGCTGAGTTTCAGTTTACCAGTTTGTTGTATGAACCACCCTTGGGCTGTTGGCGTACTTCTACTACCTCTTTTGGGGAGTTTTGGTGTTCGGAGGCGAATGGCTGGCGGTCCATGCCGATGCCTATGACTGGATAGAGCTGCCCAATGTGCTGGGCATGGTGATGCACGCCGATAACTTGCTGGCACGATTGGAACACATATAACGATGGTGCTCACGGCGGCCCGATTTCGCAGGCCAGCACCAGCGCCCAGAATTCCGAGAAATCGTTGACTACGACATCCGGCTTGTCGGGATGTTTGTGGGTGCCCGGAAAAATCTTGTTCAGCCACGGCAGGTCCCATTGCGCGCCGTTAAAGAACACCGAGGTCATGCCCGCCCTCTTGGCGGCAATCACATCGGTGGTGCTGTCACCCACATACCAGACGCTCGGGTCCGGCGGATAATCCAGTTTCTGAACTGCCAATACCAACTGATCCGGATGCGGCTTGCGCATTGGTGTATCGTCGCCGCACACATCCACATCGAAAAGATGGGTCCAGCCGGTGTCTTCCACCGCAGCCAGCTCATGCTCAAAAAACTCCCGGTCCCGGTTTGTGATCACCCCGATCTGAATCCCCAGACGCCGCAATCCCTCCAGCACTTCACACACCTTGGGTTCAAAAGCTTTCACCGTGCCATAGTGCTTCCGGTAGTGGTGATTGAAGGCTTTGTGGGCAATCTGTTTGGCTTCCTGATCCTCCCCGAACAGCACTTCAAAAATGTCGGTCCGGGAGATTTTCCGGTCGGCCTTCACCTTGGGGTGTAGCCTGGCGAACTCGCGCACGTAGGCAACCAGCCTGACGTCCTCCGGTGTCTTGCTGTCCTCAGGGGCCACCATCCGGTCCATCAGCCTGAGCCGGTGAAAGTCCGGCAACATGTCATCCACCGCGTGGTACATGGCGTCCAGGGTATCCACCAGAGTCGCGTGCCAGTCGAACAGGATGACCGCCGGCCGGACCAGTTTGACGGCCGCCGGGTGCCAGTCCGGTTCTATCCGGGGTTCGGGGCGCTGAGGGGGTGGGTAGGGTCTCGGTCTTACCTCCGCGGGCGCCTGACGGAACGCCTCAGGCTCATTCCTTTCGAGCAGCGCCAGCAGATCCATCAGGTCCTCGAAGCTGTCAAGAATGGCTGCAGGGGCGTCCCGGTGTGAGAACCAGCTATCTATCCGGCCCGGTTCCCAGCAGGCACCGTTATAGAAAATGCCGGACACACCGGCCTTGTTGGCGGTCAGCATGTCGACGTAACTGTCACCGATATACCACGCCCTCTCATCGGCCGGCAGCCCCAGTTTCTCAAGGGCCTTGAGGATGACTTCGGGATCCGGCTTGTACTCGGTCACATCATCCGCGCACACCGTGGCATCGAACAGATCCCGCCAGCGCCCCTCGTCCACCGTGCGCAGCTCTTTGTCGAGGAACTCCCGGTTCCGGTTGGTCGATACCGCCAGCCGGATGCCCATCGCCTTCAGGGCCGACAGGTACTCATAGGCACCAGGCTGGAAAGGTCTGACCTGCCCGAAATACCGACGGTACGCCTCGTTATAGGCCTTGTGGGCAATCAGCTTCGCGGTTTTATCCTCGCCAAAAATAGCGTTGAATATGTCAGTCCTTGATACCCTGCGCTCCGCCAGTATGCGTGGATGCAAGCGGCGAAAAATCCGGATATAACGAACCAGCCTGGCATCATCGGCAGTGCGGCACTGACCCTCCGGCAGCAGCCGCTCCACCAGCCCCAGATCCTCCAGCTGCGGCAACATGTCTTCCATGGCACTGAACATGGCATCGTGGGTGTCGACAAGCGTGCCATGCCAGTCGAAGATCAGCACTGACGGAGCAGACAGATGATCACTGAACCGGGCCATAAACAATCCTTTGAAGCTTCAGAAGCGGCCCAAAGTACAATCCGCGAGCCACTCCGATCAGTTGCCGCTGTTCGACTAGTCAGTTGCAGCCTTCTTCACTCTTTTTCAGCCCGGCCTTCTCCAGCGACGGCAGAACCAGTACCGGACAGGGGGCATTCGCCGAGACATACTCCACGGTCGCCCGACGCAGGGACCAGCGACCACAGCCGCCACGGGATACCAGTAACATCAGGTCGGCACAGAGCTGGCCCGCCAGGCCCACCAGTTTTTCGCCGGCATTTCCCGCCACCACATGCAGGTGCGCGTCACGGTCCAGAGGCAGGTATTTGCGTGCAAGCAGATCCAGCACCTCCCGGACCTGCGCCTCCTTCTGCTCGGGCGCTTCTTCGGTAACATGAGGAAAAAACCCGCCACCACCGGGATTATAGACGCTGGCCAGGTGCAGCTCACCATCCTCCGCCAGCAGGTCCATGGCGGCTTCCAGGGCACGCTTGCCCTCGCCGTCGTCTTCCGGATCAATGGCGATCAACAGTTTCCGGTACATAGTCGTTCTCCTGTTTGGCTTCGGAGGTGGCCTCCACTTCCGGGAAGGCCCGCCCCTGGACCAGTTCGTTCATGCTGTAGCCCCGGTAATCCGCACGCAGCGCCCTGACCAGGGCCACCGCCATGAAGACCAGCAAAACACCGAAAGGCAAACCCAGGGAGGTGATCACGTTCTGCAGGGCATCCAGCCCACCCGCCAGCAACAGGGTGGCGGCAATAACGCCCTGGGCCGCCGCCCAGAAGATGCGCTGGCGCACCAGGGAGGGCTGGTCATCCCGACGGGTCAGCATGTCGATCACCAGGGAGGCGGAACCGGATGAGGTGGTGAAGAAAATAACGATAATGGCGACACTCAGGGCCGACGCCACGTCTGCAAGGGGAAAAGCCTCGAGAAAGGCAAAAATCGCCACCGATGGGTCCTGCTGCACCTGCTCCGCCAGCGCAATCTGGCCGTTCATCTCTACCTGAATGGCGGATAACCCGAAGATCCCGAACCACACCAGCGTGAAGGCCGTGGGGGCGAGCAGAACACCGGCGACAAACTCGCGGATGGTCCGGCCCCGGGAGATCCGGGCAATGAAGATACCAACGTAGGGTGCCCAGGAAATGGTCCAGGCCCAGTAGAACAGGGTCCACTGCCGCTGCCAGTCGGTTTCCCTGAACGTCTCGGTCCAGAAAGCCAGCCAGGGCAAGGCGTCGAAATAACTGCCCACGCTCTGGACCATACCCTCGGCAATAAACACGGTGGGCCCGACGGCAAGCACGAACACAAGCAAGACCACGGCCAGCACGATGTTAAGCTGGGATAGCCGGCGCAAGCCCTTGTCGAGCCCCAGGGCCACCGAGGTAGCCGCGATGCCGGTAATGACCGTAATCAGAATAACCTGAACCACGCCGGTGGATGGCGTACCAAACAGGTAGTTCAGACCACTGTTCAATTGCAGGGTCCCCAGCCCCATGGAGGTTGCCATACCAAACAGGGTGCCGAGCACGGCAATCACATCCACCGCCCAGCCCCATGGACCGAACGCCCGCTCCCCGAGGATGGGATAGAACAGGCTGCTGATGCGCATGGGCAGATTGTGCCGGTAGGCGAAGTAGCCGATCGCCAGCCCCGGTATCGCAAAGATGGTCCAGGTATGCAGGCCAAAGTGATACAGTGCGATGGTCATGGCATCGCTGGCAGCCCGCTCCGAGCCCGGCTGCACGCCTTCAAACGGGGGACTGGCGAAGTGGGACACCGGCTCGGCGACGCCCCAGAACATGAGTATGGTGCCGATGCCAGCGGCAAACAGCATGGTGAACCAGGTCAGGTTGGAATAATCCGGGCGGCTGTCGTCTGCTCCCAGACGGATATTGCCGTAACGGCTGACCGCCAGGCCCAGCAGGAAGATCAGCAGGGCGCTGACAGAGAGAATATAGAACCAACCCAGGTTACGGGCCACCCAGCCGGTGAGCAGCCCGAAACTTTCGGCAACGGTTTCATCAAACGGGACAGCCAGGGCAACAAAGAAGGCCGCTACCCCGGCGGAGGTGAAAAACACCCCTGGTATGGTCTGCAGTCCCAACCGGCGTTGCAGCCGTTCCAGCATAAAGCCTCCGTTTCTTCGGGAAAGGATCCGCCAAAGGCCTTACGCTACCACACCCGCGAACCGATTGCGGGACAGGGATCAATTCCGCTTCAGCCTCCCCCGGGGAACCTGTCCGGAATGACTCCGGGCAAGGGCCAGGCAAGAGCCTGAAAAGTAAACCGGCGACGGCTCACTCTGCAACGCCCGCGCGCTTCCAGAGGTAGTAACCAACCGGTATCACCAGCAGTGCCAGAATCACGGCACTGATCATGCCTCCGACCATGGGCGCGGCAATCCGCCCCATGACTTCCGATCCGGTTCCACCGCCCATCATGACCGGTATGAGACCGCCGATGATGGCGGCCGCGGTCATCATTATCGGCCGCACCCTCATTCCGGCACCGTGAAGCACTGCATGGCGAAGGGTTTCCCGCCTTGGCTTCAGCCCGCTCTTTTCACAGGTTTCCAGCATCGACTCGTAGGACTGATTGAGATAGACCAGCATGATCACACCAATCTCCACGGCAACACCGGCCAGGGCGATGAAGCCGACGCCGACGGCAACCGAGAAGTTGTAACCCAGCAGATACATCAACCAGAAGGCGCCAACCAGGGCAAAGGGCAAGGTAGCCACGATGATACCCACCTCCGCAAAGCGCCCGAAGTTCAGGAACAGCAGGAGGACAATAACGACCAGTGTCACCGGAACCACCAGGCTCAGTTTCTGCTTGGCACGGAGCATATACTCATACTGGCCAGACCAGTTGACGGAGTAACCGGCGGGCAGGTCCAGTTGCTCCTTCACGGCGGCCTGCGCCTGCTGGACATAGGTGCCGATATCCACACCTTCGATATCCACATAGCTCCAGCCATTCAGGCGGGCGTTTTCACTCTTGATGGAGGGCGGCCCGTCCTCCACCCGGATATCGGCCACGTCGGCCAGCGCGATCCGCTGGCCGGATTCAGTCACCACAGGAAGCTGCTTCAGTTTTTCGGGTGAGTCCCGGTAATCCTCCGGATAGCGCAGATTGATCGGGAAGCGCTCAAGCCCCTCAATGGTCTGCGCCACGTTGATTCCGCCAATGGCCGAGGCCACAACCTGCTGAACATCATCGATATTCAGGCCATAACGAGCGGCACGCTCCCGGTCAATATCCACCTTGATGTAGCGCCCGCCGGCGACCCGCTCGGAATAGACAGAACTGGTGCCTGGAACCTTCTCCAGGATCTCCTCAAGACGTTTGCCGATGCGCTGGATAACCGAGAGATCCGGGCCGGCCACCTTGATGCCCACGGGGGTTTTTATACCCGTTGCCAGCATATCGATGCGGGTTTTGATCGGCATGACCCAGGCATTGGTTACCCCCGGGAAGCGAATCAGCGAATTGAGCTCCTGCTTGAGTTTATCGGTGGTCATTCCGTCCCGCCACTGATCCTTGGGCTTGAGCTGGATAAAGGTCTCTACCATGGTCAGCGGCGCCGGGTCGGTAGCGGTATCCGCCCGGCCCACCTTGCCGAACACGGTTTTAACCTCGGGCACCGTGGCGATCAGCTTGTCCGTCTGCTGCACCAGCCTCCTGGCCTCGGCAATCGAGATGGCCGGGTAGGTGGTAGGCATGTACATCAGGTCCCCCTCATCCAGGTTGGGAATGAATTCACTCCCGATCCTGGTTGCCGGCCAAAGGCCGACAGCCAGAACCAGTACCGATGCCAGCACCGTAGACAGCGGAAACCGGAGCACCAGCTTCAGGGCCGGCATATAGGCAGCCACCAGCAGCCGGTTCAGCGGATTCTTGTGCTCCGGCAGCACCTTGCCACGAATGAAGTAACCCATGAGCACCGGGACCAGAGTCACTGCAAGGGCGGCACTGGCGGCCATGGCGTAGGTCTTGGTGAACGCCAGGGGCGCAAACATCCGCCCTTCCTGGGCTTCCAGGGCAAACACCGGCACAAAACTGACAGTGATGATCAACAGCGAGAAAAACAGCGCCGGCCCGACCTCCGAGGCCGATCTGGCTACTATTTCCCATCGGTTCTCGGGCGTCAGCGGCGTCCTCTCCATATGCTTGTGCATGTTCTCGATTAACACGATGGCGCCGTCGATCATGGCACCGATGGCAATAGCGATCCCCCCGAGCGACATGATATTGGCATTGATACCCTGAAAGTACATAACGATAAAGGCGGTCAGGATGCCCACGGGCAGGCTGATAATTGCCACCAGCGACGAGCGGACGTGGAACAGGAAAATCATACACACCAGAGCCACCACCACAAATTCCTCGAGCAGCTTGAACCCGAGGTTATTGACCGCGCGCTCGATCAGGCCAGAGCGATCGTAAACCGTCACCACCTCAACACCTTCAGGCAGGCTTGACTGCAGCTCTTCCAGCTTGGCCTTCACGCCATTAATGGTTTGCTGGGCATTTTCACCAAACCGCATTACCACAATGCCGCCTACGGTCTCTCCGTTGCCGTTGAGTTCCACAACGCCACGTCTCGCCTGCGGCCCGATCTCAACGCTTGCCACATCCTTCATCAGGACCGGCGTGCCGTTTACGTCAAGACCCAGTGGAATCGACAAGAGGTCTTCACGGGACTGGATATAGCCAGTCGAGCGGACAATGTATTCCGCCTCGGCCATCTCGATCACCGATGCACCGATTTCCTTGTTGCCCCGCTTGATGCTGTTCTGGATGTGGGACAGGGGGATACCGAATGCCCGGAGTTTTTCGGGATTGACCTTGACCTGGTACTGCTTGACCATGCCGCCGACCGTGGACACTTCCGAGACACCGGGCACTGTCTGCAGCTCGTACTTCAGAAACCAGTTCTGCAGGGTGGTCAGTTGGCTAAGGTCGTTGTTCCCTGTCCGGTCAACCAGGGCATACAGGTAAACCCAGCCAACCCCGGTCGCGTCCGGCCCCAGTTGAGGCCGGGCCGATTCAGGCAGGCTGGGTATTACCTGGGAAAGGTATTCCAGCACCCGGGAGCGGGCCCAGTACATGTCCGTATCCTCATCAAAGATGATATAGACATAGGAGTCGCCGAAGAACGAGTAGCCCCGGACCGTCACCGCACCGGGCACCGAGAGCATGGCCGTGGTCAGCGGATAGGTCACCTGATCTTCCACCACCTGCGGGGCCTGGCCGGGGTAGCTGGTTTTAACGATAACCTGGACATCCGAGAGATCCGGCAGGGCATCCACCGGCGTCTTCGACACCGAGTACAGCCCGAACCCGGTCAGCAATACGGCGGCAAGCATTACCAGAAAACGGTTTTGGACAGACCAGTTAATGACCGACGCAATCATGAGGCGCCTCCGTCATGATCCATCTTGCCATGGTCCATTTCGCTCTGATCCATTTTGCTTTGGTCCATTGCGCTCGGGTCCATCCCCTCATGATTCATGGCTTCAGGACTGCCCTTGGCATCAGCCTTGCCCGCGTCCATGGTGTGCCCTGAATGGTTCATATCCGGGTCCATCGCCCCTGCGGACGGCGGCGACATCCGGCGGAAATCCGATGTCTTGCTGGATTCAGAGTCAATCAGGAACTGCGCCGAGACCACCACTCTGTCGCCGGGAACGACGCCTTCGAGAATCTCGGCATACTTATCCCCTACCCGTCCGGTGGTAACGTTAACCGATTTGAAGGCACCTTCTTCCAGCGCCAGAACAACGCGGTCACTCTGTCCGGTGCGGATAACGGATTCCCGGGGCACCAGGGTGCGCCTTTCGCTCGGATCGCCCTGCATGTTAACGCTGGCGAACATGCCCGGCTGCAACATGCCATCGGTATTGTCAAAGCGCATCCTGACCTGTGCGGTCCGGGTCTCGAGATTGATTTCCGGGTACACATAGTCCACCTGCCCCATCCAGCTGCGCCCGGGCATGTAGTCCAGGGTCATCTCTACCGGATCGCCAGTCCTGATGGCCCAGAGCTGGCTCTCGAACACCTCTCCGATCACCCAGACCTCGTCGAGTGAGCCGATGGACATGACCGGATCTCCGGGCTTGACAAACGCACCCTCACGGATATTCAGGGTATCAATCACCCCGGCGGCGGGGGCATAGAAGGTTATGGTCCGCTGTACGTTACGGGTCTCCCTGAGTGTCCGGATCAAACGGTCCGAGACATTCAGCGACGACAAGCGCTCCTCGGCCGCCCTGAGCAGGCGCGGGTTTTTCCGGTCCAGTGCCAGGAGCAATTCCTCCTGGGCATTCACCAGGGTGGGTGAGTAGAGGGTGTAAACAGGCTTGCCCTTCTCAACCGGGTCGCCCTCGGACTTTACATAAAGTTTCTCGATCCACCCTTCAACACGGGGGTGCATGTGGTACAACTCGTCTTCGTTATACTGCACGTAGCCCACGGTAATAATATTGCTGGGCAACTGCCCCCTGATGGCCTCGTCCGTGCGAACGCCCAGGTTATTGACAATGTTCGGCGCAACCCGGACGGTGCCTGGCGAGTCGTCAGCGCTCCCGCTGTCCTCGTAAACCGGAACCAGATCCATGCCCATGGGCGACTTGCCCGGTTTGTCACTTCTGAAGCTGGCGTCCATGGGTGACACCCAGTACAAGGGCTCCTTTTCCCCGGAAGCTGGTGCCGTTGCGGTTTCGGAGGCCAGCCAATAGGCCGCCCCGGCCCCGGCAATGCCACCAAGCAGTATAAAGCCCAGCGGGCGAACAAAATTAGCCATGATGGTCAGTCCTGATAGCGAGTCTGTGAAAGTGAAGGTACTTCGGAAGAGCCTGAGGTCAGGTAACGGAAACTGGCGAAGTTCCGGGCCCGCTCCGCCGTCATCCCGATCAGCTCAATCTTGGCGTTGAGATCGTCGATCCGCGCACGTACGGCTTCGGCGAAATCGCCGTCGTCATTGTTGTAGGCGGTCAGCGCGGCCTCGGCCTGCTCTTCCATTTGCGGCAGCAAGAACTGCTGGTATATCCCGATGCGGTCATCAAGCCGTTTAATCCGGGCAAGGGCTGAGCGGGCTCTTGCCTGAATCACGCGAAGCTGCAAAACTCGCTCTGTCTTTTCTGCTTCGAGCCGGGCCGCTGAGGCGTTCAGCTTCCGGTCCTGGAGATTGCCGGTAAACAGCGGGAGATCAAAACCAATCCCCACGGAGAAGAGATCCGCCCGGTCCTGCCCGCCGGGCACGCGATCCCGGTAGCCATATTGCGCAGAAACCGTCCATTCGGGCTTGTAAGCCTCGCGGGCAAGATCCACATCAATGGCCCGGGCCTTGATCTGCTGATCCGTGGAACGGATCAGGGGGTGACGGATAAGGGTGCCCGCACTGGTTTCCGACCAGCCGTCCCGAAGCGCTGTCAGCAGTTCGGGGGGCACCGTTTCGGTTACCTCCAGCGAGGCATTTTTCGACCCGATCCACTCACCCAGAGCTTCCTGACTTGATTGCAGCTTCAGCCTCAGGTCGGTCAGCCGGTCATCCAGGCGCGTAAGCTCCAGGGTGCCCCGGACAACGTCCTGCTGCCGTGAGATCATGGTGGCGGTTATGTAACCTGCCTCGGCTACGTCGGACAGCTGCTCGAAAAGATCCCTGTTATCCTCAATCAGACCGATGCTCTGTTGTGCCTCCCACACATCAAGCCAGAGGCGGGTCACCGTTTCCACCACCCTGGCGCGCCGGTTCTCCCTCTGAAAAGGTTGCTCCCCCGCCAGCTCTTCCTTCCTGTCTCGCGACAGCTGCAGGCTGTCGCCGCGCGGAATCCGCTGTATGAGTCCGACCGTAGCCTGGGTCATTGCTTCCTGCCCGGTGTCGAACGTATCCACGGGCAGATTCGCGGCGCCAAGTGTCAGTCGCGGGTCGGGCAGGGCCCCCTCGGCAATGGACTCCTCCAGTAATGCCTCCTGTATCTGGGCACTCTGGCGAAGCCATGGATCGTATTCAATGGCGGCATCAATCACATTCGCCAGTTGAAGTCTGGGCTCCGCCCAACCGGGCAGGCTGGTCAAAACCAACGCCCCGAAGATGACGGATCTGAAATAGCGAGCAGGAATAGCCAAGGGTAGGTCTCCACAGAAGTCTGTTAATCTGTTCAGGTACGCGATGCTAAATCTCAAACCTGAACTCTAACTGAACTTACCTGGGTTTTCAGGATATTTTGATCTGGCTCAATTTGTGTTTCATGTGATAAAAATCGAGAGAATCTTTGGTTTTTCATTAACTATTCAGAATCACTCCGAAAACTGATGCTTTAAAAAACTCTTCAGACAGGATCGGCAATTATTTTCTGAATATAAAGCCTTTACCACCAGCCCAACAATGTGAAATGCCTGAGGGTCTCAGTGGTATGGCACATAAAGGCGAGCAAGCACATTGCAGCGCATAAAAAAGCCGCAGAGGCTTCTGCGGCAAGGACAAACCTGAGATAACACAAAGGACAACCGTGTCAGGTACGATGACTGCCCCATGTACTGCAAAGTAAAACACAATACCCTGAAACAAACCTGAATTTTTGACACCTCTTAAAAAAAAGATGACCGTCGAGTGGCCTATACACTAAATAACTGCCCATTAAACCGCCACACGATTCATTTGCTGAAATGTACATATAAAGGAACGCCTGGGTAGAGTGATACTTCTTTGATTGTGGGCGCCAAAATACGACCAGACAGAATATTCAGAAGTACCATTGCATCTCCACCAATCCCAGAGGCTCAAGCATTCCGTACTCGCTGGTGTCGTTACCACCAAACCATTGGGCTCCGGCTGTGAGATAGATTTCCTGGCTGAAGGGAAGCGTCCAGGTGGACCGGGGATAGAGTACCCAGCTTGCATCATCAACATTGCGGATGGCCACTACCCGGTACTGCCAAAACGGATTGATATCCTGCCATGCGAGCAACCCGGTATAATGGCGCCCGGCATAGAGCGGATCTGTGGACAGCAGGTTTCCAAGGCCAGAGTTTCCCGACGGTACGGGCCGGCCATTGTAGAAATATTCCAGTGCCAGATTGAACCCATTGCGAAACGACCAATTCAGATCCGCCACTCCCTGCCAGTAGCTGTCGCTGGCGTCCGGGTCGCTCCAGACGAATTCCGTGCGCCAACCGGTGCCGATCACCGAGCCACTGCCGTCAAAGCCTATCCTGGTGACATCGGCAAACTCACCTGCCATCAGCCCGGCATCTACACCACCAATATAGCGCTTGACCCGGGCTGCCGTACTGGCCTCGCCGTCATTGTGTTGCGGGGCATGGACAGCGCTAATGCGTCCCAGGGCTCCCCAGGGTTTGTCCCAGAGAATTGCGTCCACACCCACCCGTTCATCCGGCTCCAGTTGCAAGGGGCTGACAGGATTGAGGATGTCCATCGGGTTCCAGATCAGGGCCGTGGACCAGTTCACCTGCTGGCGCCCGAAGCGGAAATCACCGGCCGGCGACCGCCACTGCACCGTGCCACGATAGAGCTGGTGACGCGCCAGCAATGTCCCCGACTCGTGAATATCCCCCTGCAGATCCCAGTAGCGAGGTTCCGGAGCATCCCTGAGCAAGGCGAACTCCGGGCTGTCCAGAAAACTACCCGAAACCAGTTCCAGGTCGTAGGCCGCGTCCACAATCCAGTCCTGATATCGATATCGGGGGTTCAGACGCAGGCGGGTAAGGTTCGAAACGTAGCGATCACCGTCGATCAACGAGCGCGAGCCGACGCTGAGATTCTTCAGCGATCCGGACTGGCTGAACCCGGCCTCAACACCTGAAGCCAGCATCAGGCAGACCAGCCCCGGCGCCACTTGCCAGCGCCTAGCCATGATGAATGGCCTCGACCGGATCCAGCCGCGCCGCTCGCCATGCCGGATACAGCGCCACCGTCACCGAACAGAGAAACAGCAGCAGGCTGGGCAGCCAGACATGATCAAACATCAGCACCGGATAGACCCGGTCGGTAATGCCCGGAATGGTTTCCAGCGCCCCGCTGATCGAGGACAGGTCAATGCCGGCCTGGTTCAGCCAGTAGACCAGCGCACCGCCCGCCAGGGTTCCGGCCACCATGCCCAGCACCGCCAGAAAGAACGCCTCGAACACAATCGTCAGCAGCAACTGGGCACCTCGGGTTCCCAGTGCCAGCATGACGCCCAGTTCCCGGGTCCGCTCCATCACCGACATCACCATGGTATTCATGACCCCGATGGCCACCACGACAAAGACCACCGACAGGATGAGATAGAAATCCACCTGGCTCATTTCCACCATCTGGACCACCACCGGCAGCAGGGTTTCCCAGTCCTGGGCCACCAGTCCGTCCCCGCTCAGCGACTTGTTCAGGGTGCGCGCCAGCGCGGCGCTCCCGGCGCGGTCCGACAGCCGCAGCGCGATCCGCGAGGCTTCGTCCCCCTGCAGGCTGCCCAGGCGACGGGCGGCCTCGATATCGACAAACGCATACTCACTGTCGAACAGGTCACTTCCGGTACGGTAGATACCGCGAATCGCCTGAGCGCCGGAGGCCAGGTCGCCGCCGGCCTGTTGTACCGTGATGACCAGTTTGTCGCCCAGCCGGGCATCCAGCTCCTCAGCCAGCTTTCGGCCAATCACGACCCCCTGGTCGCCTGGCTGAACGTAGGCTCCCTGCTCAATATAACCGGCAAGTTCGGTGACGGCCCTCTCCTGTTCCGGCGCAATACCCACCAGTTCCACTGGCAGACTTTTCCCCGGATTCGCCACCATGGCACGAAGCACCACCCGCGGCGCGGCGGCCTCCACTTCAGGGCGCGCCCGCAACTGCCTCAGCAGCGTCGGGCTGTCGGCGATGCGCAGAGCTGGCGACAGATCGACGGCGTGTCCCGCTTCCATCACCTGCACGTGCCCGCTGAGCTGCTGGGTCGAGTTCTGGATCATCTGCTCGAAGAAACCATCGGCGAAGGCGTACAGGAACAGATAGGCCGCCAGCCCAAACGCGGTGGCGGAGCCGGTAATCACTGACCGTCTCGGGTTGCGGAACACCGAACGGAGTGCCATTTGCGCGAAAATCAGCAGCCGGTGATCGGACGTCACCTGCCAGTGAATCCGGCGGATGCGGTTGATCACCTTGCGCCTGGCTCCCATCGCCTCCAGCGGACTGTTGCGACTCGCCTTCCAGGCCGGGAGGGCGGCCGCCAGCAAGGCTACCGAGACCACCACAACGCCAATCACCACCAGACGCTGGAATTCAATGGTGGGATAAACGATGCCGCTGAGCCCCGGCATGGTATCCATGGCCTTGATATAGGCGCTGAAATCCAGCCCATACCTGCCGAAATAGCCGGTCAGCGACAATCCCAGCACCAGCCCCAGCAGGTAGCCAAGGCCGGCCAGAATCGTGGTTTCCAGAAGCACCAGCCAGACCACACGGCTGCCGGGTGTACCCAGCGCCAGCATCACGCCAAACTCCCGGCTACGCTCCAGTACCGACATCAGGATGGTGTTGACGATACCGGCGGCCACTACCACGAACACCACGAAGATCACGATATAGGCGACGGCGTCGTGAAAGGCCACCATCTGCACCAGCGATGGCATCAGGGCCGGCCAGCCCAGGACCTCCACGTCGTGGCCCTGCAGCCGATCCCGCACGGCGCCGACCACCTGGTCGAGCTGGTCGGCATCCTGTACCCGGGCCGCGATCTCGGTAAACCGCCCCTGAAAGGCATACAGCGCCTGGGCCGAGGCCAGGGGCATCTGGGCCAGGAAGCCATCAATGCGCTTGATGCCGGTCTCGAACACGCCCACCACCTCGAACCGGTCGGCGCCGATGGAGCCGTCCGCCGCCTGCACCACCAGCACCAGCTCGTCGCCGGGGGAGACATCGAGGGCACTGGCGGCGTCCACGCCCACAAGGATCTCATTGCCGGCGGCCAGATAGCGGCCGCGGACAATCGACCGGTCGAGCCGGGTGACCCTTGGCTCCGTCGCGCTGTCGACGCCCATCACCTGCAATGCCCGTGACTGGTCCGCTCCGCTGGCCAGGGCATGCCCCATCACCCTGGGCGTGGTTGCCGCCACACCGGTTACAGCCGACACCTCCCCGGCAAGATTCCGACGCTCGGCCAGGGCGATGTTCATTTCCCGATCGTCATGAAAGCCGCGCTGATGCACCTTCAGGTCGCCGGTTACATAACCGGTCATGTTATTGATCATCTGGGCGTTGATGCCATCGATGAATGCCCAGATAAACACCAGCCCGCCGACACCCACGGCCACCGACAACAGTGTGATGGCCGTGCGCCGGCGATTGACCCGGAGATTGCCAAAAGCCAGCCGTAACCACGCCATCATGGCCGTCGCTCCTCACGCTCGACACGGCCATCCCGGAGATGGATTATCCGCCGTGCGCGTTCCATCACCATCGGGTCGTGGGTGGAGAACACAAAGGTAATGCCGTGCTCGGCATTGAGCCCTCGCATCAGGTCCAGAAGGGCCGCGCCGGTGGTGGAGTCGAGATTGGCCGTAGGCTCGTCTGCCAGGACAATGGCCGGCTTGCTGACAATCGCCCGGGCCACCGCGACACGCTGTTGCTGGCCGCCGGACAATTCATGGGGCAGGCGCCGCTCCAGTCCCTGCAGACCGACCTCCACCAGAATGCGCCCGGCCTCGGCGCGGCGCTCCCGAAACGGCACTCCGCGAAGCATCAGCACATATTCGACATTCTCCTGCGCCGACAGCACACCGATCAGGTTGTACTCCTGAAACACAAAGCCGATCTTCCACAACCGCAGAAGGGTCCGCTTCTTGCGGCTGAGCCCGGTGATTTCCTCACCCGCCACCTGGATACGCCCGCTATCCGGCTCGTCCAGGGCTCCAATCTGGTTCAGCAGGGTGGTCTTGCCCGACCCTGACGGGCCCACCAGCGTTGTGAACTCACCGGCGTCGATGGCGACCGACACTTCATCCAACGCCTTGACGGCAATCGAATCCTGACGGTAGATCCGCGACGCTTTCTCCACATTGACGATGCTCATACCGGGCCCTCACTGTGGGTTGCGCAGGCGGCGCAATGAAAACAGCGCCTCATCGAGCGGCAGGTCGAATTCGATGGACTCAATCGTGATCACCGTGCGGGACTCGGGGTTATCGGCGTCCACCATCGTCCAGCGGGTGGGAATGCGGCGCCCGCCCATGGTTTCGATCTGGTCATAGGTCATGCGCTTGACGACCTGGTCGCGCTCGCCATAGTAAGCAGCCGACACCGGGATAGCATCGGCGCGGATCCTGAATTCCAAACGGCTCCACACCACCGGCGCGTCGGGCCGGGGCGTCGAGACGATCCGGTACACAGGCACCTCGCCCGAATCGTCGGTCTCGACCAGCTCATGGGTGTAGTCTTCAACGAACGAGCTTTCCTTGACCAGATCGTCGTTGCTGAAGTTTGAACCCATCCAGGGCTGCAGCATCATCGATGGCGGGATCTTGATGGTGCGATCAACCTTGGGCAGGTAATTCCACATGGCATCGCCGATTCGCAGCGAGCCAATGCCAGCCTCTTTTTTGGGCGCGTGAATGCGGATCAGCGTGTACTCCGGGCGGTCCATCCAGGCTTCCAGTTCCAGAGTGCGGGTCCAGTACTCCGATTCGATCCGCATGGCGAAACGGCCGTGATTGCTGTCGGACCAGAGGGTGTCCTCCATGCCGGCCACCAGTTGTTCAGCATCCGGAGCCTGGGCCAATGCCCGGAAGGAATAGACCGCCAGGGTCAAAATGAGTGCAGTAAGGGTAAACGATTTGTGGCTCATACGCGTTCTCGGATTGTCTGGTTATCGTTATTTTCTGCTTATTGTTGCTTTCTAGCAGCCTGTCGGACTTGCACCTGACAGGCGTTATTTAAAGTTGTCTTGTTCGCTTGGCTTCCCGAGTTTGGCCGTTAGTGGTCATCAGAGAGTCCAGGTTGGCCTCTATGGTACCTTGAGGTGCACCAGATCGGCCTTTGGGCGGGTGAAAAGGCCCTCACTGCGCCATTTTCAACACGCTCATCCGCTTCACATTCCACGCCAGCGTGGCTAACGTCCACTCGCCCGCAACCTTCTCCAGTCCCCTCATCGAGAACTGTCTCAAGCCCATCACCTGTTTGATAATTCCGAACACGGGCTCCACCGTTTGTTTTCGCAGTGCATACAGTGCTCGTCCGGACTGGGTTGTTAACTGGTGTTTCATCTGTGTCACTGGGTCGTCCGTGACAGGCGCCGGATCATCGGGTGCGAACCGATCAAACACGGATAAGTGGTGTTGATCACGCGCCACCGCCAGTGACGGCCGGATGTTTTTCTCCCTGCACGCCTGGACATTGGCTTTGCTGAAGTACCCTGTATCGGCCAGCAGATCCGTAACGGTGCCGAGAGCCTTCGGCAACGCTCCTATCCGGGTGATGGCTGGAACGATCTGTTGTTTGTCGTTTGTCGCCTGGGTCATGTGCGTACTGATAACCAGCATCGTCTCGGTATCCACCCCGGCCTGAGCGTTGTAACACTGCTCAAAGCCGCCGCCGGAGACGGGCATGATGCGCGATTCTTCATCAGTCAGATTCACCTGATCGGTATCCCGAGGGCCGGGCTGCGGTGGTTTAGGCGCCCGGCCCCGAGGCTTTTTTCCGGCGTCCCTCTGGGCCTGCCGTTTGGCCTGTTTTTGCTGGTAGTCAGCCTGCTCCTGTTCAAAGCGCTCTTGCGCTCGTGCCTCAATCGCCCGCTTCGCTTCAGCCAGTGCTTCCAGCCGGGATTCACGCCGAGCGATCTCAGCGGGGATATCCATACCCTCAACCACCGGCACCTGATCTGCCGCCTCAGCTTGGGCGGCAAGTGCGCTCACTTCCGCTTTGAGTTGTGCCTCGATCTTTTTGGCATGTGCATAGGACAATGCTTTGTGCTTACTGGCGTTTGCTTTCACCTTGGTGCCATCCAGAGCGATCCGGCCCAGCTTCACCAGATTCATTTCCCGAGCCAGCAGCAGAACCTGGACAAACAGAGCCTCAATCTGAGGAAGGAAGCGCCGGCGGAAGGTGGCAATCGTGTCATGGTCAGGATGCGTGTTGGCCGCCAGATAACGGAATGCAATCGAGTCGTGGGTGGCTCGTTCAATTTTGCGGCTGGAGAAAACGCCGGTCGCGTATCCGTAAATCAACAAGCTGAGCAATACGGCAGGATGATGGGCCCGCGAACCGCGCCCCGTGTATTGTCGGGTGAGCGCAGACAGATCGAGTTGATCAACCACTTCAACGACAAACCGGGCCAGGTGATCCTCCGGCAACCAATCCTGAATGGAAGGGGGAAGCAGAAAGTCAGTGTCCCGATCGGCAAGTACAAAGTGTCCCATCATTGAAGTCCGGTTGTGGCCCGTGTTGTATTGATTATCTCACTTCGATACTGCTTGGTTAAGTCCGACAGGCTGCTAGCAGGTATGAGTGCTCAAAGGTCAAGCAAATAGTCCGGTTGCTGCGGAAGAACCGACAAATTTAACAGTTTTAGGCGAAACGGCCGGACCCGATGCTGGAAATTATAGCCAAAATCAGGCCAACCCGTTGGCATTGTTGATGTTTTAATCTTGTTTGGAGCGGCAGCGGGATCTCGTCTATAATCCGATGGTCTTTCGACACTCGTGTAGTGAGCCTGCCCGCTTAAGGATTTCTCCGTTCTCATGATCCGCCATTATTTGACCTGTTTACTGGCTTTACTGATTGCCCTGCAATCGGCGGTTGCCATGGCGGACACCCATAGGTTTCATCAATCGGGGACGGAACACCTGGAATTCGACCATACGCACCCGCCCACTGATACCCCGAACAACAGCCAGCTCGCCAAGCAGACCGCCAACCAACCCGACCTGTCTTTATACGATTGTCGCCATTGCTGCCATTGCCATGGCCAGGTCCAGGGCGCAGTGGTCCTGACCGGAGCGGCTTCACACCTGGCTGTCTTGCTCTCAGGAAACGGCCAAGCCGACTATCAGGCCAACCTCACCTCCGGCATTTTCCCTTCCCTGTTCCGCCCTCCCATCGCCTGATTACATCGCAAAAGCGCGTCACCAGCCGCTGTAGCCCAGGGCTACAGCACCACAATGGCATTTATTCCAGGGTGATACATCATGGAACCGCAGGACTATCATTATGAGACGATTTGACTGGCCCTGGCAGGCCTTGCTGAGCGCGTGCGTGCTTGTCCTGCCCCTGCTTGCCCACGCACAAACTTCCGGCTGGGACGCCTGGCTGGCATCCCAGGTACAACAACACCCTGACGTGCTCGCCGCTCGCGAGCAATGGCTGGGTTCCAACGCCAGTGCCGATGCGGTGGAGCAGCCTATCTACAACCCGGAGCTGTCCACCGATCTGGAGCGTAATGGCGACGACGACAACTACCGCGTCGGCGTTCAGCAGACCATCGACTGGTGGGACAGACGGGGCGCAAGACGGCAGCAAGCGGGCTATCTGCGAAGCGCTGCCGAAGCGCTGTACCGGCAACGAGTACTGGACAAGACCGCTGAGGCGGTGGCCGCGCTGGTTGAGTGGCAGTCGGCCAGTCGCGCCGCGGCCATTAGCCAGGCGCAACAGGAGCAACTCAACACCCTGCTCGAACTGGTGGAGAAGCGCCAGCAGGCGGGTGATCTGGGCAGCATCGATGCCGAACTCACCTTCCTTTCCCTGTCGCAACAGTTGGCCCAGGTCGCCGAGGTGGAAGCCACCTTGCAGAGGGCTGAAACCAGGGTACGCGAGCTGCTGCCGCGGTGGACCCCGGAGCGGGGCGGCATTCCCGATGATTTCTGGCCGTCCACGCCAGGCCCTGTCCCGGATCGGGAGCTGCTGGGGCATCCGGCGGTGGCCAGCGCGCACGCCCGCTGGCAGTCGCTGAAGGAGGAAGCCGAGGTGACACGGCGTAGCGCCCGGGCGGAACCGACCGTTGGGCTCAATGCCGGTCGTGATGAAGGCGAGAGCGTTGTCGGGCTGACCTTCTCCATCCCGCTGAATGTGCGCAACAACTTTCGCTTTGAGACCCGCACCGCCGAACGCGCCGCGCTGGAGGCGGAAGCCCGCTTCCAGGCCGTTTACCGCAAGCAGCGTTTTGACTGGCAAGCCGCCTACGCCGCCTGGCAGCGCTATGAACAGCAATACCGCCGTTGGCAAGACGTCGTCCGGGGGCGGGTGGAGAACAGCGCCGAACTGCTGGAACGCCAGTGGCGCAGCGGTGACCTGTCCACCACCGATTATCTGCTGGCCTTGAATCAGCGCGCCGAGAGCCTGCGTTCAGGCATCGAATTGGCAACACAGACACGGCTTGCGCTCACCGAGGTGCTCCAGCAATCGGGCCGCCTGATGCGCGCGACTATGCCCGCAACAGCGCCAACGAATGAATAACAGGATGACAAATATGAACAAAACACTGACAGCTCTTCTGGTCGCTGGTCTTGCGACAGCAACCGCAAGCCTTGCCAGGGAATCTGAGTCGGGGCATGCCCACGAGTACGAGAAAACCACGCCTGCCGCAGCCCATGGCGATCAGGGTGAAGGTGACGATCACCGCGAGGAAAGTCACGGGGAAGCCGCTTCCACGTCCTTGAATCCCGCGCAGATGACGCGGGCGGATATCCAAGTGGAGGCCCTTGCCGCCAGCCCGGTCGATTATCGGCTTTACGCGCCGGGGGAAGTCCTCTCCAACGGCTACACCAGCTACCGGGTATCACCCCGGGTAGCATCAGTCGTGCTGCGCCGACACGTCGCACTCGGTGATCACGTCAAGCAAGGTCAGTCTCTGGTCACCCTGTTCAGCGAGAGCGTGGCACAGGCACAAGCCGGCTACCGCACGGCCTGGTCCGAGTGGCAAAGGGTGCGGGAACTGGGGCGTACAACCGTGGGGGAACAGCGTTATGTCAGCGCCAAGGCCAGCCTTGAGGCGGCCCGGGCAACGCTGCTGGCCTACGGCCTGTCCAACTCGGATCTGCAATCGCTGGCGTCACCGCAATCCGTGGCATTGGGAGAATATACCCTGCGCGCCGAAATCGATGGCGCAGTGCTTTCCGACGATTTCGAGCAGGGCCAACGTATCGAGGCGGGCGCACCGTTGATTGCGCTGGCGGATGAAGAGCAGCTCTGGGTGGAAGCCCACCTGCCCGCTAACCTCTCCCTGACCCTGGGTGCCGGAACACAGGCCGACGTCGTAACCGGCGATGTACGCGCAACGGCCGCGGTCACGCAGGAGGCCCACACCATCGATCCCATCACCCGCACCCGCACCGTGCGCCTGCTGGTGGACAATCCGGAACACCGCCTGCACCCGGGCCAGTTTGCCGAGGTGTATTTCCGGTTCCGCACGCAAAAACCCGTGCTGGCGGTACCGGAAACCGCGCTGATGCGCTCAGCGGACGGGGACTGGACGGTATTCGTGGAAGACCATCCCGGCGAGTTCCAGCCGGTGGAGGTCGAGTTGGGCCGTGCACTCGGGCAGTTACGTGAAATCACCGGCGTCCGGCCGGGGACCCGTATCGTAACCAGGGGCGCGTTCTTTGTTGCCTCGCAGATCGCCAAGGGCGGCTTTGACCCCCATAACCACTGAGCAGCAGGAGACCCCATGTTTAACCGAATCATTGATTGGGCGGTCACCAACCGGTTGCTCGTGGTAATAGCGCTTATCACACTGACGGTCAGTGCCGTTTTTATTATTCCCAAACTGAACCTGGATGCCTTTCCGGATGTGACCAACGTGCAGGTGTCGGTGAATACCGAGGCGCCAGGGCTCGCCGCCGAAGAGGTGGAGCAGCTCATAACTTACCCCATCGAAGCAGTGATGTATGCCCTGCCTGACGTCGAGGAAGTGCGCTCCATTTCCAAGACCGGCTTGTCTGGCGTCACCGTGGTATTCAGGGGCGGCACGGACATCTATTTTGCCCGGCAACTGGTGTTTGAGCGGCTTCAGGCCGCCAGGGAGCTGATTCCCGATGGGGTTGGCACGCCGGAAATGGGACCGAATACCTCCGGCCTCGGTCAGGTCTATCAGTATCTGCTGGTGGCCGAACCGGGCGCAGGTTTTGATGCCATGGCCCTGCGCAGCCTCAATGACTGGGTGGTAAAGCTGCTGCTGATCCCGGCCGAGGGCGTGACCGATGTACTCTCTTTCGGCGGTGAGGTGCGCCAGTACCAGGTCAACCTGAACCCATCCCGGCTATTGGCTTACGGCCTCAGCCAGGACGACATTATGGCGGCGCTGGAGCGCAACAACACCAATGTCGGCGGCTGGTATATGAACCGGGGCCAGGAGCAACTGGTGATCCGGGGTACCGGCTGGCTGGATCATGGCGGGCAGGGGCTGGAGCAGATTCGCCAGGTGCCGCTGAAAACCGTGGACGGCACCACCATCACCGTAGCCGACGTGGCTCAGGTGGCGCTGGGCAGCGAGATCCGCCAGGGCGCGGTGACCATGACTCGCAAAAATGCCGTCGGCGAGGTGGAGAATCTCGGCGAGGTGGTGTCCGGAATCGTGCTCAAGCGCATGGGGGCCAATACCAAGGCGACCATCGACGGAATCAATGACCGCATCGGGCGTATCAACCAGGCATTGCCCGAAGGTGTCCGCTTCGAGGCATTTTACGACCAGGCCGATTTAATCACCCAGGCGGTGCGGACCGTCGTCAATGCCCTGTTGCTGGCTTTCGTTTTCATCGTGGTGATCCTCGCGCTGTTCCTGATGAACCTGCGCGCCACTTTTCTGGTGTTGATCTCAATCCCGATCTCAATTGGTATCGCCTTGATGGTTATGTCGTGGTTTGGCCTGTCAGCGAATCTGATGTCCCTGGGAGGGATCGCGGTGGCCATCGGGATGTTGGTGGACGGCTCTGTGGTGATGGTGGAGAACATGTTTAAACATCTGACCCACCCGGATGCAGAGCATGAAACCCATAGAAAAGCGCTGGTGAGTTCCGATGACGAAGACCCGGCTGATGCAGCCCATGACCGCCACGGCATTGCCTTGCGCCTGCAGGAGGCCGGCAAGGAGGTGGCCCGCCCCATCTTTTTCGCGACCGCCATCATTCTGGTGGTTTTCATGCCGCTGTTCAGTTTCGAGGGTGTCGAAGCCAAGCTGTTTCAACCCATGGCCATCAGTATCATGCTGGCCATGCTCTCCGCGGTTTTGGTGGCCCTGATCATCGTGCCGGCATTAGCGACCTACCTCTTTCGCAGCGGGGTCCGGCAACGCGAGAGCTTCGTATTGAGGCCGCTCGATTTGCTCTATCGCAAGGGTTTAACCTGGGCGATGGGGCACGGCAAACTGGTGGTGGGTATTGCCGTTGTCATGGTGGTGTCCGCCGCGCTGGTCCTGCCCCGCCTGGGCACCGAGTTCGTGCCGGAACTGGAGGAAGGCACCATCAACCTGCGCGTGACACTCGCCCCCTCCTCCAGCCTGGACACCGCGCTGGAAGTGGCCCCCAGGCTGGAGGCCATGCTGATGGAGTTCCCGGAGGTCACCTATGCCCTGTCGCGTATTGGCCGGGCTGAAATCGGTGGCGATCCTGAACCCGTCAACAATATTGAGATATATATCGGCCTCAAACCGGTGCCGGAATGGACCAGCGCCGACAACCGCTATGAACTCCAGTCGTTGATGGAGCAGAAACTGGAGCAACACCCGGGCTTGCTGTTCAACTTCTCGCAACCTATCGCAACCCGCGTGGATGAGTTGCTGTCGGGTGTCAAAGCACAGCTTGCCATCAAACTGTTTGGGCCTGATCTCACCGTGCTGGCCGAGAAGGGCCAGGCCATTGAAGCGGTGGTTAAGGAAATAGCAGGTGCCCGCGATGTGGCCATGGAACAAATCGCCGGTGAGTCGCAACTGGTGGTGAAACCGGATCGCCGTGCCTTGTCCCGTTACGGCCTGGCTGTGGGCGACGTGATGGAGCTGGTGCGCGAAGGGCTGGGTGGCGCCAGTGCCGGCCAGATCATCAATGGTAACGAACGCTACGATATCTATGTCCGCCTCGCCGAACGTTTTCGCGAGAACCGCGAAGCCATTGCCGACCTGCGCTTACAGGCCCCGTCGGGTGCCTGGGTGCGCCTCGGAGATGTGGCCGCGGTCGGTATCGCATCGGGACCGCCACAGGTGCGTCGTGATGACGTACAGCGCCGGGTGGTGATACAGGCCAATGTCCAGGGGCGCGACATGGGCAGTGTGGTCGCAGATATTCGTCAGGCGATTGCCGGGCAGGTGGATCTGCCAACCGGCTATTCCGTGGATATCGGAGGCCAGTTCGAGAACCAGCAGCGGGCCCAAAAACGCTTATCACTGGTGGTGCCGGTTTCGCTGGGACTGATCGCCTTGCTGCTCTATTTTGCCTTTGGCTCGGTTGGCCAGGCCATGCTGATCCTGGTGAATGTTCCGCTGGCCGTGATTGGCGGCGTATTTTCACTCTGGGTTTCCGGCCAGTACCTGTCAGTGCCCAGTTCCGTGGGCTTCATTACCCTGTTCGGTGTCGCCGTGCTGAACGGGGTCGTCATGGTGGAAAGCATCAACCAACGGATTGCGGACGGTCTGACCATTGCCGATGCCGTGTTTGACGGGGCCGTTTCAAGACTTCGGCCGGTGTTGATGACCGCCATCACCTCGGCGCTGGGGCTAATCCCCATGCTGCTCTCCAATGGCGTTGGTGCGGAAATACAAAAGCCTTTGGCCAGTGTCATCGTGGGCGGGTTGGTGACAGCCACGTTTTTGACACTGTTTGTCTTGCCGGTGTTGTTTGCCTGGTTTTCAAAAGGCAGGTTAAAGGACAGGGAATAAACCTTTGAGCCTGCTGCTGCCGTTCCGGTGGCGGCAGGCCTGTTTGCCATCAATCCACGCGGGGTATACCCGGGTATCCGCCCGCCATGGTCGGGTTATGGGTCGCCGGTTCAGGCCCTGCGCCGGCCCGGTCAATGAGACTGGATCGAAATCTGATGGCCGGTGCCATTCAGCGCAATCTCGTCAATAATTTCAAGGGATGCCGGATCGAGCACCCAAAGCCTGCCTTCGGCACGACTGGTAACCAGCAGGCGGCCATTGCCGGGAGATACCGCCAGATGGTAGGGGGCCGGCGCCAGTGACACGCTGTGGCGGGTCCCGCTGGCAAGATCGATCCGGACGACCCGGTCGCCGCCCTTACTGGTTGCGTACAGTATCCCGCCGTCGGCGCTCAGGCCAACGCCATGAGATTCCGCCCCGACATCATACCTTGCCGCCACGGCGCCTTTGGAAAGCTCCAGGGCAACAACCTGGCCCGCGTCGACATCATTGACATAAAGCCGTTCGTTGCCGGGGGCGAGCACCATATGCTCCGGACTACCGCCAACCCGAAGATTGCGTTTGACGAACCAATGCCGGGTATCCACTTCGCTGACCGTGCCGTTGCCGGTATTGCTGACCAGCAGGGACTGACCGTTGTCGGTCGCTGCCAAGTAGTTGGGCGCCGGGCCCGTCGCCACGGTTTCAACCAGCTGTCCGGACTCCAGGTCAACCACACTGATACCGCCGCCCATGGGATGCGTGGAAACAGCGTAGCGACCGTCAGGGGTCACCAGGACATGGTGCACCGGCCCAGGCACCTCCAGCGTGCGGGCAATCGCGTTCGTGGAGGTATCGACAACATAGATCCGACCGGTATTGGCGTCTTCCGGAGTTGCAGCGGGCGCATCGCCCCCATGATGGGCGGCATGTTCGTCTTCCGTCACGCCCTCCGGGCGACTGACCGGTTCCTGGCTGTCGTGAGCGGTCAGGCTGCCGGCAACCAGATAGCGGCCATCGGGTGTCAGTGCCGAGCCATGGGTATTGATGGTCCCGCTGATCGTCGACGTTATCTGGTAACTTTCCAGATCAATAACGCCCACGGAATCCGCCGTCCCCATGGGTACGAATGCCCGGGCACTGTCTCCCATCGCCGTCAGGGATAGGCTCATCAGGACAGTGGCTACCAGCGAGGAGCGCCACCGGTTACGCGCCTGGAGTTTCATAAAACCACCTCCTCAGGTCAGGATACAACGGGAATCAGATCTCTCTCGGTCACTCAAATCGATTCAACAACCTTTAAAAGCATTTCCCTGACTTTTCCAGCAACCTGCTTGAGCTCGTCGTTATCAATAGCGGTCATGGAAGCCACGGGGTCTATCGCGCTGACCTCGATACCCTCCACAACTTCGCGAAGAATGACGTTACACGGCAGCATCGCGCCGACACGAGGCTCCACGCCAATGGCTTCCCAGGCCATACCTGGATTACAGGCCCCGAGAATCCGGTACGCAGACATATCCTTGTCCAGCTTTTTCTTCATCGTGGCCTTGACGTCAATTTCCGTCAGCACCCCGAAGCCGTGATCGGTAAGCGCCTGACGCGTTCGTTTGTCCACCTCCTCGAAACCCACATTGCTGACAAGTCGATTGATAGTGTATGACATACAACCTCCTGTTATTTTTTCATGGGTGGAATTTTAGAACAGCAAAACGGCTCATGCTTGGCATTGGCCCGGACGTTGTCGTCCGTATAGCGATACCACGCCAGTTTCCGCCGGGTCCACCAGCCCGCTTTCAACCGGCCTCCATGGAGCTCGATCAGCTCCAGCAGCTCATCGGTGGACCAATGGGTCCCATCGAAGGTGACATGCAGCTGGTTGCCCGGTTTGCGCTCGGCAAAATCGACGCAGGGATGGTGGTTGAGTTCGTGGATAAAATCGTCCCACTCACTCTCGCCAAGGTCTTCGACGGTCAGTTTTCGGCGCAACAGAAACTGCGCCTGATTACTTGCTTTGTGTGCTTTGGTCATGGGAGTGCACCTCGTTGCCTCGCTACCTACCCTCTATCACACCATGCCAACCTGAACTGCGACTGAATACAGGTGGAAATTCCAGGTGGACTTGACCCAGATCAAAGTGTAGACAGAAACGGGCCCGGGGAGTATCCCGGGCCCGTCAGCCCCACGATCAGAACGCGATGCGGGCGCCGATCACGGCAAACCAGTCTTCCGTACCACCGCCCCCGGCTTTGGCGAAATCCGCGGTATCGCCGTACTTGCGCTCGTGCACCACACCCACATAGGGCGAGAACGTGCGGTCAATCAGGTCATAACTCAACCTGAGGCCGGTTTCGGTGGACACCAACCCCTTGCCGACGCCAATTTCCCGGTCCTCGCTGAACGCTACCGTCGCATCCAGAGTCGCATACAGGATCCAGTAGTTGGTCAACAGCCACTCGTATTCGGCATCCAGGTCGGCGGATGTGTCGCCCTCGTCACTCATGTACAGGTTCGCATCGATCTCAAACCACTGGGGCGCCAGCCCGACAACACCGAGCACCGCGTACGTCCGGTCCGGACCCTCGGGCGTGTCGAACCGGACGCCGGCTTTGGCATCAAAGAACCTGGAAATCGGCACCTGCCCCACCAGCTGATTTTCCAGTGATTCGTAGGCCCGCTCCTCCAGGCTGTACTCACCTTTTGAAATCCACCGGAGTTTCAGATCGTCGGTGCCGTAGAAGGAATCCGCATCCCAGACTCCCAGCTCCTCATCATCGTCACTGTAGCGGTATTCAAACTCCTCCAACTGCACACCCCAGGTCGTGAGCGGCTGCTTACGCGCGGTGGTGTCGGAAATCATCTCCTGAGCCGCTAACGCGGTTGGGAAGCCGATCGAAACAAGCAGGCTCACGGCACCCAGGAATCGGATACGGCTCATGCATCACCTCCTTCTTCGGTCGTGGCGTCTGCCTTTGCCTGAGCCGACTCCGGGCCACCCTCAACAATCACCTTGCGGAACATACCGGCTGCCGCGTGATAGGACAGGTGACAATGGAAGGCCCACTGCCCGGGTTCATCAACCTCGGTTTCCATATAAACTGTGGTTCCGGGCTGTACGCTGACAGTGTGCTTGATGGGATTCCACTGGCCTGCACCGACCTCGAGAATGGACCACATACCGTGAAGGTGCATAGGGTGGGTCATCATGGTTTCGTTCACAAACTTGAAGCGGACTCGCTCACCGTACTGGAGACG
Organism: Marinobacter sp. B-21; assembly: GCF_056857895.1. NCBI lineage: Bacteria > Pseudomonadati > Pseudomonadota > Gammaproteobacteria > Pseudomonadales > Marinobacteraceae > Marinobacter > Marinobacter sp. B-21. Next base: position 94,937 of record NZ_JBSXNZ010000050.1, read on the forward strand.
AATCGGATCCGCATCCTCGTACTTAACGCCGTTGATGCTCCAGATATAGCGCTCCATGTTGCCGGTCAGTCGAAGCTCGATTTCCCGGGTCGGTTCCCGGTCTTCATACAGCGGGTTTTGAGCTTTCAGGTCTGCATAGGACAGGAATTTGCCGCCATTCGCCGCCACGGGCACAAGGCCACTGCCCTTCGCGTAGAACGGATCGCTCGCGCCACCTTTGGGCATCTCCATGGAATCGTGGTCCATGCCCGCCATGCCCGCCATGCCCGAATGATCCATCTCCTGCATGTTCGAATGATCCATACCGGCCATACCGGAGTGATCCATCCCCTTCATGGACGGGTCGCCCATACCGGACATGCCGTCGGTACCGCTCATATCCATACTGCCGTGGTCCATGCCCGCCATGCTACCGTGGTCCATACCGGGCATGCCGCCCATATCGGCCATGGTCAGGCGCGCAGGCTCACGCAGTTGGGGAACGGCGGCTTCCATTCCTTCTTCCGGAGCCAGCGTTGCTCTTGCATAGCCCGAACGGCCCATGGACTCAGCGAAGATGGTGTAGGCCTGCGCCTCCCTGGGGCGGACAATCACATCGTAGGTTTCTGCCACGCCGATCCGGAATTCGGCGACATTGACCGGCTGTACGTTATTGCCGTCTGCCTGCACAACCGTCATATCCAGGCCGGGAATCCGAACGTCAAAATACGTCATCGCCGAGGAGTTGATGAAACGCAGCCGGATGCGCTCCCCCGGTTCGAAGAGGCCGGTCCAGTTCTGCTCCGGCCCCTTGCCGTTGATCAGACCGGTAAAGCCCTGCAAGTCCTCGACATCCGCTTTCATCATGCGCATGTTACCCCAGGCCATCCGGTCCCGGACCGTATTCATCAGGCCATTTTCAGAAACGTCCGAAAAAAACTCACCCACCGTTTGCTGCTTGCGGTTGTAGTAATCGGGTATCATTTTCAGGTTCCGCATGATGCGGTCACCGGAGTGCGGGTGTTTGTCGGTCAGCTGAACCACGTACTCACGGTCGTAACGGAACGGCTCACGCCCCTCGGGTTCGATGACAATGGCACCGTAAGCACCGTCAGGCTCCTGGAAGCCGGAGTGGCTGTGAAACCAGTAGGTACCCGTCTGCTGGATGGGAAACTGGTAGGTAAAGGTTTCTCCCGGCTTGATTCCGGGGAAACTGATACCGGGCACGCCGTCCTGATCGAAGGGAAGGATCAGCCCGTGCCAGTGAATGGAGGTCATCTCATCGAGGTTATTGGTCACATTGATGGAAACCTCTTCGCCTTCCCTGAAGCGCAGAACCGGCCCGGGGGATTTGCCATTGTATCCGATACCCGTTTTGACAAAGTCGCCGGTATCGATTTTTACCCGATCTACTGTCAGGCTGTATTCCCCTGCCAGGCCGATCACCGGCAACAGCAGAGCCGCAAGGCCTGCCAAAAGGGTTGTGTTCATGGTTTTGATTTTCCCGACTACGTAACAGTCTATGAGGAATGCCCGCCAGGCCGAGGATTTCGCCGGCGCGGCGGGTACGATTGATCAGAAAGGGATCAGTCGAAATCCACTTCGCCATACATGCCGGCCTGATAGTGCCCGGGCACGTTGCAGGCAAACTCGATATCGCCTTTATCGGAAAACTTCCAGACCACTTCCCTGCTCTGTCCCGGCTCCAGCAATACGCTGTTCGGATCGTCGTGTTTCATGGCCTTGCCATTCCCCATATCCATTTCCATCATGTCGCGATTGAGCGTGCCGCCCTGGATAATCCCGTGCTCAACCATCATCATCATTTCCTTCTGATGGGCTTGGTGCATGGCGGGCGTGCCGATATTGAATTCGTGAACCAGGTTACCCTTGTTCTGCACTACGAAGCGCACGGTTTCGCCGGGCTTCACGTCAATCGAGTCCGGCTCGTAGTAGTTGTCATGCATTTCCACGGTGATAGTCCGGGAGGCTTCCGAGGCCTTTCCCGGTTCGCCGTTGCCGGCACCGTGCCCGCCACCATGCTCGTCGCCATGCCCGTCACCGTGAGCACCCGCGGCAAACGCCGTTGCGGACATCGAGATCGCGGCTGCCGCCACCAAGAACTTTGATGCTTTCATCCCATCTTCTCCTGTAGTGATTTATAGTAAACGCCTGTGGCGTCTTGCCCCGAAAATTGAGCAATGTCCAGAATCGGTTGATACCATCACTCACCAACCTGAATTCTTGCTGAAAATACCAAAATAATTATTATTCAGGCTGAATTCAGGCGTTTCAGCGAGACTGCGCCGATCATATTGCCACTGGAAAGGAACAACTATGCGATTACTATTGGTCGAAGATGATCGTTTGCTGTCACAAGGCCTCACACGCCAATTAGAGAAATCAGGGTTCAGTGTGGATGCCGCCTACACGGCGAAAGAGGCTATCGTTCTTGGCGAGCAGGAGGATTACCGGATAAGCATATTAGACCTGGGCTTGCCCGATGGTAACGGTCTGGATGTGCTGAAAAAATGGCGAGCGAACCGCGTCAGCTTTCCTGTATTGATTTTGACTGCAAGGGACGATTGGCATGATAAGGTCAATGGTCTAAAGGCCGGGGCAGACGACTACCTGGCCAAGCCCTTCCAGACCGAAGAGCTGATCGCCCGCCTTAACGCCATAGTGCGTCGAAGCGAAGGAAGAGTCCATTCCCTGGTAAAGGCCGGCCGCTTTGAATTGGACGAGAATCGCCAGAGCCTGAAACTGGAGGGAGGCACGGAACACCCCCTGACAGGCACCGAGTTCCGCCTGTTGCGCTGCCTGATGAGCCGGCCTGGCCAGGTTTTCTCGAAAGAGCAGCTGATGGAACAGCTTTACAACCTTAATGACAACCCGAGTGAAAACGTCATCGAGGCCTATATCCGGAGGCTAAGGAAGCTGGTAGGCCCCAAAACCATCTCAACACGGCGCGGCCAGGGGTATCTGTTCAACGATGTTTCATAGGAAACCAGCGTCAGTCAAGGGAACTCTGCTTGCCCTGCTATTGCCGGCCAGCATTGGCCTGATGGTTCTTGCGTGGCTGGTGCACGGCTTGTTGCTGGAACGGATGTCCAGGGAATTCGTTGAAAGCAGGCTCAAGGACGAAGTCGCGTTCCTTGTACACCAGATTCGCACGTCGAATGGTCGCGTGGATACGCTCCAGACCGGTGATTACTTCCAGGATGTCTTCCATCACGCCTTTGCCATACGGTCGCCCTCCGGGACAATCATTTCGCCCGAGGCCTGGGCGCCTCTTTTAACGCCCTTGATTGAGTCCGGCAATGACGGAACCCTTCGGGTGCACGACACAGAAATAGCTGACGCACCCTCGGATATCCTTGCCTATCGAAAATCCTTCCAGGTAGGCGAAACGCCTATCACTGTGATTGTCTCCGAGGATCTCGGCGCATTGAAACGCAGTCAGGCAGAACTGCATGCCTGGACTGCCATCGTCTCCGTTTTGCTGATACTGCTTCTGGTCGCCGTGATCTGGTTCGGCATTACCCTATCCATGCGCCCTGTTGTAACACTCAAGGCTGCACTAAAAAGGCTCCAGGATGGCAAAATTTCGCGTATTGACGTCCAGTCTCCCGAGGAGTTTCAGCCCCTTGTGGAGCAGCTCAACCAGTTGCTCGACTCTTTGGATCAGCGACTGGAGCGCTCACGAGACGCCCTGGCAAACTTGTCCCACAGCGTTAAAACACCCATCGCAGCTGTCCGGCAGATTCTGGACGACAAAAGCCACCCTCTAAACAACGATCTGAGACACCAGATGGCAGCCCGGCTGAATGACATCGACAAACAGCTTGAAGCGGAAATGCGGCGCAGTCGTTTCGCCGGCCCGCAGGTTGGAAAAAGTGCGTACCCCTTGAAGCAGGCCCGGGATCTTCTTTGGATGCTAGGCCGTTTGTACCCGGAAAAATCCTTTGAGCTGTCCAGCGCCCTTCCCGAGGAAAGCCGCTGGCCGGTTGAAGAGCATGATTTGAACGAGATCCTGGGAAATTTGCTGGATAACGCGGGAAAATGGTCGAACGGTTACGTTGAACTTTCCTTATCACAAGACAACGGGTTAACTCGCATGGTCGTGACCGATGATGGCCCAGGAGTCAACGAAAACGAAATGACCAGCCTGGGTCAGCGCGGGCTACGTCTGGACGAACAAACACCGGGGCACGGCCTTGGGCTCGCCATAGCGAGAGAAATCGTTGAGCGTTACGGTGGGCACGTTACCTTCTCAACAGCTTCTGGTGGTGGCTTGCAAGTGACTGTCGAGATTCCTAATTGACCCTCTATCTGACGCTTTTAAAGGGTCGACGAATTAGCCAGACGGGACACTGTATATGTATATGTGGCTAGCTCCCTGACTGTCACTCTCCTCATTAGCCAGAACGACCAATATCGATTCGTCTCCAGTTATCACGTATGAAAAATCGATCACAAAGGAATTAATCTCACGAATTGGAGTAATCGAGAACCCAGCGCCCGGCGAACTTCTATCCCAACTTGCGCTAACCATTACATCCGATCCTGAAGCGGACGTTAACCCTGCAAAAGCCCCCCTGCGCTTTCTCAGAAAGGTTATAACCTCCCCCTCCTCAGCCATAACCTTCCGGGGAATAGAAAGGTATTGTTCGTTGACGGAATAAGCGTAATCGGGAGTAGTAACGATTTTCCTCTCCTTTAATGGCATAGCGACCCTCGGCAAAGAAACTCTACCCAACTCAAGCCTGGGGAAAGGCTTCCCACCGGGAGACTGCAGTTCAAGATAGCTTTCAGCGACACTGATCCTCGTAGCGTCGTCGATGGGGAAAACTGAAAAGATTTCTCTGTCAGAAAGCGACGAACTCTCTTCGCCAGCTCCGATCCCTGAACCCTTCACAGAGGCAACCATCAGTTTCCCGATGTCTCCGGCAAGCAATTCATATCGCTGGACATGCAACTGGTTATTAATAAACCTTATGGCAACATTCTCTGTTTTTTCAGTTTCTTCCCGCAGCTCCTCCCCAGAGACCTCGAAAAGTTGAGAGTAGATCTTCGTGTATTGCCCCTTGCCTGAGATGTCCCGATCCTGCCCCCATACCACTGCAATCTCAGGATTCGGATCTGAGTCTGACTGGCCAATGGAAAGGTAAATCGCTTTCGAGTTTTTGATGTCTGATTGGAGTTTATCAATTACCTGTATATTACCGTCCTTGAGTGACCCCAACGCCAGCGTTGCATTGGAAAGAAAAATCAGTCGGCTATCCGCACGGGCTGACCCAGGCAGCGCTTCAACCCTCTCTGGATTAAAACCTGCCGGCAACGGTAGAATTCTCTGTGGAGAAGTACTGAAATCAGTGACTGAAGTTGCCTGTTGCGCCTGATCAACAAACGTTGAAAGCAAGTATTTCTGTGAGTCAGCGGATTTAATGGAGATCGCAATTTTATCATTTACTTCAAGAACTTCCAGAACAAGCCCTTCATCGGAAAATCCGGAACGACCGAAATTAACATCAAACCCCCTAACACTAAGGCGCCCCAACAGCGCCAGGAATTCTGTATCTTTATCCAGATCCGGCACATTCGAAACAACACTAATGGCTTTTTTTCCAGTCCATTCCGACAGTGAATCCAGAGGAAGGTCGTAGCCCTCGGCCAGGGCATTCGGCAACACGAATAAAAAGACAAGAAAGGCCAGAACTCGTTTCACAATATGCCCCTTAAAAAAAGAAATTGAGGCCGCCGGTTACGGCGGGCCTCAATCGTTTTGCGATAAATTGACAAAATCTCTCTAGCTTTTAGTAATTCCAGTTAAGCTCAAGCATTGCGACATAGGCCGCATCATCTCCACCGGTCGCATCCTCAACGCCCTTACCCGGCAGGAAGCTGGAAAGCACCAGCCTTGGCGCAAAGTACTCATTGGCCTGGTATTTCACGGCTACGTCCAGCTCGGTACCGGCGAAACTGTCCACCGAGCCACTGGCGGTGCTGAGCGATTCAAGCCCCCCGGTCTGCTGGTACCACATCGGGAAGATCTGCGCCTGGTAGGACAGCTTCGGCGAGATTGCCGCAAGGTTGCCGGAGCTTCCGAACGACAGCATGATCTGCCCCGGGTTGTTACCGGTACCCGCGTTGGATATACCACCGTAACCCGCTCCTCCAGGACCGGCCTGATCAAGGGCCACACCAAAGAGACCCGAGGCAATAGCCCGGTTGGAGTTAGGCTGCCAGCCCATGAACTGACCATCGATACCGATCAGCGGCGAATACCGGCCAATATCGGTAATCCCCAACCAGCCTTCTACGTCGTTGTCGGTCGGATCGTCATCCCCGCTCGCCACCCGGAGTGCGATAAAGGGATTGAAGGCTTCACTAACCGGGTACTCGACGCTCGCGTAACCCGCAAAGGCGCTGATGTCAGAGTTGGAATTATCAACCACTGTACCATTCTCAAGCGTGGATGACCCGCCATTGAAGCTTCCCGTTACCCCTAGCACTTCGGCGCGGATTTTCAGGGCTCCGATATTGCCAATGTACTCCACACCGAAATAGGTCGCCACGGCGTTCTGCTGCTGATTATCACTAAACGTCAGGATTGGCGAGATTCGACTGCCACCCCCCAGGTCGATATCAAACTTCGAGGCATAGACATCCCAGTCCTCCTGCCCGTTAACCTGAGCTATGGTAGGAGTCGGATTTGTCCGCGAGATCAACCCATCGTTGATTGGCATCCAGTAAATGTCGTAACCGCCCCAGGAGGTCTTTCCGGTGGCGCCGAACAGCGGGTGGTCGTCGCCGTACAGCAGCCCCCCGGAGGCCATGTCGAGATTCTTGAAGGTCCAGCCACCCTGAACGGTGAAGGCCGGATCAAAGGTATAGGTAAAGTAAGCCTGCTCCAGGCCAAACCGCTCACCACGGTATGCACGGTCAACGGAATTGGCGTCCAGGGCAAAGTCGTTTTCAAGGAGTAGCTTCCCGGTCCAGTTCTTACCGGTGGCGACAACACCAAGCCTCACTTCCGCCCTGACGTGCTCATCGCCCACCTGAACAGCACCGGCAGACGTCCCCGTGGCACCATCCTCCTTACTGCTGTCCATATCAAAGTTGGAAAAGTAAGTTGGCTGAAACTTGCCCTGGGTAATTATGTCCAGTTTCACGCCCGATGACGTGGGCACTTCCAAAGCCATGGCAGCGGGAACCCCATTTACGGCGAGCAACGCGCCCAAACACCCCTGACCGATGCGTTTTCCTGTTATTTTCATTGTTCCTCCGACGTCTCTTTATACGAGATTTTTTATATGAGATTTTGTTATCTGGTAACGGCCGAATTCTCCAGCCTGTCAGAGGTATAGCAAAGAAAGCTCAAACTGTAAACTGAAACAGACCTAAAAACCGTTGTCTGGCATCTGTTTGACGAGGATTAATGCCGACACTATAGTCCAGACCGTTTATGATAACTGACACCCGCTTCCACACGCCGAACAACCCACCTCAGCTACGGGCTCCAGATGCAAGACTCGACCCACGGTTACCAACGGACGGCCAATACCCACGCGGATCGACTTAACCAACAGTGCTACTGCGTCACTCTCGACCGCAAAGCCCTCGACAAAAGCCTGCTGACTCAGTTGGCGGACGCTGGAAACGAACCATCCACGGTCTCCGAACTCCACCATCTTTTTTCAAACACACCGGTTTTCGTCCCCCGGGCCGACATAGCGACGATGGAACGGATCGTTCAGGCGATCGAATCAGCCACCGAACTTCCGTCGTACCTTGAGCGTGTACTGTCCTGGGCACCGGAAATCGCACGCTTCGATCCCGGCCCCATAGGGGCGTTCATGGGCTATGACTTTCATCTGGGCCCCGACGGCCCCCGGCTGATCGAGATCAACACCAATGCCGGCGGTGCGTTTCTGAACGTTGTGCTGGCGAGGGCCCAGCACCGATGCTGTGACCCATCTCAACCGACCGCCGCAACCCATCGGGCGCTCGATGGGTTCGAGGACGCGGTGTTCACAATGTTCAGCCGGGAGTGGCAAAGACAGCATGCCAATTCCGTACCCAGCCGCCTGGCCATTGTGGATGATGCCCCGAAGACCCAGTTTATGTTCCCCGAGTTCCGGTTGGCCCAACAGCTTCTCCAGGCGAAAGGAATTGAGACGTTGATACTCGATCCCTCGGAGCTTGAGTATGCCAGCGGCACGTTGACAGCCTGTGGCAAGCCCATTGACATGGTGTACAACCGGCTGGTGGATTTCGCACTGGACGCCCCGTCCCATGCGACGCTCAGGCATGCGTATCTGGACGGCGCGGCGGTGGTAACACCCAACCCCCATGTGCACGCCGTGCTGGCTGACAAGCGAAACCTGACCCTGCTATCCGCTCCCCAGTCGCTACGGGACTGGGGGCTAAATGAGGCGGATGCAGACTATCTGGAGAGGGCCGTGCCGAGAACCAGGCAGGTTTCGAGGAATGACGCGGCTGAGTTGTGGAGTGCCAGGCGCCAACTGTTCTTCAAGCCGGTTGCGGGCCATGGCAGCAAGGGCGTCTACCGGGGCGACAAAGTGACCCGGCGCGTTTTCGAAAACATTCTGAATGGCGGTTATATCGCACAGGACCTGGTTCCCGCAGGAGAACGAACCCTGAGAATTGACGATGCCGTGGCCACCAGAAAAGTCGACATTCGCCTGTACACATACGCTGGCAAAAGTCTGCTTGCCGCTGCACGTATATATCAGGGTCAGACAACCAACTTCCGCACGCCCGGAGGTGGGTTCGCACCGGTCTTTCAGGTGTGAAGATTACCTCTCAGTCAGTCTTCACCCAGTGAGAATAAGGTTGGGGGGCTTTTCAGCCCCCCTAGATTTTCTCGCGACGCAAACGCAGGGAGTTCATCACCACTGACAAAGAGGACGCACTCATTGCGAAGGCGGCAAAGATAGGCCCTACCAGGATGCCAAAGAATGGATAGAGCACGCCCGCCGCTATCGGTACGCCCGCACCATTATAGATCAGCGCGAAAAACAGGTTCTGTTTGATATTGCGCATCGTCGCCCGGGACAGCCGCCTGGCCCGGACAATGCCGTCGAGGTTGCCCTTGACCAGGGTAAAGCCCGCGCTCTCAATGGCGACATCCGCACCGGTTCCCATTGCAATACCAACATCGGCCTGGGCCAGGGCAGGCGCGTCATTGACCCCATCCCCTGCCATCGCCACCTTGCGTCCCTGGCTCTGAAGCTCGCGAATGATGCTGGCCTTATCTTCTGGCAGCACATCGGCGCGAATCTCATCAATACCGAGTTTGCCCGCCACTGCCTTCGCGGTGCGCTCATTGTCACCCGTTGCCATAATGACGCGGAATCCCGCGGCATGTAGCGCCCTCAGCGCGGCCGGCGTTGTTTCCTTGACGGGATCGGCAACGCTTACAAGGCCCGCAACGGCGCCGTCAAGCACCACAAACATAACCGTTTCACCCTCGTCGCGCCTGGCATTGGCAACCTCCATCAGATGGCCGCCGTCCAGCCCCAGTTCCTCCAGCAGCCTGGCATTGCCCAGTGCCACCGGCTTGCCATCAACAACCCCTTTAACCCCTTTGCCCGTGACCGCCTCAAAGTCGTCAGCCTTGCCGAGTGTCACATTGCGCGCCTCGGCACCAGAGACAATGGCTTCGGCAAGCGGGTGCTCCGACCCCTTCTCCAGCGTGGCCGCCAGCCTCAGGACCTCGGTCTCGTCATGATCCGATTCCGGCAGCACGGCCACCAGCTTTGGCTTGCCTTCTGTCAGGGTGCCGGTTTTATCGACAATCAGGGTGTCCACCTTGGCAAAACGCTCCAGGGCTTCGGCGTTCTTGATCAGCACACCCACCTGGGCGCCTCGCCCCGTTGCTGTCATGATCGACATGGGTGTGGCCAGCCCCAGTGCGCAGGGACAGGCAATGATGAGAACCGCCACGGCGGACACGAGCGCGTAAGACAGAGCCGGCGCCGGCCCCCAGATGGCCCACGCCACAAAGGCCAGGGCCGCCACGGCAATCACGGCCGGTACGAACTTGCCAGCCACCATATCGGCAAACTTCTGGATAGGCGCACGGCTGCGCTGGGCATTAGCGACCATTTCGACGATCTGGCTAAGCGTGGTATCCGCCCCCACCCGGGTCGCCTCCATCACCAGACTTCCGGTGCCGTTGATGGTGGCCCCGGTTACCTTGTCACCGTCGACCTTCTCCACCGGAACCGGCTCCCCGGAAATCATTGATTCATCGATGGAAGACCGGCCTTCAACAACCACACCATCCACCGGCACCTTGTCACCGGGGCGTACCCGCAGATGATCACCGACCTTCACATCCTCCAGAGCGACCTCTTCCTCGGTGCCATCGGGCCGGATCACGCGCGCCGTTTTCGCGGCCATATCCAGCAGCGCCCGAATGGCTTTGCCGGTGCCCTCACGAGCCTTCAGCTCCATCACCTGGCCCAGCAGGACCAGCGTGACAATAACGGCTGCCGCCTCAAAATAAACGCCAACGTTACCCTCGGAGTCCCGGAAGCCTTCCGGGAAGATCCCTGGCAGGAGCACCGCCACGATGCTGAAGATGTAGGCCGCCCCGACCCCCATGCCAATAAGGCTGAACATGTTCAGGTTCATTGTGCGAAACGAATTGTAGCCCCGGACAAAGAAGGGCCAGCCGGACCAGAGAATCACGGGCGTGGCGATCACGAGCTCAATCCAGAGCGAGGCCCGCTCACCAAAGAATTCGCGAACGGCCATGATGCCAACATAGGGGGTCATGGTCAGAATCAGCAGGGGGACCGTAAAGACCAGGGCAACCCAGAAACGGTGGGAAAAGTCCACCAGCTCGGGGTTAGGACCCTCATCGTCAACGGCGGCAGACTCCGTTTCCAGCCCCATGCCACAGATAGGACAGGCGCCGGGCTTGGTCTGGCGCACCTGAGGGTGCATGGGACAGGTGTAGACCACACCCGAATATCCAGGCGGCACGCGATCATATTTCCGGTCATCACCTGACGGTTTTTCATGCTCTCCGGAACACTGGTGCGAATGACCGGAATGATGGTGCGAATGACCGGAATGGGAGCTCGTTCCGGCCTGCTCCATAGGCACAAGGTGCATTCCGCATTTGGGGCAGTCTCCCGGCTCGTCGGATACCACCTCCGGATGCATCGGGCAGGTATACTTCCCCCCTGCTTCTCCGGCTACAGTATTCTCGTCATTCTCGTCACGAGCGCTATTATGTTTTGCAGACATCGTCCGTTCATCCTTTCGTTTGTTCCAGGCCAGCCACACAGTGTTCGACCTGGCTCCCGGTAATGGAATTGCCGCATGCTGGTTTATCATCCCACTACACCAGACTGAACTGAACCTGAAAAGGACTTTAGCGCCATTTCTTTTTTGACTGGCATCAACTTTTCGCAACTGCCAGTGCACCAAGATACATATTCACAGGGATGTTCAGTTGAAATTCAGCCTTCGCCTATACTGTGGTTACACTGGGGATTTGGCAGGATCGTTCACTCTTTTTCAGGAAACCGGGGGGCAAATATGGCCGTTCAGGGAATTATTCGGGTCGCCATCAATGGCTATGGCGTTATTGGCAAACGGGTAGCTGACGCCGTTGCCGTACAGAAAGACATGGCCCTGGCCGGCGTGGCTGACATTGCCACGGACTGGCGGCCACGGGCCGCCCTGCACAAGGGATACTCGCTTTACGGCGCCACTCCGGAGCATGCCACCGGCATGAGGGCCGCAGGGCTTGATGTCTCCGGCACGCTTGACGACCTGCTTGAGGCCGCTGACATCGTGGTGGACTGTACACCGAAACACCTGGCCAGCAAGAACATCGAAACCTACCGGCAGCTCGGCATCAAGTACATCGTTCATGGCGGCGAGAAACATGAAAGCACGGGCCATTCATTCGTTGCCGAGGCCAACTACGCCAGCGCTGTCGGCCGTGACTGCACGCGCGTTGTATCGTGCAACACGACGTCGATCATTCGTACCCTGTCAGCGCTCAAACGCCACGGGCTGCTGGACCGGGCACGGGGAACCCTTCTGCGCCGGGCCACCGATCCCTGGGAGAGCCATCAGGGCGGGATCATGAATACGGTCGTGCCAGAGCCGGAGATTCCCAGTCACCAGGGCCCGGATGCCCAAAGTGTCGACCCGGACCTGGATGTGGTAACCATGGCGGTCAAGGTTCCGGAGACACTGGCCCACCTGCACTACTGGTCGGTACAACTGACACGTGATGCGAGCAGGGACGAAGTGCTCGACGCGTTTCGCACTTCCTCCCGCATCGCCCTTATCCGGATCAGTGACGGGCTCAGCGCGATCAACAGCGTCAAGGAATTGATGGCCGACCTTGGCCGGCCTCACGACAGCCTGTATGAAGTCGCACTTTGGGAAGACATGCTCAAGGTGCAGGGCAATGAGCTGTTCTATGCCTATATGGTCGACAACCAGGCGATTGTTGTTCCGGAAACCATCGATGCCATACGCGCACTTACCGGGGCCGAACACGATGGGGAAACGTCGATCAGAAACACCAATGACAGCCTGGGTATCGGCTCTTTTGGCTTATAGATATGAACGGCAACCCCGGCGATGCTGCCTGTGAACCCGAGAGCGGGGCCGTGAAGGATGTGTTCAGGCTGTTCGGTGAGGGAGACCAACTCTATGCGGAGATGGCCCGCTCGATCCGTACCGCCAGCCAGCGTATCTTTCTCGCTTCGTATATCCTGGCGGCGGACGAGGTGGGGGCTGAGCTGCTCGATGAACTGATGAAGCAGTCCCGCCACGGCCTCGACGTTCGCATTCACGTTGACGCGCTGGGCTCAAGCGGCGTCCTTACGCGGCAGCACCGGCGCCAGCTCAGGGCCGCCGGCGTCCGCCTGCAGCGCTTTCACCGCTGGAGCTGGCGGCAACCGATGCGCTATAACCGTCGCGATCATCGTAAACTGCTGGTCATTGATGGTGAAACGGCGTATATCGGCGGGTTCAACATTCACCGCAAGGGTTCAAGGCGCTTTTACGGCCCCCAGCGATGGCGCGACATGCATGTCTGCATCAACGGGCCTCTGGCCACAGAGGCTGACGCTCTGTTCAACGCCTTCTGGTGCGGTGACACGCAATGGAACCCGGGCAGTCACACAGTCAGCGACAGCCGGATCATTCCCAATACAACACGCACCTGTCGTGTCCAGTTGCGGTGTGCCATCAAAGAGCAACTGGCCGGAGCATCGGACAAAATCTGGCTGGCGACGCCCTATTTCGTTCCGGATCGTGGATTACGCAAACTACTTGTTCTCGCGGCCCGCCGGGGGGTCGATGTGCGGATTCTGACCACCGAAAAGACCGACTCGACCCCCGCACAATGGGCCGCCCGCGCCATTTACGGAGAACTGTTGGAGCACGGCGTTCGCATATTCGAGTACACACCCCGGCTATTGCATTCCAAAGTACTGCTCGTTGACGATGCCTGGGGCAGCATAGGGACCGCGAACTTCGACTACAGAAGTTTGTTTATTAACTATGAACTGACGCTGATCTCCACAAACGAAGCCTTGAATGACCAGTTAAGAAACGAGTTCATAACTGACTTGCAGGATGCCAGTGAAATCACTGGCATCACCTGGAAACACCGCGGATTCATAAAAGGTGTGTATGACACGCTTGGCCTGCTGCTACGCAAGTGGCTTTAAACGAGTCCACGTAGACCGGGGCTTAGCTTACCGCTGCATGGATACCCTCCAGCCGCGTCCGCTTAAGCAACATCGCATTCACGGCAACCAGGACCGAACTCCCCGACATGGCCAGCGCCGCCACTTCCGGGCTGATGACAAAGGGGTAGAACAGGCCAGCGGCCACCGGAAAGGCAATCACATTGTAGGCAACTGCCCAAAACAGATTCTGGTACATCTTCCGCAGCGTCGCCCGTGACAGCTCAATCGCCCCCACAACGTCGTAAGGGTCGCTTTTCATCAGCACCACGTCGGCACTTTCGATGGCAACGTCCGTGCCGGCGCCAATCGCGAAGCCTACGTCGGCCTGTGTCAGCGCCGGGGCGTCATTGACGCCGTCGCCGACCATGCCCACTCGCTTGCCCTGGCCTTGCAGCTCTTTTACCTTGTCTGCTTTTTGCCCCGGCAGGACATCGGCGAGAACGGTGGTGATGCCAAGGCTCGCCGCGATCCGGTCGGCGGTCGCCTTATTGTCCCCGGTCAGCATGGCAACCTCGACGCCTCGTTCACGCAACTTGGCTACCATTGCCGCAGCCGTCGGTCGCGGGGCATCCGCAATGGCGATCAGGCCAACCAACTGGCCCCCGTGCGCGATGTGCACGACCGTCTGCCCGGCCCCCTGGAGCCGCTGAGCCTCGGAATCCAGACCATTCATCGCAACCTGGCGTTCGTCCATCAGACGACGGTTGCCCAGAAGAACCTCCCGGCCCCCGATTTCGGCCTGCGCACCTTTGCCTTCGATGTTCTGGAAGCCGGACAATGTCTGCACCTCCAGATCTGCCGCACGCTTCGAAATCGCCTGCGCCAGCGGATGATCGGAGCCCTGTTCCACAGTGGCCGCCAGCGCGAGAACCTCATCAACCGTCACATCGGAAGCGGCAACCACCTCGACCACCTCGGGCTCGCCCATCGTCAGTGTCCCGGTCTTGTCAAAGACCACCATGTCGAGCTTCGTCGCCTCCTCCAGCGCGCCGGCGTTCTTGAACAGAATCCCGTTCATGGCGCCCAGGCCGGTACCCACCATGACTGCCATCGGCGTGGCAAGCCCGAGCGCGTCGGGACAGGCAATAACGAAGACCGTGATGGTCAGCGTCAGGGCGAAAAGCAGCGGCTGACCTATCCACCAGAACCAGGCCGCGAAGGTCGCAAGACCAATGACGACCGCGATCAGCACCAGCCATTGGGACGCCTTGTCGGCAAGCAGCTGCGCCGGGGCCTTGGAGTTCTGTGCCTCCTGCACAAGCTTGACGATCTGCGCAAGCGCTGTGTCGGCACCAACCTTGGTTGCGCGGTATTTGAAACTTCCGCTTTTGTTGATGGTCGCACCGATCACCGCATCGCCGGGCTTCTTGGCCACCGGCATGGATTCCCCGGTCAGCATGGATTCATCAACCTGCGACTCGCCTTCCAGGACTTCACCGTCAACGGGGATCTTATTACCGGGCCGGATAACGACGACGTCGTCCTTGAGAACGTCGGAGGTGGGAACCTCGGTTTCGCGCCCGTCGCGCAGTACATTCGCCATGGGCGGAGCAAGATCCATCAGCGAGCGAATGGCATTTGAGGCCCCGGCACGGGCACGCATCTCCAGCCAGTGGCCGAGCAGGATAAAGACCAGAAGCACCGCCACCGCTTCGTAAAACTGAACACTGGGAAAGAAAAAGGTCGCGCCGACGCTGAACAGATACCCCGTGCCCACGGACAGGACCACGAGCACGGCCATGTTGAGCACTCCGTTGCGAAGCGCTCGCCAGGCGGCGACGAAAAACGGCCAGCTCGGG
>NZ_JBSXNZ010000051.1:0-56301 GCF_056857895.1 Marinobacter sp. B-21
GATGGACACCCTTGCCGTCCGGCTAGTGGTTCCCCTTACCGGGCCCACAGGGGACTTGCACCCCCAAGTCATCCGGCCAGCACCACCTGTACCGGAACAGCGCCCGTCAAGGCGCTACGCGCCATGCCTGGCGCACCAAAACAAACGCCGCCCGGGATCCGGGCGGCGCTGGGAGCTACAGGGGTTTCCTGGCCGGCAGAGTCAATGCTCTCCGGCAGGTCGGCCGACACCCGGATGACGACCGTCATCGGAAGCCTTGGGCTCCGGCGCCACTTCAGGCTCATCGACTTTCACACCACCTGCGGGACCACTGTCTCCCCAACCTTTCGGCGGACGAGGTGTTCGGCCCTCCATGATGTCGTCGATCTGGTGACGATCGATGGTTTCGTACTTGATCAGCGCATCGGCCATCATGTCGAGCTTGTCGCGGTTATCGATCAGAATCTGCCTGGCCTTTTCGTAGCAGGTGTCAATGATGTTGCGGACTTCTTCGTCAATCCGCTGGGCCGTTTCCGGCGAGTACACCGTCTGGGACTGGCCGGCGGACATGCCGAGGAACGGCTCTTCGCTGTCAGTGTCGTACTGAAGCGGCCCAAGCTTTTCGGACAGCCCCCAGCGGGTCACCATGTTGCGGGCCAGGCTGGTCGCCCGCTCGATATCATTGGATGCACCGGTGGTAACGCCATCAAACCCAAGGGTCAGCTCTTCGGCAACACGGCCACCGAAAAGACTGCAGATGGAGCTGATCAGGAAACGCTTGCTGTGGCTGTACTTATCCTCTTCAGGGAGGAACATGGTCACACCCAGCGCACGGCCGCGAGGAATAATGCTGACCTTGTAAACCGGGTCATGCTCCGGCATCAGCCGGCCGACAATGGCATGGCCAGATTCATGGTAAGCCGTGTTCCGCTTTTCCTTCTCACTCATGACCATGGACTTACGCTCGGCGCCCATCATGATCTTGTCTTTGGCCAGCTCGAACTCTTCCATGGAAACCAGGCGCTGGTCACGACGCGCCGCAAACAGGGCAGCTTCATTCACCAGGTTGGCCAGGTCAGCACCGGAGAATCCGGGTGTACCACGGGCAATCAGAGCCGGTTCTACGCCATCCGCCAGGGGCACCTTCTTCATGTGCACCTTGAGGATCTGCTCGCGGCCGATGATATCCGGCAGGCCAACGACCACCTGGCGGTCGAAACGGCCCGGGCGCAACAGCGCGGGGTCCAGAACGTCCGGACGGTTGGTGGCGGCGATGACGATAACGCCTTCGTTGCCTTCAAAGCCGTCCATCTCAACCAGCAACTGGTTCAGGGTCTGCTCGCGCTCATCATGACCACCACCCATACCGGCGCCACGATGACGACCGACCGCATCAATCTCGTCGATAAAGATGATGCACGGGCTCTGCTTTTTGGCCTGCTCGAACATGTCGCGAACACGGGATGCACCCACGCCCACGAACATTTCCACGAAGTCGGAACCGGAGATGGAAAAGAACGGCACCTTGGCTTCACCGGCAATGGCTTTGGCGAGCAGGGTTTTACCAGTGCCCGGCTGACCCACCATCAGAACGCCTTTGGGAATGCTGCCGCCAAGACGCTGGAATTTGCTGGGATCCCGCAGGAAGTCCACCAGTTCTTTGACGTCTTCCTTGGCCTCATCAACGCCGGCCACGTCACCGAAGGTTGTCTTGATCTGATCTTCACTCATCAGACGGGCCTTGCTCTTGCCGAAGGACATGGGGCCTTTGCCGCCGCCACCTCCCTGCATCTGGCGCATGAAGAAGACAAACAGCGCGATGATGATCAGTATCGGGAACGCAGCCACCAGCAACTGTGTCCACAGGCTCTGGCGCTCAGGCTGCTTACCGATAACCTCAACGTTGTTCGCGAGAAGATCGTCCATCAGCTTGTTGTCAGACACCTGCGGACGGATTGTCTGGAACTGGGAGCCGTCACCACGGGTACCCTGAACCTCCAGCCCATCGATTGTGACCTGACGGACCTGCCCTTGCTGGACCATCTCCACAAACTGGGAATAATTGACTTGTTGGCCGGTGGTGGTGGGAGAGAAATTCTGAAACACCATCAGCAGCACGGCGGCTATAATTAGCCAGAGAACCAGATTTTTTGCCATATCGTTCAAGGATCATCACCTGTGAATTGAAGGGTTAGCTTTTCGAAAGCACCCTTTTCAGACACCTTACACCAATTGTACGCCCGTCCACCAGAAACGGCCCATCCGTATCGGCCACACGGGACATACAGATTTTCCGATGAAAAGCGGCCATACCATTCATAGTGGGCGCCATATCTGAAATTACAACAGCGACACCAGACCACCCCCCAACTTCCTGGTACTTTTTGACCCAGAGTCGATCAATTTGTTCCTTCGGCCTGCCAGCGACCACTTCAATAACTTCAATACATGTTAACGGCCATTTTTACGGCAAGACGATCTGTTACAATCCTTCGATTATACGTTCAAGTCTGCGCATGTGCCGCTGACCTTTTGTTAATTGCATCGATAAAGAGATTACATCATGAGTCTTTCACCGGAACAGCGCCGGGAATACCGGGCCATTGCCCACAATCTGAAGCCGGTCATCATCGTTGGCGACAAAGGTCTGTCGGAGGGGCTGCAGGAAGAACTGGAGCGCGCCCTGAATGATCACGAGCTGATCAAGATCAAGGTGGCAAACCAGGATCGCGAAGCAAGGCAGGAAGCCATCGCGGCACTTTGCGAGAGTTCCGGCGCCGAGCTGGTCCAGACCATCGGCAAAATCGCCGTGATCCTGCGCCGCGCGAAGAAACCCAACCCCAAGCTGTCCAACCTACTGCGCCACAAGCACTGATCCGACGCCCGGGAAGCAGGAAACGTGAACATGGGGTCAGATGAAAGCTTTCATCTGACCCCATGTTCACCGCACCGGGTGATCAGACGTATTCGACTTCCTCGATCTCGTATTCCACGGTACCAGAGGGCACGCGAATCGCGACCACGTCACCTTCACTCTTGCCAACAAGGGCCCGGGCGATGGGTGAGGAAATCGACAACTTCCCTGCCTTGATGTCGGCTTCGTCCTCACCAACGATTTTGTAGATGACTTGCTCATCCGTGTCCATGTTGAGCAGATGGACAGTGGTGCCAAAAATCACCTTTCCGGTGTTCTCCATGGCGGTGACATCAATCACCTGGGCGCCCGACAGCTTGCCCTCGATTTCCTGGATACGGCCCTCGATAAAGCTTTGCTGCTCCCGGGCGGCATGGTATTCCGCGTTTTCTTTCAGGTCGCCGTGCTCACGGGCGTCGGCAATGGCCGCAATCACCCGGGGACGATCTTCGGACTTCAGCTTCTGAAGTTCCTGGCGGAGGCGGCTCTCCCCCTCCTTTGTCATCGGTACTCTGTCAGCCATAGTCTCACTTTCCTGCGTGAAGATCCTGAAGGCGGCGTACAGTGCGCTCCGGGCCGAACTTGATGGCCCGGCAGAAGGCTTCGCCGCCCGCCAGTGTCGTTGTGTAGGTTACCTTGGTCTGCAATGCCGACTGGCGGATCTGGGCCGAGTCGGAAATCGCCTTGCGACCTTCGGTGGTATTGATGATCAGCTGAACCTGACCGTTCTTGATGGCATCCACGATGTGCGGACGACCTTCACGGACCTTGTTCACCCGGTCAACCTCAATTCCGGCCTCTTTCAGGGCCTTGGCGGTACCGGTAGTAGCAATCACCTTGAAACCGGCCTCAACCAGATCACGGGCAACTTTCGCGGCGCCCGGCTTATCCACGTCGCGCACCGACATGAACGCAGTTCCCTTGGTCGGCAAGCGATCGCCGATCGCGAGGGCGGCCTTGGCAAAGGCCTCATCAAAGCTGTCACCCAGGCCCATGACCTCACCGGTCGACTTCATTTCCGGCCCGAGGATCGGATCCACCGCCGGGAACTTGTTGAACGGGAATACCGATTCCTTCACCGCGTAGTAGCGCGGGATGATTTCCTGGGTGAACTCCAGTTCCTTCAGGGTCCTGCCCGCCATCACCCGGGCCGCCACCTTGGCCAGGGACACACCAATGGCCTTGGACACAAAGGGCACAGTCCGGGACGCGCGCGGGTTGACCTCGATCACGTAGATCTCGCCGTCCTGCCAGGCCAGCTGGACATTCATCAGGCCCACCACATCCAGCTCGATGGCCATCTTCCTGACCGCGTCGCGCATCTCGTCCTGAACCTGCTGGGACAGGGTGTACGGCGGCAGCGAACAGGCGGAGTCGCCGGAGTGTACGCCGGCCTGTTCGATGTGCTGCATGATGCCACCGATGACCACGTCCTTGCCGTCGCAGATGGCGTCAATGTCCACCTCGATGGCGGCATTCAGGAAGTGATCCAGCAGCACCGGGCTATCGTTGGAGACCAGAACCGCGTTGCGCATGTAGCGCACCAGTTCTTCCTCGTCGTAGACGATCTCCATGGCCCGGCCGCCCAGCACGTAGGACGGACGCACCACCAGCGGGTAGCCGATTTCACGGGCCGCCAGAATGCCTTCCTCGTGGCTGCGCACGGTGGCGTTTTCCGGCTGCTTCAGGCCCAGGCGGGTGATCATCTGCTGGAACCGCTCCCGGTCCTCGGCGCGGTCGATGGCGTCCGGGCTGGTGCCAGTAATGGGCACGCCGGCCGCCTCCAGGCCACGGGCCAGCTTCAGCGGAGTCTGGCCGCCGTACTGGACAATCACACCCTTGGGTTTTTCAACGTGGATGATTTCCAGCACGTCTTCCAGGGTGATCGGCTCGAAGTACAACCGATCGGAGGTGTCGTAGTCGGTGGACACGGTCTCCGGGTTGCAGTTGATCATGATGGTTTCATAGCCGTCCTCACGCATGGCCAGGGCCGCGTGAACACAGCAGTAATCGAACTCGATACCCTGACCGATCCGGTTCGGGCCGCCACCGATCACCACGATCTTTTCGCGATCACTGGCATCCGCCTCGCACTCTTCCTCATAGGTGGAGTACATGTAGGCGGTGTCGGAGGCGAATTCCGCGGCGCAGGTGTCCACCCGCTTGTACACCGGACGGATGTCCAGCTCGTGACGCAGCTTGCGCAGGCTCACTTCGGAGATGCCCAGCAGCCTGGCCAGGCGAGCGTCGGAGAAGCCCTTGCGCTTGAGGCGGAACAGGGTGGCCTGGTCGATGTCGGCCTTGCCGGCACTCTTGAGCGCCTGCTCTTCCTTGATCAGGTCCTCGATCTGCACCAGGTACCAGGGGTCCACGTGGGTGTGCTGGAAGACATCATCTACGCTCAGGCCGGCGCGGAAGGCATCCCCAATGTACCAGATCCGGTCGGCACCGGGCACGTTCAGTTCACGGGTCAGGGTTTCCCGGGAGTTTTCGGAATCCAGGTCCTCAAGTTTCTCATCAAAGCCTTCAGAGCCCACTTCCAGCCCGCGCAGGGCTTTCTGCAGAGATTCCTGGAAGGTCCGGCCAATGGCCATAACCTCACCCACGGATTTCATCTGGGTGGTCAGGCGGGCGTCGGCCTGGGGGAATTTCTCGAAGGTAAACCGGGGAATCTTGGTGACCACGTAGTCGATGCTGGGCTCGAACGAGGCCGGGGTGACGCCACCGGTGATTTCGTTGCGCAGCTCGTCCAGGGTGTAGCCCACCGCCAGCTTGGCGGCGACCTTGGCGATCGGGAAGCCGGTGGCCTTGGAGGCCAGGGCGGAAGAACGGGACACCCGCGGGTTCATCTCGATCACCACCATGCGGCCGGTGTCCGGGTTGATGCCGAACTGGACGTTGGAGCCACCGGTTTCCACACCGATCTCACGCAGCACCGCCAGGGAGGCGTTCCGCATGATCTGGTATTCCTTGTCGGTCAGGGTCTGGGCCGGGGCCACGGTAATGGAATCACCGGTGTGCACGCCCATGGCATCGAAGTTCTCGATGGCACAGACGATGATGCAGTTGTCGTTCTTGTCGCGGACAACTTCCATCTCGTACTCTTTCCAGCCGATCAGGGATTCGTCGATCAGCAGCTCGTTGGTCGGGGACAGGTCCAGACCACGGGTACAGATTTCCTCGAATTCGTCGCGGTTGTAGGCAATACCGCCGCCGGAGCCGCCCATGGTGAAGGATGGGCGGATAATGCAGGGGAAACCGATGTCGTCTGCCACTTCCCAGGCTTCCGCCATGGTGTGGGCGATGGTCGCGCGCGGACACTCCAGGCCGATTTTTTTCATGGCCTTGTCAAAGCGATCGCGGTCCTCAGCCTTGTCGATGGTATCGGCGTTGGCACCGATCATTTCCACGCCGTGCTTTTCCAGGATGCCCTGCCTTTCCAGATCCAGCGCGCAGTTCAGCGCAGTCTGGCCACCCATGGTGGGCAGCAGTGCATCCGGCTGCTCTTTCTCGATGATCTTTTCAACGGTTTTCCAGGTGATCGGCTCAATGTAGGTGGCATCGGCCATCACCGGGTCGGTCATGATGGTCGCCGGGTTGGAGTTAACCAGGATCACCCGGTAACCCTCTTCGCGCAGCGCCTTGCAGGCCTGGGCTCCGGAGTAATCAAACTCGCACGCCTGCCCGATCACGATGGGGCCGGCGCCCAGGATCAGGATGCTTTGGATGTCGGTACGTTTTGGCATGTCTTGGTATACCTGTCAGCAACTGTTGAATTCTGGCAGCGCAACACGCGGCGCCCGTGAGTTTTCCGTGGCGATCAGCCTCAGGCAGATCGCGTCTCCATCAGGCGGATAAACTCGTCGAACAGGGGCGCCACGTCATGAGGACCGGGGCTGGCTTCCGGGTGTCCCTGGAAGCTGTAGGCCGGCTTATCGGTCCGGCGGATGCCCTGCAATGTGCCATCGAACAGGGACTTGTGAGTCGCCTCCAGATTGGCAGGCAGTGTTGCCTCATCCACGGCAAAGCCGTGGTTCTGGCTGGTGATCATCACTGTGCCTTGGACCAGGTCCTGTACCGGATGGTTGGCACCGTGGTGGCCGTGGCCCATCTTCATGGTTTTGGCGCCGCTGGCGAGGGCCAGGAGCTGGTGGCCCAGGCAGATACCAAAGACCGGGATGTCGGTTTCCAGCACTTCTTTAATGGCAGTGATGGCGTAATCGCAGGGCTCGGGATCCCCCGGGCCATTGGACAGGAACACACCGTCCGGATTCATCGCCAGCACTTCCGAGGCCGGGGTCTGGGCCGGCACTACGGTGATGTCGCAGTCACGGGACGCGAGCATGCGCAGGATGTTCAGCTTTACACCGTAATCCCAGGCAACCACCTTGAACCTTGCTTCTTTCCGCTCACCGTAGCCCTCGCCCAGGGTCCACTCGGTCTCACTCCAGGACCGGATCCTGTCGGAGGTGACTTCTTTCGCCAGATCCATGCCCTTGAGGCCGGGGAAGGCTTTGGCCAGCTCCAGTGCGCGCTCGGCAGTCGCGTTTTCGCCAGCCACGATGGCGCCGTTCTGGGAGCCCCTGTCCCGCAGGATCCGGGTCAGGCGGCGGGTATCAATGCCGGCGATCCCAACAATGTTGTTGCTTCGCAGGTAGTCGTCCAGATTTCCCTTGTTGCGCCAGTTGCTGGCCAGCAGCGGCAGATCCCGGATGATCAGGCCGGCGGCCTGGATGCGATCTGACTCGACGTCTTCTTCGTTCACACCGGTGTTGCCGATATGCGGGTATGTCAGGGTGACGATCTGGCGGGAATAGGACGGGTCGGTCAGGATTTCCTGGTAACCGGTCATGGCGGTGTTGAACACCACTTCACCACTGGTTTCTCCGTCAGCGCCAATGGCGCTGCCGTAGAACAGGCTTCCGTCTGCGAGTGCAAGGATTGCTGGTGTGCTCAAGGCTTGTATCCTCATCGAGTGGCGTATCGGTTCGTCACGAACAGGAACGCAAGCGCAAATTCAGGTCGCAAAAAAGCGAGAGGGAGTCAGAACTCCGTCCCGCTTTTTTGTAGGCCGGGAACGGTTTTTGTTCCCTGGGCGTTTTTCAAAGCTACGCTTGGTGCAGTTAAACCGCCTCATTGTAAAAAATATGGCGGTTTTTGTCCACGGGAAAAGCCCTCACTTCAAATCCAGAACATCCTGCATATCATAAAGTCCGGCCGGCTTACCCTTCAGCCAGAGCGCCGCCCTCATGGCGCCCTTCGCAAAGGTCATCCGGCTGCTGGCCTTGTGGGTCACTTCGATGCGCTCACCTTCGGTAGCGAACAGCACAGTGTGATCGCCCACCACATCACCGGCACGGATGGTTTCAAAACCGATTTCCCTGCGAGTACGCTCACCCGTAAAACCTTCGCGGCCATAGACGGCACATTCTTTCAGATCGCGACCAAGGGCATCAGCGACAACCTCACCCATCCGAAGCGCGGTGCCAGAAGGAGCGTCCTTCTTGTGGCGGTGATGGGCCTCGATGATTTCGACGTCGTAGTCGTCACCCAGGGTCGCAGCGGCAGTGCGCAGCAGATTGAGGACGACGTTAACGCCGACGCTCATATTAGGCGCAAACACCACGGGTGTGGATTCTGCAGTCAGAGCCAGTTGCTGTTTTTCGGCGTCGGACATGCCAGTGGTGCCAATGATGAGCATCTTGCCACTGGCTTTGCAGAACTCGGCGTTTTCCAGGGTCAGGTCCGGGAAGGTGAAATCGATGAGGACATCGAAATCATCCTTCACGTCGGCCAGGCTGCCGGCCATTTTCACGCCGGTTTTGCCAAGGCCGGTCATTTCGCCGGCGTCGGCACCGATCAGACTGCTGCCCGGCTCTACGACGGCGGCACCGAGTTCAAGGCCTTCGGTACCGTCAACGGCCTCGATCAGCACTTTTCCCATGCGCCCGGCGGCGCCGATGATTGCTACCCTCATGCTCGCTTTCCCTTTTTAACCCTTGTTGAACCCTAAGAGCTTGGCCCGTCAGAATTTCATTTCGTCGAAAAAGCTCTTCACACCCTCAAACCAGGAGGTTTTCTTGGGGCCGTGATCGCTTCCGTTGCTGGCATCGAGGGTCTTCTGGAACTCATTCAGCAGCTCTTTCTGGCGCTTGGTCAGGTTTACCGGTGTTTCCACAATCACCCGGCACAGCAAGTCGCCTGCGGGGCCGCCACGAACCGGGTTAACGCCTTTGTTGCGCAGGCGGAAAAGCTTGCCGGTCTGGGTTTCGGGCGGAATCTTGAGCTTCACGCGGCCATCCAGGGTCGGCACTTCCAGCTCACCGCCGAGGGTCGCATCCACGATGCTGATGGGCACTTCACAGTAGAGGTTGCGGCCATCACGGGTGAACAGGGAGTGCTCGCGCACGGCGATCTGTACGTACAGGTCACCGGGAGGTCCGCCATCGACCCCCATTTCGCCTTCACCGGACAGGCGGATACGGTCGCCGGTATCCACGCCGGGCGGCACTTTAACAGAGAGCGTCTTTTCTTCCTGAACCCGACCCTGGCCATGACAGGCCTGGCAGGGGTTCTTGATGATCTGGCCAGAACCGCGGCAGGTGGGACACGCCTGCTGCACGGTAAAGAAGCCCTGCTGCATACGTACCTGCCCCATACCCTTACAGGTACCGCAGGTTTCCGGGCGGGAGCCTTTTTCGGCGCCACTGCCGCCACACACTTCACATTCGCGATGTCCGGGAATCTTGATCTGGACGGTTTTGCCTTTGACGGCTTCTTCCAGGTCCAGCTCCAGGGTGTAACGCAGGTCGGCGCCACGGGTGCTGCGGCCACGGCCGCCGCCACCACCGAAGATATCGCCGAATACGTCACCAAAGATGTCGGAGAAGCTGGCTCCGCCGCCTCCGAACCCACCACCGGCCTGACCATCTACGCCGGCGTGACCGAACTGGTCGTACGCCGCCCGCCTGGACTGGTCCGCCAGTATTTCGTAGGCTTCGCTGGCCTCTTTGAACTTGTTCTCGGCTTCCCTGTCGTCCGGGTTACGGTCGGGGTGGTACTTCATCGCGAGCTTTCGATAGGCTCGCTTGACTTCCTTCTCGTCCGCATCCCGGGAAATCCCGAGAATTTCGTAATAATCGCGCTTGGCCATGCTGTTAAAACCCTGTTTTTAAACGCGGAAAACGCGGAGATGCCCCCGCGTTTTCCAACTGCCTGATGTACTTCAGATTTATCGCTTGTCGTCGTCTTTCACTTCTTCAAACTCGGCGTCCACGGCGTCGTCAGCCTGCTTTGCCTGGGCATCTTCCTGCCCACCAGCCTGCTGTGCCTGCTCGGCCTGATCTGCGTACATCTTCTGGGCCAGCTCGGAAGAGACTTCGGTCAGCTTCTGGGTCTTGGCCTCGATGTCTTCCTTGTTGGAACCCTCCAGAGCTTCTTCCAGCTCTTTGATGGAAGCTTCGATAGACTCTTTCTCGCTGTCGCTGACCTTGTCGCCTGCCTCTTTCAGAGTCTTGCGAACGGCGTGCACCATCGCGTCGCCCTGGTTGCGGGCCTGGACCAGCTCTTCGAACTTGCGGTCCTCGTCAGCGTTGGCTTCGGCGTCACGAACCATCTTCTCGATTTCATCATCGTTCAGGCCGGAAGAAGCCTTGATCACGATGGACTGTTCCTTGCCGGTGGCCTTGTCCTTCGCGGACACGTTCAGGATACCGTTGGCATCGATGTCAAAGGTGACTTCGATCTGCGGCACACCGCGCTGGGCCGGCGGAATGTCGGCCAGGTCGAAACGGCCCAGGGACTTGTTCTGGGCAGCCTGCTTGCGCTCACCCTGAACCACGTGAATGGTTACGGCGGTCTGGTTGTCTTCCGCTGTAGAGAAAGTCTGCGACTTCTTGGTCGGAATAGTCGTGTTCTTCTCGATCAGCGGAGTCGCCACGCCACCCATGGTTTCGATACCCAGGGTCAGCGGGGTTACGTCCAGCAGCAGAACGTCTTTCACATCACCGGACAGCACGGCTGCCTGAATAGCAGCACCCATGGCCACGGCCTCGTCCGGATTGACGTCCTTGCGAGCCTCTTTGCCGAAGAACTCTTTTACCTTCTCCTGCACCAGCGGCATACGGGTCTGACCACCAACCAGGATAACCTCGTCGATCTCGGCGGCCTTCATGCCGGCATCCTGCAGAGCCACTTTACAGGGCTCAAGGCTGCGCTGAACCAGGTCTTCCACCAGGGATTCCAGCTTGGCGCGGGTCAGTTTCACGTTCATGTGCTTGGGACCAGACGCATCCGCGGTGATGTACGGCAGGTTAACGTCAGTCTGCTGGCTGCTGGACAGCTCAATCTTGGCCTTCTCGCCAGCCTCCTTCAGACGCTGCATCGCCAGGGAATCACCACGCAGATCGATGCCACTGTCTTTCTTGAACTGGTCTGCCAGGAATTCAATGATTTTCAGGTCGAAGTCTTCACCACCCAGGAAGGTGTCACCGTTGGTGGCAAGAACCTCAAACTGGTGCTCACCGTCCACGTCCGCGATCTCGATGATGGACAGATCGAAGGTACCACCACCCAGGTCGTAAACTGCGATGGTGCGATCGCCGCTCTTCTTGTCCATGCCATAGGCCAGGGCAGCCGCGGTCGGCTCGTTAATGATACGCTTCACATCCAGACCGGCAATCTTGCCCGCATCTTTGGTGGCCTGGCGCTGGCTGTCGTTAAAGTACGCCGGAACGGTAATAACCGCTTCCGTTACCTTCTCGCCCAGGTAGTCTTCCGCAGTCTTCTTCATCTTCTTCAGAACTTCTGCAGACACCTGCGGCGGCGCCATTTTCTCGCCCTTAACTTCTACCCAGGCGTCACCATTGTCCGCCTTGGCAATCTTGTACGGCACCATTTTGATGTCTTTCTGAACCACGTCGTCTTCAAAACGACGACCGATCAGACGCTTGATGGCGTACAGGGTGTTGTTCGGGTTGGTGACCGCCTGGCGCTTGGCTGACTGGCCAACCAGGGTTTCACCATCGTCGGTGTAGGCGATGATGGACGGGGTGGTGCGATCACCCTCGGCGTTTTCAATAACCTTGACCTTGTCGCCATCCATGATGGCTACACAGGAGTTGGTCGTTCCCAGATCTATACCGATAATCTTGCTCATTGAGTCACTCCAATTCTTCTGAATGCTTTCCCGGAGGCCCGGCCTCCGCTGTCGCTATTTAATGGCTATATTGGCGCTTTAATCGGCTTTTCAAGCCTGCTCATCAATTTTTGGTGCATCTTCTGCTTTGGCGACGACCACCATGGCCGGACGTACCACACGGCCATTCAACAGATACCCTTTCTGCACTACGGCCACCACGCTGTTGGGTTCGGCGTCCGGGGCCGGCACCATGGACATGGCCTCGTGTTGCCGGGGGTCGAACGGTTCGCCCACCGGGTTAACCGGCTCAACATTGAATTTTTTCAGGCTGGACATGAACAGGCTCAGCGTCATTTCCACGCCTTCCCGAATGGAAGCCACCAGCTCGCCGGACTCTTCCTGGCCTTCGGTGCTCTCAACCGCCTTTTCCAGGCTGTCTGCAACCGGCAACAGCTCCTTGACGAACTTCTCCAGGGCAAACTTGTGGGCTTTCTCCACATCGATCTCGGCACGACGGCGCACGTTCTGCATCTCGGCCTGGGAGCGCAGCATCTGCTCCTGGAACTCCTGAACCTGAGCCTTCAGCGCATCCACCTCAGACGTTTCGCCTTCGGTGGAATCCTCTTCAGCCGTCCGGGCTTCCTCTTTGGCAGCCTCAAGGGCTTCGTTCAGCTCCTCGTGCTCGTTGCGGTTCTCATCAGTGCTCATGGCTACTCCTGCTTGGTCTTCAGCGGCCTTCTTTTCTGTGGCCGGTTGAACATGGGCTCCGGCCGCAGCGCGCCGGAAAAATGTCGTTGCGAACGGATATGGGGCCCCGCTTTCAGGTTTCAACCACCGGCGCCTGCATTCCTGAAGAAAATCACATCACAGGTTTGCAAACAGGAAAAACCCTGTATATATTCACAGTTACTGTATGTATTCACAGCATCGAACAGTAATATAAGACTGCTCAACCGGTTTTCAGAAAGTCGCGGAGGTTATCTGCATGCTTACCCAGCTCACGGTTTCCAACTACGCCATCGCCGAACGGGTGGAACTCCAGTTCAGCAAAGGCATGACTGCTCTTACCGGCGAGACCGGCGCCGGCAAATCCATCGTGCTGGATGCCCTGGGCCTGGCCATGGGCGGCCGTGCGGATGCCGGCGCAGTTCGCCACGGAGCCAAGCGCGCGGACATCACGGCCACATTTGATGTATCCACCATCCCCGAGGCAACCGAGTGGCTCGCAGAGCATGAGCTGGATGATGAAAATGACTGTATACTTCGCCGCGTTATCAGCAAAGACGGCCGTTCCCGCGCCTATATCAATGGCCAGCCCTGCCCGCTGAATCACCTCAAGGAACTTGGCGGCGTGCTGATGGACATCCACAGCCAGCACCAGCACCAGTCCCTGCTGCGCAAGGAAACACACCGCAAACTGGTGGATGAGTTTGCCGGCGCCGAGGCCCTGGCCGCCGATACCCGGGAGGCGTGGAAAACCTGGAACCAGATCCGCCAGCGCCTGATCGAACGGCAGCAAAACGCCGATGAAGCGGAAGCCAAGCTTCAGTTGCTGCGTTACCAGGTGGAAGAACTGGACCGCCTGGCACTGGAAAGTGGCGAGCAGGAGCAGCTGGAACAGGAACAGGCACAGCTGAGCCAGGCGGACACGGTTCTGCACAACAGCCATCAGGCTGCCCTGCTGTGCACGGAAGACGAGACCAGCGCCGCCGATCTGGTCCGCCAGGCCCTGCAGCAGCTGGAACAGCTTCCGGTAGACGTGCCGGCACTGGCCGACACCATCCAGATGCTGAACGAGGCCCAGATCCAGATCAGCGAAGCCGGCGACAACCTGCGCCACTTTGTCGAGGATTACGAGGCGGATCCTGCCAGGCTGGCAGAAGTGGAAGAACGGCTGAGCGCCATCTACCAGATGGCGCGGAAGCACCGGATTACCCCGGAAGAGTTGCCGGAACTGCACCAGCGCCTGAGCGCCGAACTGGCCGAACTGGAAGGGGGAGAAGGCAGCCTGGAACAGCTGGAAGCGGAACTGGCCAGCCAGCGCAGCCGGTTCGATGCGCTGGCTGGCCAACTGTCGGAGGCACGCGCCAAGGCTGGCGCCGAGCTTGACCAGCGCGTAGCCGCAGAGCTCGGCCAGCTGAGCATGCCCAACATGCAGTTCATCACCCATCTGAACCGCAACACCGGCGAAGAACCTGCGGCCCACGGTCTGGAGGAGATTGAATTTCTGGTCAGCGCCAACCCCGGGCAACCGGCACGACCACTGGCCAAGGTTGCCTCCGGCGGCGAGCTGTCACGTATCAGTCTCGCGATTCAGGTGGTGGTCGCCCAGACCTCAACCACACCGACCCTGGTCTTTGACGAAGTGGATGTCGGTATCGGCGGCGGCACTGCCGAAGTGGTTGGCCGGCTGCTGCGCACACTGGGGAGCAATGGTCAGGTGCTTTGTGTCACCCACCTGCCGCAGGTCGCGGCCCAGTGCCATCAGCACCTGTTCGTCAGCAAGTTCACTGATAAGGATGCCACCTTCTCAAAAATCGAAACACTGGACGACCAGGGCAGAATCAGCGAAGTGGCACGAATGCTGGGCGGTGTGGACATGACAGACCATACGATCGCTCATGCCAGGGAAATGTTTTCAAAGGGTCAGGCAACTCACCACTGACCCGAAAGAACCAAACCTCTACCCCTCTCGATCCTGAGAGCTGTTGGGGCGGGCCTGAACACCCGCCCCCTTTTTCTGCCTGGCGCTTCCTTCTACCTGGCGCTTCCGCGGGCCGGAATCAGGATTTGATCGGCTTGACGTAAAGAATCAGACTGTGGTCCACGATTTCGTAACCGCGCTCTTTGGCGATCTTCTTCTGACGCTCTTCAATCATTTCATCGAAGAACTCGATAACCTCACCGGTCTGAGTACAAACCATATGATCGTGGTGATCATCACCGGCCATTTCAAAAACGGCATGGCCGCCTTCAAAGTTGTGGCGCAGCACCAGCCCTGCCGCCTCAAACTGCGTCAGCACCCGGTAGACCGTCGCCAGCCCCACGTCATCCCCCTGATCCAGAAGCTTCTTGTAAACATCCTCGGCGCTGAGATGATGCTCTTCGGCCGTCTCCAGTATGTTGAAGATTTTCACTCTCGGCAGAGTCACTTTCAGACCGACTTTTCGTAATTCGGCGTTTTCAGATGACATGTTACTATTCACTCTTTGGTGTGCCTCACGGCTTCCGGTATGATGAAGCCGCCATTAAACGTAAACGGTTAACCCGTGTCACACCTGCCTCGGGCAGGCGATTTCAAGATAGAGGATTTCCCCCGGCGATGCAAAAGCTCACAGCTCTCATTCTCACTCTCGTTCTATCCGGTTGTGGTTTCCCGGGCGTTTACAAGATCAACGTCCAACAGGGAAACATCGTAACCGATGATGAGCTGTCGCAACTGTCCGAGGGCATGTCCCGCAGCCAGGTGCATGCAGTGATGGGAACACCACTCATGCTGAACCCGGTCGATCTCTCCCGGGAATACTATGTGTATACGTTTCAGCGGGAAGGTGGCGATATCACGGAGCAGCGAATCATCGTTTATTACGAAGGCGATCAATACGCCCATTACGAAGCACAGCTGCTCGAAGAAACCCCGGCTTACTGAGCTCAGGCTTTCTTCTTCGCCCGATTCAGGCGCGCCTGTTTCGGGTCGATCCTGAGCGGTCGGTAGAGCTCCACCCGGTCTCCCTCGCGGAGTTCATGGGTCGCAGGATCCTTGATGACCTTCCCGAACACGCCCATGTCAGTGGCATCCACATCAATTTCCGGGAAAATATCAGCAATACCTGAGAGTTTCGCTGCCTCCAGCGCGGTCACCCCCTCAGGAGCCTTCACCGGAACAATTTCCTGTTTGTCCGGGCGGGCATAGGCCACTTCCACCTGAATCATGCACCCTCCGTCCGATAAAGATCATCCGCACGGCGGCAGAACGCATCCACCATGGTATTGGCGGCCTGGCTGAACACCGGTCCGAAGGTGATTCGGGACAGGGAACCGGAAAATTCAAACTCAAGAGAGAGAATCACCTTGCAGGCGTTGTCGTCCAGCGATTTGAAGAGCCAGCGACCGGTCAAATTCCGAAACGGACCCTCCACCAGGTTCATCTCTATCGCATCAGGCATTAACAGCTGATTCCGGGTGGTCAGGGTATGCCGTATGCCACCCTTGGCAACTTCCAGGGAAGCGGTAATCTGCTCCGGATTCCGCTCATGAATCTCGGCGCCCGCACACCAGGGAAGGAATTCGGGGTAACGGGCAATGTCGTTTACCAGGTGGAACATGCGCTCGGCCGAGTGCATTACCAAAGCTGTTTTGTCGATCTGATGGGGCATTGGAACCGGTTGTCCTGCTTGCAAACACGCTGTCAAAGGGTGGCGGACTTCTGAAAAGGAAGACAGTCTCAATCACACGCTATGATAAAGGATATCGTCCTCTTTTGGGGCTTTTTCCCCCGACTTTCCGTTCTTGTCATTTTCCGCCGGCGGCGACTGTCCAGCGGCGGGCACGGTTTCATTGCCCGCGGATTCAGCCCCGGATGGCTCCGCCGATGCCCGGGCATCGACAGGCTCCTCCAAAGGTGCCGCCCTGTCACGGGACAGTAACGTCGCAGGCTGCCCACACCACACCGCCGTGCTGTCGCTGTCACAGAGGTTCGACAGTGAAAACGCCGTGTATTGAACGCCAATCCAGGCAACCACAAGTGGCAACACCAACCGCATCACCCAGAACCAGATACCGGCGAACAACCCCGGTGCCGCACCCAGCATCGTGCGGGAAAGGTGCCGGGTCAGGCCCCAGCCGGCAAACAACGCAATCAAAATGGCGACCAGAGGAATCAACAAGCCACCGGTCACCAGCTCCAGCCACCGGAAAATGGTGGCGCCGCCAACACGCTCCTGTGCCCACAGATTGAACGACAGTAGCGATGCCAGCCCAGCCAGCCATACCGCCAGGCCGATCAGCACCACAGACATCCCCCGCGGCGCCCCGGTCCATTCACGGAACCAGCCAACGATGGGTTCAAGCAGGTTCAGCGATGTGGTCCAGACGATCAGCACCACCATAAGAAATACGGTGGCAATCACGAACTGACTTGCCGGCAGCTGGGCCAGCGTTACGGGCATGGAAACGAACAACAGGCTGAACCCACGTTCGCCATCAAAGCTATTGCCGTCCGTGGCCATGGCAAAGATCATCAGGCCGGCAAGGATCGCCACCAGGGTATCCATCAGAACAGCGGCAAGAATCGAACGCTTGAGGCGGGTATGAGGCGTGGTGTAGGAACCAAGAATCGCCCATACACCCATACCCAGCCCCAGAGTATAGAACGCGTGGAACAAAGCCGCTTTCAGACTTCCCCAACTGAGGTCTTCCGGGTGCATGGCCAGAATCTGGCCGACGGCACCATCTATCCGCCCGTACCAGACCGCCAGAGCGAATAACATCAGCATCAGCACCAGAGTTCCCGGCACCACCACACGCAGCGTCCGTTCAAGGCCTTTGACAACCCCCTGCGCCGATACCCAGATCACCAGCAGCAGGAAAAAGATATGCCAGCCCATGAACATCCGGTACTCGCGAGGGTCTGAAACCAACCCGGCCAGGATCGCCGTTGCCTCAGCGTCTCCCGCCCCGGAGAACCGCCCCAACGCGCCAAAGAAGACATAAGCCAGAGCGATGGAACCGAATACCACCGTAAACGACAGCACCAGGAAGGCCGCAAGAATGCTGAGCCGGCCCACCGCCATCCAGGCGCGGGAACGTTTGGCACTACGAATCAGGCCGTCCATCGCCAGCACAATACCGTGGCGGGCATAACGACCAAGGGCGGCCTCCGTGACCATCAGCGGCAGGGTGACCAACAGCAGGCACGCCAGGTAGAGCAGGATGAACAGGCCGCCACCGTGCAGGCTGGCCAGATAGGGAAACTGCCACAGATTGGCGAGACCAACGGTCGCACCCACCGCAGCCCAGAAGAAAGTTGATTTTCGGGTGAAGGACCCGACATGTGTCTGATACGGCGTAGGCATTCGCGCCCCTGAGACCCCTGAATAAGTCTGGGTCAGTATTGTAGCCGAAGGATCCGGCCGCGCACGAACTGGCAAACGCCGTGTCGCTGATTTCGTGACCGGTCCGGCACTCCTGGGCTACAATGCGCCTTTTTCCGGCTGTACAAACGCCGGCCCGTTCATTCGTCCGACCCCGGATTCATTGATTCATGAGCAAGAAAAAACCCGGAACGCCGAGCAGTACTATTGCACTGAACAAGAAGGCGAAGCACGAGTATCACATCGAGGACCGCTTCGAGGCAGGTCTCGCCCTGCTGGGCTGGGAAGTGAAATCCCTGCGCGCCGGCAAGGCCCAGCTGGTGGACGCCTATGTACTGCTCAAGGACGGCGAAGCCTGGCTGCTCGGCTCTCACATTACGCCACTGATCGCCGCGTCTACCCATGTCATTGCAGACCCGACCCGCACCCGCAAACTCCTGCTGCACGCCAAGGAAATCGCCAAGATCGTCGGCAAGGTAAACCAAGCCGGTTACACCTGTATTCCGCTGGCACTCTACTGGAAAAACAACAGGGTAAAGTGCGAGATTGCCCTGGTAAAAGGCAAGAAACAGTTCGACAAGCGCGCCACCGAGAAAGAGCGGGACTGGAACCGCCAGAAGCAGCGCATCCTGCGCGATACCAACCTCTGATTACGGCCCCGCACCGATTACCAAATACCTGACACCGGTCATGGCCAGCACCGGCCGGTGTGTCGCATACTCAGTCTCTTTGTTCAGATTTCCAACAGGCCTATACTCGGGAGTCCCGGTGCATGGCAAAGGGAGAGCTTATGTCACCTAAACGGATACCCATGTCCGCCGTTGATCGGGCGTGGCTGCGCATGGACACCCCCCAGAACCCCATGATGATCTGCGGGGTGTGGACGCTGGAACGTCCTGTTTCCATGAATCGCCTCAGGCACACGCTTGAGGAGCGATTCCTGTGCTTCAACCGGTTCCGGCAACGGGTTGTGGACACCGGAGACCGTGCCTACTGGCAGGATGACCCCCTGTTTGATCTGGACAACCACCTCCACCAGATCGCCCTGCCGGGAAAGGCCGATAAAGCCGAGCTCCAGAAACTCGTCAGCGACATGAACAGTACCTCGCTGGATTTCCGGCAACCGCTCTGGCAAATGCATTACATCGACAATTATGGGAGCGGCGGTGCACTGCTGATCCGCATCCACCATTGTATTGCCGATGGCATCTCCCTGGTTCGGGTCATGCTGTCACTAACGGATAAAACGCCAGAACCCAAGCTGGGTAAAGTAGCGTCAACGCGTCATTCAAAACCCCGCCAAAGGTCCACAGTCCAGCAATTGCTCCACCGCGCGGTGAACAACGCGCAAACTGCCACAAATCAGGCCAGGCTGTTCATTCAGTCCGTCCGGGAAGAGCCTAATTACCCTCTCAAACTGGCGTCCACCGCCAGTGCCGTGGCCCTGGACCTCATCAAACTCGGCCTGGCCCCCGTCGAGCCCAAAACCGGATTGAAGGAGCCACTTTCCGGGCGCAAACAGGTAGCCTGGGCAAACCCTCTGGATCTGGCCGAAGTGAAAGCGTGCGCCAAGGCTCTGGGTGGCACCATAAACGATGCATTGCTCTGTACGGTCACCGGGGCTTTACAGCGGCATTTTGCAGCTCATAAGGAAACCGTCCCCGAGTGCGGAATCCGCGTGGCCGTTCCGTTCAACCTGCGACCTCTTGATCAACCCATAGAAACCCTCGGCAACAAGTTCGGCCTGGTGCTGGTTACCCTGCCGGTGGAAGTGATGGACCCGCTCATGTGCTTCCGACAGGTTCAGGAGAACATGAACCGGCTCAAGCGATCCTATCAGGCCCAGGTCACCTACAGCCTTCTTGATTTATTCGGTCGAGGCCCCGATGTCATCGAACGGAGAGCTCTGGACCTGCTCAGCAACAAAGCCTCCGCCGTACTGACCAACGTGCCAGGGCCGAAAGAGGCTCTGTACCTAGCGGGCAGTAAGCTGACCCAGCCTATGTTCTGGGTACCCCAGAGCGGCAACATCGGCATCGGCATGAGCATTCTCAGTTACGCCGGCACCGTTCAGTTCGGCATTACCGTCGACAAGGCCATCCACGCCGATCCAAATGCCGTGATGGACTACTTCCGGGAAAGCTTCCAGGCCCTGAGCCACGCGGCCCTGGCCGGCAGGCATGGCAGTCATGAACGCAAGGCCAGCTAGGCCGGTAGGTACATTTACCGGCCCGGCG
The DNA here is from genome assembly GCF_056857895.1 of Marinobacter sp. B-21. Lineage (NCBI taxonomy): Bacteria > Pseudomonadati > Pseudomonadota > Gammaproteobacteria > Pseudomonadales > Marinobacteraceae > Marinobacter > Marinobacter sp. B-21. The sequence goes on from NZ_JBSXNZ010000051.1 coordinate 20,362, forward strand.
GCACAAAACTGCAACAAACAAACCTTGAAGTCCGGCGAACCGGACACATATACTGGGTGTAAGGGGACGACATGGCTTCGACGCTGGTGGCGATCCCTTGAGTGCATGTCGAGATGGCAGCGAATCTCGTTAATCCAAAGCTGCAACGCAATAGTCGCAAACGACGAAAACTACGCACTAGCAGCGTAAGCTGCTAGTCGTCCTGACCGGGTCGCCCGTAGCCCGGAAGCAACATCTCAGGACGTCATCGCTTACGGGATGCTCCGTTATCCAGAGTTCACTGGCTAGCGGCTAAGATTCAAAGAACTCGGTTCCTGCACCCTGGCTCTCGGGTCGCTCGAACTTAAATCAATAGAGAGACGCTAAACATGTAGACCTCAAGGCTGAGTACTGGCGGACGCGGGTTCAATTCCCGCCGTCTCCACCAACCAAGAGTTTCAAGAGGTCCATCGAGATCCGCTGAAACGCCCCAAGGCCCCGGAAACGGGGCTTTTTTATGCCTGTCACATCCATATTGATCCATTGGCATCCACGCTCACTTGTGGGTAACATTGTGGGTAACAGCACTTTTCCAGAAGTCGTTACCCACAAATCGGACAATCATGGCCCGCCAACTTAATAAACTCTCCGCTAACGAAGTAAAAAATGCCAAAGGTTCCGGGAAGATACGGAAGCTGGCAGACGGTGGCGGCCTGACACTGATCATCAGAGGCGAGTCCAAGTATTGGTGGCTGCGGTACCGTTTTGCGGGTAACGAGAAGACGCTGTCGCTGGGCAGTTACCCACAAGTCACTCTCGCCGATGCTCGTCGAGCTCGCGATGAAGCCAGAGCACTACTCCAGCAAAACATTGACCCCAGCGCTAACCGACAGCGGGAGTCCACACAGCGGATGTCGGATGGCGAGAATACCTTTCGCACCCTCTGTGAGGACTGGTACAAGCAGAAGCACTCCGTTGAAGTGACGGAGGCGCATGCAGTCCGGAACTGGAGAAGACTGGAAATCTACACTTTTCCTCTGCTGGCCGGACGCCCTATCCGCTCCATTCAGCCAGTGGATGTCCTGCAAGTCCTGGATGCCATTGTCAAAAAAGGCAACACAGAGACCGCTCACCGGGTCAAAACCCTTATCAGCCTGGTGTTCCGGTACGCAGTTGCAACATCGAGGGTCGACTCCGACGTTACCCGCGATCTGACCGGCTACTTACCCAACACACAAGTGAAACACCAGCACGCGCTGGTTCGGCCCGATGAAGTTTCCCAGTTGCTTAAAGATATTCATGCCTACCAGGGCCACTTTGCAACGTCAGCCGCCTTGAGGCTCTCGCCGCTGGTGTTTACGCGCCCCGGCGACACCAGACAGATGCTTTGGGAACAGATCGATTTCGACAAGGCTCAGTGGGAGCTACCCACCACAAAGAACGGCGCGCCATTGATTGTGCCCCTGTCGCATCAGGCAGTTGCCATCCTTAAGGAAGTAGAACCAGTTACCCAGCAACGGAGCCGGTATGTATTCCCAAATGCCCGGGATGCGAAACGCCCCATGAGCAACGTGGCGATCAAAGCAGCATTGGATCGGATGGGATACGGAGGCAAGATGACGGCTCACGGCTTCCGGGCTATGGCCCGGACTCTACTGCAGGAAGAACTCAAGTACCCCGTCGACCTGATCGAAATGCAATTAGCCCACCGTGTTGCGGACATGCACGGTCGCGCCTATAACAGGACAGAGTTCATCGATGATCGCAAAGAGATGATGCAAGCTTGGGCAGATTACCTAGACGATCTCAAGCACCCGCCTGATTCCACCCATTAATTGACATCGTGAGCCCGAAAAGATGAGCAACCCAGCGAATCCAGACAAATACCCGCAACGAGTTAACATTCCTAAGCCAACACCCCCGACGAAGAGCGATCAGGTAAGGGCAATTGTCGAACTCACATTGTCCGTCATGCAGAAACGCTTGCATAAAAACGGAAATGTTTACCTCGTAGATACTGAAACCAGAGAGGTCTTCTTCATCGACGAGGAGACAATTTTTAATAAGATTACAGACGTAGCATTCTCCAGTTACGATATCGTTATTAGTAACTCAGCGATAGAAACAGCGAAACGTATCCTCAAAGCTGAAACTAAGGCTATTCCAAGCAAGATAAGTATTAGAGTTGGTATAGGGCAGCACTCTTATTTTTTGGATCTAGCTGACGGAACAAATTTCATTCGATATTCATCAGATGGAGCTGAACAATTTCTTCTTGATCCCCAGTCTAAGCACCTCATAGATGTTGACTTTTTACGACCACCCAACCTTTCCAGCATCGACGCAAGAATTCGCCATGATTCAGGTGTACCTGGGGCCTTGCTGTCGAACCCTGATGAAAAAGAATTTCCTTACCTGCTATCAAAAAAATCGCCTCATCTAACTTATATATTAGGCCTGACCAACATTCCCGAAACATACTACAGCACCGTGATAACTTGGATGGTTTGCACACTTTTTCCGGAGAGAGACCAAACAATTCTGGAAATAACCGGTGCAGAAGACTCTGGAAAAAGCACCGCAGCCTGGATTATTAAAAGCTTGATAGATCCGACTGACAAAAAATTAAACGAAGCACCAAACTCGTTAAAAGAATTACTTTCCCTCGCTCAAAACAATTACATAATTGCAATAGATAATGCAGACGACATTTCAGACCCTTTGCAAAAGCATATTTACGAGCTATTAAACAATGGAATAAATAACCAGATCAACCACGGAAACTCAGGACATAAATGGACCATCAATCTAAGAAATCCGGTTATTGCTGCCAGTACGTCCTCAATACTTTCAAATCCACTTCTTATTAAAAAAGGAATATCTCTTGACCTTCCAACACTAGATGAAAAAACCTTGAATGAAAATTTAAATCAGCTATTTCAAGAAACCAGATATCAGGCCTTACTTGAATTGGTAAATATTGCAGCTGGCACACTTAACAAGCCAAGATCACCATCACTTACAATTAATGACGAAATATATTTTGACAATTTTGCATTAACGGGAGTAATGGTCTGCAAATATTTTAATGCCAATATTAGCTCATTTGCAGAAACACTTAGTGAGTTAAGAAGCGAAACCAACGAAAACATCATAGATGAATCTGTTGTTGCCAGATCTCTTCTCTTATGGGCAGCTGAGAACCCCAAATATAAAGAAAATAAGCCGTTAAGTGATTGGCAAAAAGATCTCTTCAAAAACCTTCCAGAAGAAGACCGTAATGACTGGCCGAAAAGCACGCGGAAATTTGGCGCTGAATTAAAGAAAGTTGCCCCTAGGCTTAAGAAAAAAGGAGTCTCTTGCAAATCATTAGGAAAGCAAGGATCGAACGTTGTTTGGGAGATCCGAGTCACCGAGACCACTCAACTCTCTGACGACATTGACGACGTTTAAGACATCTTTTTTTCAAATTTAATGTATTGGTATTAATCCAAGCCCCGAAAATAGGCCTGTTGAGGCCCTGAAATCATCTCGAATTGGCGAGACCGCTGCACGCCTACCCTCACTCGCTCACCCAACCACGCCAATAATTGTTGCTGCCTGAACTGAACGCATGGCGAGGTAAATGACTACCGATCAGTGCTCCAAGCTATAAAATCGAGCAGGCCACCAAGTCCGGCTCCAACCGCAATGGCTTGTATAACAGCGAGACCAATATTTAAATCTTCCTCCATAGATACACTGGCATCTATTATTGTTTACACAGTCGCCAGATCCTTTGAACGCATACGCTTTGGAGGAGAAAATGAGAGTACTTAGACTTAAGGACGTAATTGAGAAGACCGGCCTAGCCCGTTCGACTATTTATAAGTACGTTGACGCGGGCACTTTCCCCAAACCCATCCCTCTTGGAGGCCGATCGGTAGGCTGGGTTGATGCCGAGGTACACAGGTGGATTACAGAAAGAATTGAAAACCGCGACATCCAAAACCACCCGATGAACCGTAATTCCGTTGCTTGATTGACCCCCTCTCGAATAATTCGCGACTATCCAAACAAACCTTGATATTGATGCAGAGTAATGCTGCTCTGAATCTCTCATGATCGCTCGATCAATATTAAGCCAATATTCGGAGCCCATCGACAAAAAAGATGTAGGTTTTAATAGTATTTATTTGCCAGAATCATACCAATCAAATAGACAGACTAACTAATACAGAATCAATGCAAAGATATATCTCTACCAGAATAGATATCCTAGAGATCTTTATTCCTATTGATTATTCTTGAAGGATAAAACCATGTCTAATATTCCATATCTTGAAAGACACCACCAAGATCCTAATCTACTTATATACTACGGACGTGAATACAATGGAATGCCAATAATTTGGCAAAGAGGCCCGTATATTTATAACTACCTCCAAAGAATTGATGAAACCATCCGAGAAGCATTAAACGAACATAAGACCATAATGGCCGTCAGGGTTGAGCTAAGACTTCCCACACAGTTTGACTGGATGAGGCATTCAGGAAGACCCGTCTTCAGCCGCTTTATCGCTTCACTGAAAGCAAAGATCAAGGCACGTAAAGATAGAACTGAAAGAAGCGGCAGCCGGTTCCACGCCACAAACGTGCATTATGTGTGGGTTCGAGAGTTTGGAGAAGAAGGCAAGCCTCACTACCATTGCGTGCTGTTTTTCAACAAACAGACCTTCAGAAACCTCGGCGAGTACAACCCTCAATCTAACAGCCTCTTCAGCATGATTGATAACGCTTGGCACAGCGCTCTCGGGCTCGAACAAGGGCTCGCTGATGGGCTTGTGAGCTTTCCTAGCAGAAAGGATTCTTCTAGCCCTATCTACTGGATTCGAAGAGGCGAGGATTACAGCGAACTCTTCTATCGAGTCAGTTACTTTGCAAAGCTCGCTACCAAACGTTTTGGGTTGAACAGCCACAACTTCGGCACGAGCAGGACTCCTGGCAACTGAATAGACCTTAACTCTCGGCCCCTTCGCGCGCCCCCCCCGTTTTGCCTACAAGAGTTACACCCATGAAAAACAAACCAAACCAACCGCTAACGGCTGCGGAGGTCGCGGCGTATTTCGACGGAAGTGAAGCCACAGACTACCAAGCAAGGATGATTCGCGAGTGCGGGCAAAGAGTGAAAACGTATCCGTTTGAGCGTGTCGTGACCAATCCATACTTGCTTACCTGTCATCACCGATTCTGCCCCAATTGCCAAAGACGGCGTGCTCGCAAATGGGCATCGGCGCTAAGGTCGGTGATTGACAGGGAGTCCGCGCCCGCCTCAATGACCGACCTCAGGCGTGCCCCTAACTGGATTGCCATCAGATTACCAGGCGTGCCATGCAATGCGTCAGATTTCCAAAATCAGCTCGGGACGCTGATAGAGCACCTATCTATCGCCCGTGGCCAGCCGTTCTGGCGTTACAATGTCAAAACGGCGCTGCGGCTCCTGAAAGTCGAGATCAATCAAACAACAGACCGGGGGCTCCAGATCACACCAACATTCACATGTCTCGTGCGCGTCTCACGAGATCTGCTCAACGCACAATTCCAAGGGCGGCTGATTCAGCGGGTTCAAAGGGACTGGATTCAGCCGACAGATCCTAATAGCTGGCCCGGCACACATTCTTTCATCATCCCTACGGCGACAGCACGAGAGCGGGATATCCTACAAAACAAGGTCTCAGAGATGATCGAGAACCACTACCCCCTAACGAGTAGGCAGGCCTTCCTGGCCATCAATGAGCAATTGAAGGGCGTGAAGACAGTAGCCATGCATGGACCTGAAGGGACGCCATTCCGGCTCCCCTACATTTCGCAGGCTGACGATCTTCGCTATGAGCAGGAGTACTCCGTTTCCAGGATTGGTGAGGACCTACCGGAATCCATGAGCGGAAACCGAGGCCTTGAGCTGCTGCCATGGAATTTGAAGGCGGAACTCAAGGCGCGGTAACTTCGACCCTCACCGCCGGTTAAAGATTACGGACGACCCACGCCAATTCTCGGACCGCTCTTTTACTGCTTGGGCTCGTCGGAACAACTACGAAGCCCCTTCTACCAGGGGCAATTAACTTCCCGTGTTTCTTACCACGCTTGAAGCCCCACCCCTCTCGAACCAACTGTCGTGCATATTTGTTAACGTCCTTATCCGAGGAATACTTCATGCAGCACCCTCACCGTTGCCAGGGTATCGGGAGCTGAACTTCTCGACATCGAAGTTGACCTGGCTGAATGCCTTTTCAGCACCAACCTCGAGGATAGGCTGGCTGTACTGATACCCCGCTGAGCATGGCGAGTTCTGGAAAAAACGCCCCTGAGGATCAACCATGATGTACGACTCCTGCATGTCCTGGTTGTCCTCAACCACCGCAACTGATCGATAGGCCGAGTGACGCACCACAAATGCCCGGAACTGGACGTCCGTCACGCTAGTCGATTGATCAATAACCGGCAGCGCCCTGAGAATTTTCCATTTCTCGGGCTGTATTAAGTCAACAACGCTTGAGAGGTCATCCTGCCAGTTCAGCCGATTAACCACGGTATTCAGTTTTACCTTTAATGCAGGATTGCGACGCCTCAGGACCTCAAAAGAGCTACTGAGAGAGTCCAAATTCAGGAAGTGTCCCTGACTATCAACTCTCCCGATAAGGTTGTTGGTGTCGGATTCTCCGGAGTCGATACTAACCCCGAGCATATCAAGGCAGGGTGCTAGAGATTCACACAGCTTTTCGGTCAAGAAGGACCCGTTGGTAATCAAAGAAGCTCGAAGACCAAGCCTGCGCGCCTGATGCACAGCTGTCTGCACTGCAGAAGGGAAGAGCAAGGGCTCCCCACCTGCGATGTTCAATCGTGGGTCGGCACTGCAGAATCCAAACTTTTCTGCGGCGCCATCTGAGCGGAAAAATCGTCCAAGCTCTGTCACCAAGGCACGAACCTGGTATTCCTCTCTGATCAAGTCCTTTATGGTTTCAGCGCGCTCCCAATGGGCATAACAGTATCGACATGAGAAATTACATGCCTCAGTCAGATGCCAATTGACGACAACGGGTACGGAATGCGAAGTTTGATTCATAAAAGCTCCTATTGATTGATCGAGGAGCCAGAATGTCAGGCGTCAAACCTTCTCAGTATGAAATCCGCCGTACCCCCCTTCTCACTGAACCGAGTTCATTTGAATAACGGGGGGGTACGCCACTTTTCAGTGAAAGCGCTACCAATTTCGACAAGGATGGGGCCATCACTAACCAAGGAGAAATATATGGCTGCCTTCCCTTCGATTGAGACCGTATTGATGGAAATCCATCAAAGCTTGGGGCTCAAGCAGGATCAGACGAAGATCAAAAGAAAATTTAGTACCGGAAACATGCGCCTTGCAGAGCACACGGTAATGGGCGAGCGGATCCTTCGTGAGATATTCGATGAGCTCGAATTTGACGGCCAAGCGCGCGCAGATTTCATGACCAACCTGACGGAACTCGGGAATGCCCTCAAGGGGCTGGAATGCAATACATGGACATTTCGGGCCGATGAAGAACAGGTCCTCTGGGTATTGTTGGGATACTTCTTTATACCCGGTATTGCCCGCCACACAGCCTTCTGGAACCTACACGGCAATTTAGATCAGGGCATGCCTCGGGGAAGCTTTTGGTATCTCCCAGAACCGCGCACAACATCTGAGGGAATGGAAATAGATCTTCCTGTAAAGCAGGTTGTCGATTGGCTGGCGGATTTAGCTGGTGGTTCGATTGAGAGCCTTTCCCTGGCGAGAGCTGGGGCTAAAAGCGGTAAAGGTCAAGATGATTTCGACACCTTCACCAGAACCTTGTACAACTGGCGAAACAGTACCCTACCCTACCACGACAAGATTTATCAGTTTTTTCCTGACGACTTGGCCATTCCCTTCGAAGGCACATTTGAAATCGACGAAGCCCAGCCTGCTGCGCACCAGTTCGACGCCGCAGTGGCCTTTTTGAAGAGTAGAGAATTGGATGATAACAAGGATGCTCTCAGGCGAGAGCTTGCAATGGGCAACGATAACGATGTGAAGCGAATAATCGATGGTCAAGCAACGGAATCTGAAAAGGAACTTTTGGTACGTCTGGTCGCAGACCGTTACCAGAAACCAACTGCTAAGATCATCCGCCAACGCCTGCTTTTCGCTAGGTTGATGCAAGACGGTTACGACCGACTCTTGAAAAAGCTCTGCCCCGGTGTCGATAAGTTATGTTCTGACTTCGAGCAGAACAAACTGCTGCAAATTCTTGCGAGCTATAAGCATGTCTACAATCTTACGATAGAAGCCTGGCGCAACTTTCGAAGCTCTGGCGAGGCGGCAGAAAATGCCTGGTTCGAAGCGCAGCTTGAACCCTGGGACGCAAACACTCTTTACCTGTCCATCCTTCCTTCAAAGCGTGATACCGGAAATCTCGAATTGGCGCAATTGCTGACCCAGCTGTTCTCTTTATCAAGGTCTGGCGATGAACTGACAGACATCGTTGGCAGTGATGCGCCGACTCACGTGCAGATAGTTCGTTCCCGGCTAGAGCTGCTCAGGAGCCACGCAGAGGAAGCAAAAGCCGCTCGAGACCTCATAGAGAGGGCTAGAACGGCCTCACCCTGGCGGACTTTTCAAAAGGAAAACCGCTTCGCTGTCATGGCTCAAGTAGCAAACTTCGCGGGACTTTCACCCAAAGCGAGGTGGGCTGCGACCTCGAGAATGAAAGAGCTGGCGGACACTCCCGAACAGAAGATTCAGCCAATACTACTTGAGCTTGGCAATTACCTAGGTGGCCAAGGCAAGAAGAGGTTGCCAAACGACGTTTCTACCCGGGTCGAATCGCTTTTGGATGAAGCCAAGCAAAATTCTGCCTATGAGAATTGGCAGGCACTGTTGCTTCACTTTGAGGCCAAACACCATCTGGCCATGAACGACATCAACAATGCGTCAAAGAGGTTCCACCAAGCTTTTGAGGCGTCGAACGAGAAGGCGTTCGGAACTCTCAAGGGTGAGATCGCCCTGGATTGCCTCGCCACTGAAGTCGCGAACCAAAAGCTATTCCCAAATAACCACGAAAGATACTATCGGGCTATGCTTGGTTGGGGCGTCTTCAACAATCGTCAGGTGTTAGACATCTATGATTCAGCACGGGAAGCCGCCGATTATTTCTGGCATCAGCTATACAGCCCCTATCCCGGCATTGAACCAATGAAGCCCGTCTCCGAGCAAGCCTTGAAGGACTCCTTTGGTCTCATCATGTCTGGCGACTTACCCGGACTGGAAAACTGGATTAAGGATAACTCCCGCAAATTCAGCAATAGCTTGAAATGCGTTACCGGAGATTCGGTTCTGATGCTGTGGATCAAGCTCCGATCCCATTTCACTGATCAACTCCCCAAATTACGGCGTATCGCCCCGGCAGAGTTCGAATCAGAGCTGCAACGAGTAGAAACGGTAACAACAACCTGGAGACAGGCAATCAAATTGCTCGCGAGCAAGGTTGAAAAGCAGTTGAATTACGCTGATTTCAAGGGCCAGACTCCCCTGATGCTGGTTGCTGAGGAGGGTGATGCGGAATTGGTTCAATCCTTCCTCGACGCTGGTGCAGACCCTGATCTTAAGGATTTTGAAGGTAGATCTGCACTGCATGCTGCCGTGAAATCGCACGACAAAGAAACCATCGACGCATTATTGAACCACCCATGCAATACGGATTTAAGTACTGTAGACGGGCGTTCACCAATGCATACTGCAGCTTGGTCAGGAAATGGGTATGCAATTGATCGGCTTATTGAGCTATCACCGCAGCTTGCCTGGCAGAGAGATTCACACGACATGACACCCTTGGAGTTGGCTGAAAAATTCTGTGAAGAACCGAGTGCCCTCGCCGAGCTTAACAAAGAACTGACAAAACAGAGGCGAAAACCGGTCCATGCAAAGGACCTGGAGGGGCTCATTAGTTCCCTGGAAAACGCCCCTGTTATCAATTGAACTAGGATTGCTGCTCATTGCATATCTGGCTAACGGACAACCCGTTGGCCAGATATGCCCCACCACCCTCGCTTGAACATCCCAGAACTACAGTCCAGTATCACTACATAAAAGCCGCAAGCTATTCTTTTTTCTCAAGGACGCAGAATGACAACCTTCGACAGTACCAAGCGCTCCCTCCCTGACCTCCTACGCGACATCACCAACGGTAAAATCCAACTCCCGGATTTTCAGCGCGGCTGGGTATGGGACGATGATCATGTGAAAAGCCTATTGGTTAGTATCGCCAGATCCTTCCCAGTAGGAGCTGTCATGCTGATGGAAACGGGGGGAGAAGTTAAGTTCCAGGTGCGCCGGGTTGAGGGTGTCCCGATCGACCGAGCCACGAATTCGCCTGAGCGCTTGATCCTGGACGGCCAGCAACGCCTGACCAGCCTGACGCAAGCAGTTGCACTTACCAGCCCGGTAGCAACCCGCACAGCCAAAGGGAGCAAAATATCGCGACACTATTACTTCGACATCCAGTTGGCGCTTGAGGGCGAGGATCGCCTTGAGGATGCCATCATCAGCGTGGATGAGAAAAAACAGATTCGATCCAATTTCGGACGGGACATCGAACTCGATCTCTCGACGCGAGAACTTGAGTGCAAACAGCTTTACTTCCCCTGCGACCTGATCCTGGACGATTCCCAATGGCTTCAAGAGCTCTTTCAACATAATCGGGATGGCATGGAGCAATTCCTGATGTTCAAGAAGAAGGTAATCGATGCCTTCGTTGCTTATCAGATTCCAATCATCGAGCTGAAAAAAGAAACATCGAAAGAAGCCGTCTGTCTTGTCTTCGAAAAGGTTAATACCGGCGGTGTCCAGCTTTCTGTATTCGAGCTGATGACTGCTAGTTATGCTGCGGAGAATTACAACCTGCGGGACGACTGGTTCGGCTCGGACGAGCGCAAAGTAGATTCCAGGAAATCGCGCCTAGCCACTCAGGAGTTGCTTGCGGACGTAGAAAGCACCGATTTTCTGCAGGCAATTACGCTACTCCATACACGCCAGCGCAAGTACCAGGATATAGCGGACGGAAAACAAGGAAAGCAGATTCGGCCTGTGAGCGCCAAACGGGCCTCCGTCTTGGAGCTCCCTCTTGCAGCCTATAAGAAATGGGCAGACGAGGTCGAAGTCGGTTTCATCGAAGCAGCCAAGTTTCTGACCGGTGAATGTTTCTACAGCCGGAAAGAACTTCCCTATGGCACTCAACTCGTTCCCCTTGCATCAGTATTAACTCTCCTTGGCGAGCGCTGGAGAGAGCCAAAGATCCATAAAAAACTGTCTCGGTGGTATTGGTCGGGTGTGCTGGGCGAACTTTATGGTGGTGCCGTAGAAACTCGAGTTGCGGTCGATCTTGAAGAGCTGATGAACTGGATCGAGAACGACACCGAAGTTCCCAGAACAGTGACCGATGCATCGTTTGACCCCGAGCGACTTGAATCACTCCGCAGTCGACTCAGCGCCGCCTATAAAGGTATCAATGTGCTGATACTCCGAGAGGGCGCCTCCGATTTTTTCTGGAAAGGGCGCATCCAGCAACTGGATACTCAAGAGGTGGCACTGGACATCCATCACATCTTCCCCCGCGCCTGGTGTGAGGCCCAGGGTATCCAGCCGAAGGTTTACGACTCAATCATCAACAAAACGCCAATTTCGTACAAAGCAAACCGAATGATTGGTGGAGATGCTCCGTCGGCTTATCTGGCAAAACTACAGAGCCACGATCAGGTCCAACTAGATAATGATGAGATGGATGCCATACTTTCCGAGCACTTCATCCCAACCGAAAGGCTGCGAGCAGACGATTTTCATGGCTTCTTTGATGAACGGAAGCGGCTTCTGATGGGATTGATTGAACAGGCCATGGGTAAGAGGTCTCTGTAGTGACGGACCAGAATTTTTCAGAATTCGAGCAGCTGATTCTCAAAAGTAACAATCAGCTCGGAACCTCAATTCTGTTGATACTTGCATGGATCGCGGCAAGCGACGGCAACGTTGATAAAACAGAAGCAAAACAACTTTCCGAGATTTCAGCAGCTGCTAAACATGGAATCTCAATCCAACAGCTCATTCACATCGCTGAGAATCACGACCTCGCCGCAATTCATTTGGCCTGCGACATTGTTTCATCACATTTCAAAGGGGAAAAAGCTCACCTGTTCATGGAAATGGCGATCGGTATGTCCATTGCCGATGGGCTACTGCTTCCTTCAGAAAACCACATCCTCAGATTTCTAGCAGACCTTCTCGGCTTAGACCGGGCGAGATTAAATGAAACGTTTATCAATATGACCGGTCGGGAAATCCCCGCTCCATCAGATGTCAGTTCCGCAAGTTATTGGCGAAACCGTGAAAAAGCTCAAGACTCGTCAAGTCAGTCGAAGGGATCGGATAGCACCAACAATCGCCATGAACAACCCAGACACCCAAGCAGAGCAATCGCAGCCTACGCCACGCTCGGGTTAGAACCTGGTGCTAGTAAAGAAGAGATCAAAAAGTCGTATCGCAGGCTTGCTCAGATTCACCATCCGGATCGATTTTCATCTTTAGGCGAGGAATCTGTCGCCGCAGCATCCCAGACGTTTGTTCGAATTCGTGAAGCTTACGACTACCTGGTGAAATATGCGTGACCTTTATCGTCGGCTCGGAGTTAGTCCAAAAGCGTCGCTTCGGGAGATTCAGAAAGCCGTTCAATCCTGCAGCGATGCCAGGCTTAAGGAGGATGCGACCGAGGTGCTGCTCAGCGAAGGTCGAAGACAAACGTATGATCAAGTGCATACCGCTCTAACCGACATCGGAGCACTTAGAGCCAAACTGGGACTTACTCATGGGGACAACTGGCAGGGGTTGCAGTCTCAGGACTTTGAAAAGGGAAGCTGGACTCCAACATCCGCCAGCCAAGCTTTCGAGAAAAAAATAAAACGACACAACGCTAAGGCATCCGCCAAATCTCTGCTTCGGTCTGTCGTTGAATTCGTTAGCCCATTTATTCTAATCGGCCTCGTGGTAGGCGGTTTTCTCTACTACAAGTCCGCGAACAACGCTTCTCCCTCAACTCCCACTCCGCCATCGAGTACGACTTATCAGCAACCTGTCTCTGGTAACGGAACATCCAGCCCCGGTACTCAGTCTGCAAATGAGTTTCTAGACGAGCCCGCTTTCAGTGAACCAAAACTCCCTCTTCCTGCGACTGGTACTATTGACCGCTACACAAACGAATCCGGTGAAGCCCCGCTGCAGATCAAGACAAGTTCAGGAGCAAACTACCTGGTCAGACTGGAGAACATATCCACTGGGAGGAATGTCCTCGATGTTTTTGTGCGCGGTGGGACGACCGTTGATCTCGAGGTACCCCTCGGGACCTACCAACTGAAATATGCCTCAGGTCAAAACTGGTATGGCACGGAGCACTTCTTTGGTCCTGAAACAGCGTACAACAAAGCAGATACACCGTTCCGGTTCTACATCCAGGGCCAACAAATTAGCGGCTATACCGTTACGTTGTACCGGGTGAGCGACGGAAATCTCAGAACCAGCGAGCTACCTGCTGATCAATTCTGAAAACATTGATCCAAGAAGAGGTAAAGTCCAGCCAGCATGAATAATCACCACTCGCCCTAACTTGAGCGAATCAAATGGCACCGAGTTAAGTCTGCAGATCCCGATAACTGGGCAGGCGTGAAAACAATGGCTGTGTATGGACCTCAAAGGACCCCATTCCCGCCCTCGCGCATCTCACTCACAAGCTGACGGTCTTCGCTATGAACGGGAGTATTCTATCGTGAGAATTGCGTAGACTTGTCTGAATCCATAAACGGCACCCGAGGCCTTGAACTGCTGCCATGGCAGCTAAGCCAAAATTCTCAATCTCCCGCTGCATTGCAGCCCTAAAATCGATCAATCGATGTGAGACGAGATTGCTGGTTGACAAAAGGGAGAATTTGCCAGAACATGTGAGTGGTTGACAAATCACAGAATCTGCCAGGTAGACGATTATGACACTCCCCCTTCCATCGACGTTTTATCCCGAGCTAACCAATGATCGATTGACTGATATTGCAAACGAATTGCTGGACCTCAGGCATGAAACTTTGAGTGCATTAAGTTCGGAGTGGGATGACGCTTACACCAAGGAATCAGCAGTGTTCGGCCGGTGTCGTAATCGCCTCATAGGCCTGTGTAAGGAGCGTGACTGGCTGAGCGTTAGCCATGCTGGAATGGATGTCACGCTCTGCATCGGGAAAAAAGTACCTTTCAGATTTTTCAGAGACGACCCGGAAAATCCTAGAAAGCGAGGTTTCTTCAAACAGAACAGGACCGATGACCTCTTCCCTGTAGACATGGTTACCCCAGTAATGTGGCGCTTTATCATTGAGCGCGCAATGACGGAAGAGGATGAGGACAGGGTGTACTTCGCAGGCTTTAATGAACTGCAGGACAAAGTTTCGCTTTGGGAACACAAGCCTGGTGTCAGCAGCCCCTACTCGGTGGGCGATACAGCGCCAAAATCGAAACAGCTCCCGCCAGCGGCCGTGCATTTAAAGGGTGGCAAAGACGCTGTCGATACAAACACAAAAATCACTCCCTGATGAGTCTCGGGCTGGACAACGTGAGTAAGCTAGCATGACCACAGAGTTCGAAGGAGCCGCCCTGAGGTTAGCCCGCATTTTTTGCGGGCTTTCGCTTGAAGAGGTGGCGGAAAAGGTCGAAAAGTCTCGCCAATACCTACACAAACTGGAAACGGGACAAAGCAGTCCAACGCCAGAGCTTTCAGCTGAGCTCGCTGATGCGCTCAATGTTGAGATCGGTTTCTTTTCAAACCGGAAATTGCAGTTGCATGAGGATCAGTTTCATTTCCGTAGTTTGATGACTACTAAGAGCAGTATCAGGCAAATAGCAGTAGCAAGGGGTGAAATGGTCAACGAGCTCATTCATGTGCTGGAAGACTACTTAAGGCTTCCAGCGATAAACATCCCCAGCTACGACCATCTGGCCAGCGTGAACGATATCGAGGCAATTGCCGAATCATGCAGAAAACATTGGGACCTAGGCCTAGGACCAATCGATAACATGACACGGCTTGCTGAGAACGTGGGCGCCATTGTCACCACGTTTGCGGGAGTATCAAAGCACGTCGACGCTCTATCTGTCGCCGTCGAGAGACCTTTGATAGTCCGAAACACTGCTAAGACTGATACCTGCAGGCAACGCTTTGATATCGCCCATGAGTTGGGTCATTTAGTGATGCATGAGGGCGTTGTCACAGGGGACCGCACTACGGAAAGCCAAGCCAACCGTTTTGCCAGTGCTTTCCTGTTGCCAAGAACCATGATGGCAAGGTTGTTCCCACGCCCCAAAGGAAATCGACTCAATTGGATTGGTATCCGCGAATTCAAGCAGACCTGGAAGGTGAGTAAAGCTGCCATTCTTTACAGAGCAAGGCAGTTGGACCTCTTAACCGAGCAGCAATACAAAACCGGTGTAATTACGCTCCGCAAATATGGTGAGAGCAGCGGGGAAAAGGACGATTATTTAATCGACCAGGAGCCGCCGGAGCTGCTAGCCACTGCAATAAAGGCTCTATCTGAAAATCATGCGATTGGGATAGACGAGCTGGCCCAAATGCTCAAAGTAAAAAGGTCTTTCCTGGAGGAGGTAACAGGACTGGATTCACAGCTAATTGGCCAAATAGACGTTCCTATGAGAACTAAACCTCAGCCACCGAAACTAACGCTTGTATGAATTTTCTGGCGTGAACCTCAACTGGTGGGCGAGCATATCTCTGCCGCCCACCTGAGGAGAGTTCAGCTAAACAATCCGCCCATCACCCGAATAAAAATGACACTTTCACTGATTCGCTGATATCAAGCAGAAACAGGCTGCTTGGAGTGGACAGCAATCACATCCCTCACCAAGCTCGGATCAAACACCGTATCAAAGCACCAGGAGCCAAAGCCCCCCTGCTCGTTCACCGCTTTAACCCAGACATCCATCGCTGCTCGCTTGGCTCGATTCTGCTCTGAATCCTGCCCTTTCACTTCCAATACCAATGTCTGGCCATTCTTTAGCCGAATGAGATAGTCCGGTATAAAGTTGCGAGAGGAACCATTCCACAGGTATCGGACCTTGAAGCCCAAGTGATCGTTCTTCGCCCATGAATGGACTGATTCATCCTTTTCACAGACATCCGCTACGAGTTTTTCCCAGGTGCTGTCGTATACAACATGGCTGATCTGAGAACGCTCTGTCTGCCTGCACGGCTTGGTGGTTAGCCAAGGGCGCATCTGAGAGGTTGCACCGATTGGCTGGTGCTCATCGAACAAAGCTTCCAGACGTTCAACGTTTTGTTTGCTTACAAACCGATTCACATGGGTGACGACGTTATCCATATTTAGCGCGAACAAAAGTCGGCGGCGAACCGGGTCCTGATGCCATAGGCTTGGGATGTCTAACTTATCGGACTCCAGGAACTGTTCAACGATACGGATTAACTGCACAGCCAGGTATTGCTTATCCCCCTCAAATCCAGCACT
This sequence comes from Marinobacter sp. B-21, assembly GCF_056857895.1. Lineage (NCBI taxonomy): Bacteria > Pseudomonadati > Pseudomonadota > Gammaproteobacteria > Pseudomonadales > Marinobacteraceae > Marinobacter > Marinobacter sp. B-21. The sequence continues at coordinate 36,940 of NZ_JBSXNZ010000051.1, forward strand.
GCTACTCACAAAAAGCTTTTTCGCTGCACGGAAGGTCAGGTGCTGCAGCCTGAAGTCCTCTACAGCCTTCTCCAGATCGATCTGAGACGCTTGTGCGAGATTAGGGATACCGGTCAGGGCAGGTGCGATTTCCGCATTCAGTGGCGTTTGTGCCGGGTCCAGCGTCAGAGGCTCAACGGCCTCCCAATTCATTCTCAACTCTGGCTTGAGAACAGTCTGAACCCGGTCAATATTGGGCCAGCGGATTTCGAAGTGGTTTCTGCCAGGCTCAACTTCTACCCGTACACTGGGTTTCGGAGGAGGCGGTGTCTCGCCGCCCTCACCCACTTCCTGGAAGATCGAAAGCGGAACACCGAACACATTCACGTATTCAGGAATGAACTTGCCGTTCTCATCCATATCGTGTGCTACCCGCCGCAACCCTCGGCCAATAACCTGTTCACATAGAAGCTGGCTGCTAAACGCTCTCAAGCCCATGATGTGAGTTACGTTGGCCGCGTCCCATCCCTCGGACAGCATGGCTACCGAAATCACGTTCTCAAGATTCTGACCTGGCTTTCCTCGTTTGCCGACGGTATCTACCAGAGCCCGGAGCTGCTCCTCTTGCTTCAATGAAAGCAGCTCTTCCTTCTTATCGGCCGGGAGCATGGATGCATTGATGATCTCCTCCATTCTCACCGCATAATCTTTATCCTTTGTGATGCTTTCCCCTCGCTCGGCTTTTTCCAGAACCCTCGAGTCAACACGCAAGGTAGCCAGTGGATTCTGAGTTCCGGAAATCAGGCAGTCGCCGCTATTGAAGAAATGCTCGATACGGGACGCGGTTTCGGTCCGGTTGCAAACGGTAAGCAGCACAGGTGGAATCGTGTGACCTTCCGCTTCCCAGCTTTTTGCCGTCTCTTGCCAATCATAGGCAAGGATCGCATAGGCCTTCTGAACCAGATCAGGCAGGGGGTCGGTAGGCTGAGCTTTGCGGGCAAGATCCTGCTTTACGGACTCGTCCCGGTACAAATGGTAAAGCTTACTGGCGTAGGTCTTCGCATCGGGTAGCGCGTCATCTCGCACGACAATTCGAGGTGTCTTGACCAAGCCCGCTTCAATGGCGTCATTAAGGCCAAAATCCGAGATGATCCACTCAAATAGCCCTTTCTCCGTGTTTTTCTTGCCCGTAGGTGAGAAAGGAGTCGCGGTTACGTCAAAGCATCGGCGAATTCTGCGGGTCTTGTGAATGCGATCCAGCCCCTCGATCCAACGGGTCGCCTCCTCCAGATCGATCCCCATTTCCTCCGCCTCTTTCTTGCTGACTTTTACCTCAGCCTTTTGGCGGTATGCATGGTGGGCTTCATCGTTAATAACCAAGATGTCTTTGTAGGAAGCCAGCTTGCCAAGCACTCTTCGGGTAAACGCCTCGTCGCTCTCTTTACCCTTTTTCACGACGGAGCGTACCTGCTCTTTGAGGGGCATCAGGCTGTGCCAGTTTTCGATAACCAGAACCACCTGGTTCAGCTTCTGGCGCATTGCCTCATTCGGGCACAACACGAATTCATCGTAAACATTACTCTCGTTGCCAGGGTTGAGCACCTGCAGTCGGCTTTTTACGGTAAGGCCTGGAGCGACCACAAATACAGCCTTTGAATAGCGTTTATCCTTCGGATAGGTGACGGCATTCAGGGTCTGCCAAGTAATGATCAAGGCCATCAACGAAGTTTTGCCGGAGCCTGTTGCCATTTTGTTGCAAATGCGCTCCCAGGGACCGCCATCGCCTTGCAGAAAGATTCCTTGGCGATAATCCTCTGGAGCTTCCAGCCACCAGATCAGAGATTCAATGGCTTCAAGTTGGCAAAAATAGAACGGGAAAGGCCTTGGGCCACCATTCCAGCGCTTTGAATCAGAGTCCCACTCCCCCCTTGAGTACCAGTGGCTAAGCAGTTCGCGGGAAACACTCGTCACCCCTGGCCAGCCAGCCTCTCGCCACGCATCGACACGCTGACGAATTCGGTTGACCGTTTCCAGCTCCTCAACTCGGCGCGTATTATTCCGCGAATCGTAAAGCTCGTAGGCGGCAGGTCTACGACCACTCACTACACCGGCAACACGTCCATTATCATCCTGTGACCAGTACTGATCAGGCTTGTCATACGGCGAATTGATCACCAGGGAATTCGGTTTATCAGCCATGCATCCCTCCTCAATTCAGCCTGATGACTTTCAACGACTCGATACCCCGGTCATCCACGATCTTAACCGCTATGCAGCGATTGTCGCCTGGCTCGAATGGAATTGACTTGGTACCGTGAAATTTGTCCATGAGCTCTTCATTGAGCTCGGCTCGGATATCCTTCTTAAGTCGGTACCATCCATCTTTCTTGCCTGCCATGGGGAAGAATATCTGGCGAGCGTACAATGATCGGTTATCGTAATCGGTATCAAGCTGCCACATAGCAATATTTTTCTTGCCGCCGGATTTCAGCTCTCCTGTCTTGGTATCGAAATAATCAAATCCGTGCACTTCGACCTGGAGTTTGCCTTCCTTCAGCTCATGTACCTCAACGTCGGGCTGCCCCATTAGCCAGAATGACTGATTGCTGGCCCGACCTTTTTTGAGATCTTCGGTGAGCAAATCCGTGTTCATGTGCACTTTCAGTGCCTGGACACCCTTTATGTTGTCGATATCCTTTGCTGCCTCAGGATCAAAGTTGAAAGCACAGAAAACGAGCATTTTGGGTAGCGGAAATAGATCACCGGCCTCCCTCATAGCAATCTCAACCTGGCGTTGCTCAAGTGCAGCGTGTTCCGGGCCAAAGCTGACTGCCACACGGTCGCCATTTTCCGCTAAGGTGCCAACAGCGTGAATGTAATGAGCACCCGGAAGTGTTTCGAGATCCTGAAGCTTGATTTGCTGCCCGCCTTTACCGCGAATACCTGCTTTCAATAACTCTTCTTGCCATTGTCCCTGGCGTGAGGTTGCTCCGGAACGGGCAACCGCCACATCGGCTTCCTTAGGCTGCTCAGCCTCATCCAGACCAAGTACCGTGGCGAATGGAACAGCCTCTACGGTGAAAGGACCAGTAATGCGAACTTTGTCGCGGCTGACCTCAGGTTGGTCATAGAAAACCTCCTGGCTGGCATGGTTTGCAATACTCTCATCGATACGCTGCTGCATTGTCATGCGGGTCTGATGAAAAGCTTCGAAGTGTTTTTGGGCTGCCTTCGGCCAGTCTGGAGGGAAATCGAACGGGACCTCCCACTCTAAAAGCTCGTTTACTTGAACAGATTCACCGGAAGGAAGCTTGACCATTTCGCCATCCCCTCGCGAAAAATCAACTTTGTCGCCCTTACGCCCCCCTTCGGTAACAGTTACAACAAGCGAATGCCCCTTGAGCGATTTGTTCAAGTTCGACAATTCATCCTCAATCGCTGGTTGATGTCTTTCGTATATCTCGTCGATCTCAGGGTTGTTAGCGATTGACTTGAGGGTAATGTGAGGCGCCGTCTTATAAATGAAGCCACCCCGAAGGCCTTCCTGGGGGTATTTCAATTCGAAATAATCGTAGCTCGCGGTCATCAAGCGTTGTTTGCTCAGTGCAACGGCGACACGGGATGTGTCGCAAGTGATCCAACGTCGCCCCCACTTTTCAGCGACCGAAGCAGTGGTGCCGGAACCACAGGTAGGGTCCAACACCAAATCGCCCGGATCGGTGGTCATAAGCATGCAACGTTCGACAATCTTGTTGCTTGTCTGAACGACATAAACCTTCGGGTCCGTCCTATCTTGCACTGCTCCGGCCACGTCAAACCAAGCATTTGTCACTGGCTTAAGTATGAAGTCCTCAAAAAAGCGGATATATCGGATCTTGTTCTTCGGAGTAACTTGAAATCGATATGACCTTGCCAGCCGTCGCATTCCGTCCGGAAGAGGCGCTTTCCAGTGGTTCGCTGTGCCAGGGTGGAACTTTAGACCTCTATATTGAAAATAGTCGGTTGAGGCTCCAGCCCCCTGAGAAGTGGGATTATCATCTGTAAACTGCTTGATCAAGTTGGCGGCCTTTTCAGGTTCCGCTTTTTCCGAACTCTTCATTGGACGACGGCGCCCCAATTTCTCCTGGGCCTGGTCATAATCATTCTGTGCTGCCTCTGCTCGATCCTTCTGAGTATAAGGCTGACGGAACTTGAGGTTTTTTATCTCTCTGGCGTACCAGAGTATGTAATCCCCTGTTCGGCTGAGAGCGGTAGAAGAAAATCCTCCCGTTGTGGAATACGTGATGATAGAGACAAAATTCTCTTCTCCGAAAATCTCATCTAAAAGGCATCTAACCCTGTGGATATTCTCATCCGATATCTGAATGAAAATGGAGCCGCTATCACTGAGAAGGTCTTTAGCCAGCAACAAACGATCTCTCAGGTAAGTCAGATAGGAATGAATACCGAGTTCCCAAGTATCCCGGAAAGCTTTAATCATCTCCGGCTCTTGAGTGAGGTCTTCATCCTTCCGATCCTTCACATCTCGATTGTTGGTAAATGGTTGGAAATTGGAGCCGTATTTTATCCCGTAGGGCGGGTCGATATAGATCATCTGCACTTGCCCTGCCATCCCCTCCTTTTGAACCAAGGAGTTCATAACCAGCAAAGAATCACCCGCAATCATGCGGTTGGCCCAGTCGCGCTCATGCTTGTAGAAATCTATGGCATCCCTAAGCGGCAAATTTTCAAATGGTGCATGAAAAAGATCAGGCTGTAGGGCCGGAGACGACTTACCTTTAGCATCCTTGATCCGTTTCTGAACAGTGGCAAGAATTGTCGCCGGATCGATACGCTCGTGTACATGAAGCGATACAGTATCCACCTCAAAACTGGTGCGTTCAGCTTTGCCGGTCCAGTTCAGATAAGGAGCCTGCATCCGTTTGAGCTCAGCAAGATCACCCCGCTCGCGCTCCAGAAATTCTTTGTCCGCCACCTTCTTTTTAAGGTTAGCGACAACCTCCCGAACGGCCTGCTCGTTGTCCGCCGCCAAAGCATGGTCCAACCAAGTCAGTAGATCATCTTTCGCCTGCTTTGCTTCCACCTCTCTGGCTTGCAGAGCATCTTCAATCAGGTCTTCAACGCGGGATCTAGCTGGATCGAACTGCAACTCTGGCGAGAGGTGAGGGTCGTATTGCCAGGTTGTTTTCTGCTCGACGCCGTCGGAGTGAGTATCGACCATCCCCACGTGAGGATTATTCTTCCGCTTCTCATCGTACCGGTACGACAGCACTTGGCTGTGCTCACCTCTTTTCTTACCGGGTTGGCGATTAGTTTGAGGCCGAGCAGGTTTTTGTTTCTCGCCAAAGGTAAGATCTTCCTGGGACGGAGCTACCTGCGCCTGCAACTCAAATCCAGCAGGAGCTGACTGTTCAGCGGCGCTCGCCTGGTTAAGATACGTTGCACCTCCACGACCACGCCCCTTGCCGACGACTCCTTCCGTCAACAGGCTTTGTCTAGCTGCATCAAATTCCTCATCAGAAATTTCCAACTGATGCTGAGTGCGTAACTGCTCTTTGAGGCTGAGATTTCCGACAGTAGAGCCATCTTTTGGTAACAAAGACAGCAGCAGGGATTTGATCTGCTCGATGTTGGTGCTCATGGGATGCTCGCTACGAATTTAGTGGTTCCGTCCTGCCTCTAGCCCTCGCGGAAAGGCACGGGCTTGGCAAGCAGCTACTGACGGAGAGTGCCGCCATGCTGCCAGCCGGTTTCAGACCGAGTATTGCGGGTAAAAGTAGCAGAAAGAGCCCTCCGTATCAGGTGTTTAACCCATTTACCCAGAGAGCAGCTATTTTAAAAGCTGTTCCCACGACCAAACTGGGGGCCTCACAGGCAAAACTGCACAGCTGAAATAGAACATTAAGTGAACAATCAGAAGAACCCTTACTCAACTCCAGCCTTTCTTTTTTCACCATAGTAAATTATACGGTCCTGACATTGGGGCGCTTGCGCCGACTATCACTAAAGGGCTAGACTAAATCCACTATGTTATCGATATGTCAGGTTAAGCCATGTCTACCTCAGAAAAAATAACCCGTCGATTGCGGCACATGAGGCGGGGCGTCCCGTTTTCCATTAGTCAGTTCCATGAGCTGGGCTCGAGTGCGTCTGTGCAAAAAACACTAAGCAGGCTCGCTCAAGAAGGCGTCGTCGAGCGCGTAGCCAAAGGTATGTATGTTCGCCCAAAACCCCTGGCTAGCATGCCATCCATCAAAATCACGGCTAGCGCAGAACAGGTCGCTAAAAAATGGGCACAAGAACATGGTTACACGCTGGTGAGGCAAGGTGTTGAGTCCGCTTATCGACTCGGCCTGCAAACACAAGCCCCCGTCAAAACGGTGTTTTGGAGTAACGGGGCCAGCAGAACGTTTTCAGTTGGCAACGAAGTTGTTGAGGTGCGGCACGTCGCGGAGTCAAAGCTACGATGGAAATCACGCCCGGAAGGTGAATTACTGCGAAGCTTAACCGTCACCCCAGCCAATTCCGTTAAGCTCAGCGGACTGAAAAAAGCCCTTTCCAGGCTGAAGCTTTCCGAGTCAGAAAGCCGAACGGCTATCAGAAGGCTCAAGTCGACACATCTGCCTGAAGGGTGGCACGCCAAATTAGAGCAGTTCGAAAAGGAAATGATGGCTTGACGGATATTTTCGATCTTTATCGCGATCCCAAAAAGCATGACGAGCTGAAAGCGATCCTGGACCTTGGCGCCCAAAAACATCCCGCTGGCCTGGCCCAGAATTTCCTTGAGAAGGATATCTGGGTAGCGGAGGTCCTTCGTCTGCTCTACAACGAGAACCTGCTTGGCGCTTACTCAACCGCCTTCAAGGGCGGTACCGCCCTGAGCAAGTGCTGGAGAGCCATTGAACGCTTCTCGGAAGACATTGACCTCTCCATTCACTGGAGTGATCTTGCCGGTGAACCTGATGAGATCGCAGCGTGGGAGCAATCCACTCAGAGCAACAGCCAGAAAAAGAAATTCCGCGACCGACAGACGAAGCTGCTAACCGAATGGTCTGCAAACCTGGTTGATCGTCTCAACGAAAGACTGGCCGAGTATGACATTGAGGGGCTACGGGCGGAGTTGGAACCTAACTCGAAAGGGGAAAAGGTAAACGTTCATTTTCCGAGACTGAGCAGCTATGACAGCAACTACCAGCTCGACTACATCCTGCTGGAATTCGGTGGCCGAAACCGGGGCCGACCAACCGTAAGCCATGATGTCGGATGCTATCTTGCAGAACTGGAAGAGCTTCAGGCCATCGCGTTTCCTCAAGCAACGGTTGCCGCATATCACCCAGGGTATGTTCTTTGGGAAAAGCTTACCGCACTGCACCAATTTTCGACTCAGGAGAAAGACCCGGACCCTCATCGACTGGCGCGGCACTGGTACGACGTGGACCGCCTCCTTCAGCAAGATGATTTCATTGGCCCCCTCGAGGCCATGGACGCAATGGCCGACGTAGTGGCTATGAAGAGCCAGCGGTGGGCGCAAAAAGGCGTGAGTTTTGAGGCGGTGCTAGAGGGTAAAATGGTTCTCATACCGGAAGATGATCGACTTGAACAGATTGCAGCCGATCACACGGCGGCAATTGAAGGCAGGATGTTTTTTGGCGTCCCGGACGACTTCGGGACCATCATCTCTAGGCTTCGGGAAGCTCAGGATAAGATAAATGCCGGAATTACTCCTGAGAACCCACACGAATAAAGCCGAGCCAAGTTACAAATGTAGATTGCCGTGCCGAACCCTGAGCCGACCGCAAACGTTGCGTTTAAATCAACAGCTCCTGGAAATCCACTGAGAACTCCTCTTCCAAACAGGCAACGGTCAGAGGCTGCGCATCCAATGAAGCCCGAACCAGCTGCGACGTAAAGAGTCCGCTTCGCGCCTTCCAGTAGGCGTCAGACCGTTTTCTTATCGAAATCCAATCAACCAGACACGCATATTCCGACTTGTCCGGATCATCACTGTTTTCAGCAATCTGGGGACACTTCAACTCCTGCTGCAGGAGGGGCCTGCCGTCAACATAGACCTCTCGAACTGGCTTTGCCTTCTGTGTTATCCGGCCGATTCCCACAAAACCATGCCTCTTCAGATAAGCAGCGAAAATGTCTCCCTTCTCGAAACCCAGCATTGCGTCACGAAACCGAGAAGCCTGCCCTCCGGAAATGAAGCCAAATCTCAAATAGTCATCCCAATTCCGATGAGTTCCCTCGCCGACATTGTAGTAATAGAGCCCGTTCTGGAAATCAAACCCGGACAGCTTTTTGTGCAAGGCATCGTGTGGCCGGAAGTTACTGGCGTAGTGCCCGGAGGAAATATTGGTGAGATGCTTTCCCAGTTTCCATAGGAGCGTTTTTTCAACCAGAAGCGCGTCGTGCTCAGACAGATTTCGAGCGATAACGCGAACAACCGGCTCCAGCCCCTCTTTCCTAATAGCTTTTATTCGTCTCGACTTTTCCGTATCTGAGGTCTCACCCAGGTGCGCGTTTTTCCGGGAACCTTTACCCTTTCCGTAGTAAAACTCTTCGAAATTCCGAGGGTCGATGTAGACGTAAACGTAGTAATCGTTCATAAACTGAAAAGTCCAGCGATTTCATCTTGGGTTTTGCGTTTCCACCTGACCTGCATCTTCGCCGGAATTCCAAGTCCCGATTGTCGAAGAGCACCTGAAATAGGACACGATTGGAGGGATTCACACAGGTATTGCACCGAAGCTTATTTACAAGGAAACGCCTCTCTAAAGGCCTGAACTGCAAGCTCAACTTCGTGTTGACCCAGTTTTTGAGGGTTGTCTTTCAAGTATTTCAAAACGATCTTTGCAGCCTCACCATTAGTGACGCCCTGCTCAGGGGTACAAAATAAAGCGCCATCGCCCAACAAAGCCTCATAAATCTTATTCAGGTTAGTCAGCCCCTGCATCATTCCCGTACAAGTACCGAGCGAGAGTCCATACTCAAAATTTAATGTCGCGTCCTCGCTAGGCACCTCCAGCACACTGCAATCGTTGAGTAAGTCGTTGCCATCAGCGAACGCAGCACCACTAAAAGCAATTGAGAACCAAGCGGTCAACACTACGGATAAAATTTTCATTATTTCCCTTATATTTTGATCCTAAGACACTTCAAACCCAGCTTTTCTCGGAACAAAAGAGCCTAGTTGGTCCTGACGAATTTACGTTTTACCCAGGTATATTCTCGAAAAAGGCCCTGTGATCCGAATGGTAACTCGATGGTGTCATGTCCAAGATATGCCTTTTGTTGGCCCGAAAATGAACCGATCAACTCCCAATTCTCTGCACGGGCGGCATTACTAGAAGACTGAGGCGCATGATATTTAACAACATTCACAGCCATGTCGAGCAAGCCATTTCCAACAGCAACAACGATTTCAGGCACATCGTCGCTGTCGAAATCATGTTCCGCAATTTGGACGTAGTAGCCCTGATTAAGCTCGCCCCACTTGTTGAAGCCCTCGAAACTGTCACTGAACTTCAGCGGCAAATTAACGGCAGACCCAGGGAACTTGGCTAGGAACCTAGTTCCATTTGGGGTGTTCCGCCCAACCCTCAGGAACTCTGGTCTGACAGCTGTCTGGTAGTTGAGTTGGAGAGTAGTGTCATCGAAAGACGTTTTCCCCCAGGTCTTTGAGTTCGATAACGGTCGCACTGTCCCGCCTGCATCAACAAGACGGAGGAGGTTGCCTTCTTGTGCAGAAGCAAGGTCTGCTGACCCAGAGGAGACAGCGGATTGATTTTCTTCATGCTGTGAACCTAGCAGGTACCCTCCGCCCCCAACCGCTAAGACGGAAACCATCATGACTATCTCTTTCTTCATCGTCTTTCCTTTTTACGAATACAGCTTGGCACAGACCTAAAAAAGCCTACAGAAGCCCAAACAGTGACATCTTTTGAAGTCAGCCATTACAGCACTTAATCCCCAGACGGGAAGGCGGCCGCACCAAAATTAAGATAGCGAATGTGGTGTAGATTGCGGCTATTGGGGTTTCAACTTAAGTCATTGAATATACAACAAAGGCAAGGGCAATATTAACGAATATGGTGACTACGCTAAGAAGGTAGTTCAAACCTGGAATTTGAAGAAATCCGGAGAGCACTGCCCCTCCAATCGAAGCAAGCACGAAGAAGAGTCCGTCGAGAAATCCGTTCCCATAATCAGAGCCAATAAAATACGCAGCGGGCAAAATACAAAACCATCCGCCGAAAGCACCAAGTGACGACAACATACTCATCGCGGGATTCGCATAATCTGCGCCAACGAATCTCTTTGCCTGTTTTTCAACCAGAGCATTCGTTCCGACGAAGTACCCCATCACTACTGCGATCAAGTACAGCAAACATTATCTCCTGTTCAATTGTTTTTTGATTTAGAGGCTATTGCCAGCAGCTGCGGCTTTAGGCGCGTACCGGCAAAAGGCATTCGAAAGACGCGCTTTGTTAACGACTACTGGGCTGGGCAGGTATTGGTGCAAACAACGTATGACTCCCTGCATGCTCGCAATGTTTCGGTTTTGAAGCCAACCTGGTTGCCCTGAGAAACGCACGTCGAATAACTCATTGCGCACTCCCTGATACAGCTTGGCTCCTTGCCGCTCACATCTACGTCTTTGATGCTGTATGCGCACCCGTAAAGGGTAAAGATCAACCCCACCATAACAGCCACTTTCAACATTAATAACACCACTTCGTTCAAAATTTAGCGCAGCTCTATAAAGCCACGGAGCAGCCGTTAAGGCTTGCCGGGTAACTGGTAACTGACCTTGGAACCATTCGTAATGACGATCTTCTGGCGAATGAGCTCATCAATAATCTTCGCCAACTCCTCTTCTTCGAGCCTCTTCATGAATAGGGAGTTCACTGAATTAGATAGCGTTTTAACGGCCCTTGGCTTGGCCGATCCTCGGGCTTTAAGAAATTCAACGATGGCATCAATACGCTCTGCCATAGATTTGGAGTTTGCGATCTTGAGAAGTGGGATTTCGGAGATATCCTTTTCTCGCTGAGCGTAGATTTTCCTGGTTTTCAGGTGTTTGATCAGCGGATCAAAGCCGGTGTCCTTTGAAATGACATGGAAGTAGCAATCGGGATCTTTTGCCGCGATGTTCCCAATGTAGAACGCGATATGGAAGTCCAGAGCATTCGGCCCATTGCCCTCAATTTTTACGTATTCGGCATCAGGGCCTAGAGATTGCATTGCACAAGCGAGATCGAACGAAATCTTCACCTGCTTAGAGCCCACGAAAACAAGGACTTTAAAGCCATGGCCCTTTAGCAGCTCGAGGTTTTTCGGCTGCACATTTTCGAAGTCGATCAGTACATAGTTAGTTTTCAAGGCTACTTCTCCGCTTCCTTGCTGATGGCTTGAACAAGAGTCAGCCAGAACTCCAACACGTTGCAACTCCGTTTAATTAATCAGCAGGTTAGACCAAACCATAGTTCGTTACCATGTGGTCTGACTAGGACCCTGCCTCTCACCCCAGCAGCATCCCTCCGCAACCAAAAATAAACATGCAGCACGCGAGACGAGTGGCCCATGCAGGACCACTCGTTTAATGTCATCGGGATGCTGACGTCGCAGGTTCGAGGCCCCTTTGCAGCTTTGATACGACAGAGGAACCGTCCGCTGGCCCCTTGTCTGCATCTTTAAAATCGGCGTCTGATGGCTCTGCGTCGTGCTCTTCCCCCTCACCTTCAATTCCAGCGGCATGTACGCCAGCAGAGCACCAGAGAATGCCTGGTAGCAGCTCAGCCTGGCAGCAAGCGTACGGATACTGTTGTAGCCGGAAGGTCGCAAAGCGAACATTCAGACGCACCTGATTGCAACCATGTTCCTAGCCTCCCACGGCGGTGGGTACAAGCTTGGGAGCTACACCGGTGGATGAGTAGCCAAGCACCATTAACTGCTCAAGAGAGATCCGGCCCTGTGAGCGCACGGGACAGGATGTCGTTACATGTATCTGATAGTTAATCACAACATCTTCTTCAACTGCCCGTAGTCTCCTCCGGTACGAAGTACCAGAGTGATATCGTTGTCGTCTCGATTGCGAAAGAACCAGCCGTGATTGCCAGTAAAGGCAGCCTCCAGCTCGCCTTCGTCTTCCGGCACCCCCCGGCCCTTTTCATAGGAAATTGACTGCCCGCCTCCATCACAATGGGTATCGAAGTTGATCGGACCACCTTCTGGCACCCAGGAGAACCGGGCTGTAGCACCTTCCTCCATGGTGAGTTTGAATTCGGTGCCTTCTCCGGGTGTGAGAACCACGCGCACTTCATCCTGCCACTGCGGTTCCGCAAATTCTGATTCAGGCGCAGGCTCTGACTCGGCAGACGCAACCTCTGCTTTAGTTGAGGGGGCCGGCTCCTCAACGGATGCAGCCACGACAGGTTCTTTGACCTCCGGGGCTGCCTGATCAACCGAGGTTTGCACCGCAACCATCTGAGCAGCCTCGTCAGCCGCTGCTTCAGCGAGCTGTTCCTTGATCTCGCAGGCCCAAAAGGCGACCTGCGCCGGTTGGGTCCAGGGCGTATTCGGCGGGCATGACCACGGTTGCCAGCAGAACCAGCGCGACGATAGCGGCAATGATAGTGGATCGAATCAGCTTGGTAGTGCTGGGAAGTTATTCCCTGTTGGATTGAAGACGATTACATCAAGGCGCTGTTCTTGAGCACGGTAATCGGTTTTATCGTATCGCCTATGCTGGTAGTCTCCGTTGCTTTTCCATTGGCATCTGGGCCATGGCACTTTTAACGTAACCATGGAGAAGAAACTCCGGTATCTCAACCAGGCCGGATCCAGCGCCCAACCAGCAGCAAGGCGGCTTCGGCCTTTGGCTTGTACTTGTGAGGCCATGCAGGCAACACCGCCGTCTGGTAATGGAGGGTGTAAACATCCCCAAAACAGAGCCGTATTCGTGAGCTCGAGGCGCGCTACATATAGTACAGTGGTTCAAGTTGCTGCGGTTTTGGAGGCTAGTGGCAATCGCAACAGCCAGTCCATCCCGCCAACCTGATTATAACTGGACAAAAGGGAGCCGCCGCACTGGCTCACGATCATGTCGACAATTGCCAGCCCTAGTCCGTGACTCTCCAGCTTGGAGCGGCCAATTCCGGATTTGCGCCGTGCGAACTCGTCTACGCCTGTATCGTGGACTAATATCTTCACCGTTGGTGCAATGGTACCGTGTTCGTCCGCTGAGCAGTCAAGTACCAGTTCACACGCTGAGGCTGAATGCTTCAATGCGTTATCGACCAGATTGCGAAGCACCACAACTGCCAGTGCCTGGGGTAATGCGATCCGTCCATCCGGGCAGCGGTTCTCAACCCTAAGTCGCTCCTGATCCGGCAAATCCTCCAGTAAAACATCGACTACATCGGCCGCCCGGCATGTTCCTTCAGAGGCGCCCCACTGGCGTTCCATGCGCGACAGCAACAGGAGTTGCTCGGTCACTGTCTGTAGTCGCGCCACACCTTTTTCCGCATTGTTCAGCGCCTGTTGCTGGCGTTCACCGGTTACTCGGCTGGCCACCTGCAGATGCGTTTTGATGCCGGTCAGGGGCGTGCGAAATTCGTGGGCGGCATTGTTAGCAAAACGTTGTTCCCAGAGCACGGCACTCTCCACACGCCGGAAAAGACCGTTCAGTGTGTCCACAACCGGAGTCAGTTCGGCTGGGGCGTCATCGACCCGGACCGGATTGAGATTCTCGGGGGTGCGCCGGCGCAACTGATCCTGCAGGGCCTGCAACGGTCTGAGCCCTCCGCGCACGCCCCACCAGAGCACTGCCAATCCGCCAGTCAAGGCCAGGGTGAACGGGACCACCATCACCAGAATGATGCTGTTTGCCAGCGATTCCCGCTCAGACATCCGGTCGGCAGTGGTAATGAACGTACCATTCTGCTTAAGCGTATAGAGTCGCCACTGCTGATCATTTATGTTGCGGGTACTGAAGCCGGGGCCCGCATCCTGCAGCAATTGACCCTGCACGCCTTTCGTCTGCAACAGTACCTCTCCGCTAGCCGCCTGGATCTGGCAGGCAACGCCTTCTGCCTCTGGCGACACCAGGAGCGGGTTGTTTTGGGAGGAAAGCAGCATCTCCGGTTGCCGGGTGATGAGGCCCGCCACCATCGTGGCCGAGGCTGCAAGACGCTGATCCAGTGTTTGCGATACCTGCTTGTCGAGGTGCAGGTACATTAGCATCGCTACTGATAGCCAAAGCATAAGGAACGCACTGCCGAGGGACCAGAGTAGGCGGCGCTGAAGGCTCATGATGTGATTTCCTTCGGCTGAGCAGGTGGCGGCCCCAGCCGGTAGCCAAGGCCGCGCTCGGTAATCACCACATCACGGTAGAGTTTTCGTCGCAGATGGTGGATGTGGACATTCAGGGCGTTGCTCTCGACACTTGTGTCCATGCCGTAGAGACCATCTTTGAGCTGCTCTTCCGACAACACTGCCCCACGGGAATTAATGAGTTTGCCCAGCAACGCCAGTTCACGGCGTGACAGCAATACGGGCACTCCCCCGAGCAGCACTTTGCCAGAATCGGGGTAGACCTGAAGCTCGCCATGGCAAATCTCTGACACCGCTCGCCCCGCCGCACGACGCACCAACGCGTTGAGGCGCGCAGCCAGCTCGTCCAGCTCAAAGGGCTTGAGCACGTAATCGTCTGCGCCCGCTTTCAATCCATGTACCCGGTCTTCGACCGCATCCCGGGCGGTCAGAATCAGAATCGGTGTGGTCACTCCCTGCTGGCGCCAGGCTGACAAAAGCCCCATGCCGTCGCCATCCGGAAGACCCAGATCCAGAATCACCACATCACACTCAAACTGTGCCAGGACGGCCCGGGCTTCCCGGGCAGTGCGAACCCGGTCGACGGTGCAATGATGTAGCTCCAGACCGGCCTCAAGACCGGAGGCTACCAGATCGTCGTCTTCTACCAGTAGTGCGTGCAAGGTGTCTACTTTCCTCCGTTTCGACTCCGGCGTTCGTTAATGCTGACTTAATCCAGCCACCACAGACTACTGCACTAGGATCACACGATTCATCACCTGAACAAAGGGGAGTAGTGCGTGCGAGCAATTCGACTCTGGACACCGATCTTATCCGTTCTCATGGCTTTAGCAACCAGCTGGCCGGCAGCCGGTCAGTCACTCTTGGGCGGCGGCGATGACTTCCTGCCGCCACAGGAAGCCTTCAAGTACCAGCTTGAGCAGAATGGGGATGGCACGCTGACCCTGCTCTGGGAGATCGCGCCGGAATACTACCTTTACCGCAAACGCCTGACAATTGAAGGCGCCGACGGCAACCTTGAAGACATCCGTTATCCCACGGGCACTGTTATTCGCGACGAATTCTTCGGCGAGTCGGAGGTGTTCTACAATCGGGCCGAGATCCTGATCAATTCCGGCGACGCCAGCGCACTCAGTCTTACCTGGCAGGGCTGTGCCGATGCCGGTCTTTGTTATCCGCCGCAATCGGCCGTCGTGGATTTCAACGGTAGCCCGATAGAGAACCCGGGCATGGGCCCTGCGCCATCAGCCGAGGGTGCACCGGAGCCGGGCAGCGCCGCGCCGGCCAGTGACGAACTGGCCGGTGATCAGTCGCTGACCCGGCAACTGGCCACCAGTAGTCTGGTCTGGAATCTGGCGGTGTTCTTCGGACTGGGGCTGCTGCTGGTGTTCACCCCGTGTGTGCTGCCGATGATTCCGATATTGTCCACTGTGATCGTAGGCCAACACGCGAGCCAAGGCAGGGCCTTTGTGCTGTCAAGTGTCTACGTGATTGCCATGGCGGTTACCTACTCAATGCTCGGGGTCGCCGCAGCGCTAGCCGGCGCCAACCTTCAAGCAATACTTCAGGCACCGGTGTTTATTGTCTCCATCGCGGTGGTGTTCGTGATGCTCGCGCTATCGATGTTTGGCCTTTATGAACTGCAACTGCCGGCTTTTCTGCGCGACCATCTGGCCCGGGCCAACAACCGTCAGGAGGGTGGCAGTCTGGCCAGTGCCGGAGTCATGGGTGTGGTTGCCGCGCTGATGGCCAGCCCGTGCATGACCGCTCCGCTCGCCGGCGCGTTGATCTACATTGCGGACACAGGCGATGCCGCGCTTGGCGGCTTGGCTCTGTTGTCGCTGGGTCTGGGCATGGGCACTCCGTTGATAACCTTGGCGACCATTGGTTCCGGGTTACTGCCCAAACCGGGTGGATGGATGAATGGGGTCAAGGCGGTGTTTGGCTTCATTCTGCTTGGCACCACTGTGTACTTCCTCGAACGTATTCTGGATGAGGCTCTGGTCCTGGCGCTTTGGGGTGCGTTAACTATCGCCCTGGGCCTTTCGCTATGGCACATCCCCCGCGCTGCATATGGAACCGTACCGCTGCGTACACTAGCCGCCAGTGCTGGGGCGATAGTCACGTTCTGG
Source organism: Marinobacter sp. B-21 (assembly GCF_056857895.1). Lineage (NCBI taxonomy): Bacteria > Pseudomonadati > Pseudomonadota > Gammaproteobacteria > Pseudomonadales > Marinobacteraceae > Marinobacter > Marinobacter sp. B-21. Next base: position 53,391 of record NZ_JBSXNZ010000051.1, read on the forward strand.
GGCGCCTTGATGATGGTCGGCGCGGCGGCTGGTGGCAGCCAGCCCTGGCAACCGCTGAATGGGGTGGTTGCCGAAGGTAACGCCAGCGCGGCCAGCAAAAAGCAGCATGCAGCCTTCGACGGTTTCAAATCGGTGGCCGATCTGGACCAGGCGCTTGCTGAGGCCGGCGCAAAGGGCCGATGGACGCTGGTCGACTTCTACGCTGACTGGTGTGTGTCATGCAAAGTCATCGAAGAAGAAGTGTTCGGTAATGCCGCAGTGATCACCGCACTGTCAGACATGCAACTGCTGCGCGCCGACGTGACCGCCAACGACACCCTGGATCAGGCGTTAATGAAGCACCTGCAAGTGGTTGGGCCGCCCACCATCCTTATCATCGGGCCGGATGGCCGGGAGTACCGGGCGCAACGCACCACCGGGGAAGTATCTGCCAACGTATTCCTGGACCGCCTGGTCCAGGCACGCGAATCCTGAAGGAAATTCCATGTTAAGTGTTAACGTTGGACCACTCGCTTTGCCCTTGGGCCAGGCACTGCTGATTATTGCGTTTACCATCTCCTTGTTTGTGGGTGCGGCGGTCGGCCGCAAAAGTCGCATTCCCATCGCCGGACCGCTGTCGGACATCTTTTTAGCGGCGATGCTGGCGGCGCGCATCGGCTTTGTTATCCGCTATTTCGACCATTACCAGAGCGACCTTTTAGGGGTAATCGATATTCGGGACGGTGGCTTTGACATGATCACCGGGCTTGCCGGTGCACTCGTCATTCTCAGTTGGAAACTCTGGCGTCGCCCTTCGCTCCGCTGCCCGCTTGGCAGTGCGGTCGCCGCTGGCCTATTGACCTGGGGCACGGTTTCGCTGCTGATTATCCTGATGGAGAGCCAGTCCCGGGAGGTGCCGGACTCGCCCTTTGTGCAGTTGGATGGCAGATCGACCACACTGTCGCAAGTAGCTGATGGTAAACCCATGGTGGTGAACCTCTGGGCCAGTTGGTGCCCGCCTTGCATCCGTGAGATGCCGGTGCTGGAGCAAGCCCAAAAAGACAACCCTGATATAACCTTTGTCTTTGTTAACCAGGGCGAACAGCCCGAAACCATTGTGCATTTCTTAAACCAGCACAACCTGACCCTGAACAATGTGTTAACGGATACCCGCTCCAGCCTCGGTCGTACTACCGGCAGCCAAGCCTTGCCGACCAGCCTTTTCTACGATGCCCAAGGGCGGCAGGTGAACGCTCATCTGGGCGAGCTGTCTGCCGCCTCGCTGGCCCATAACCTTGAACGCTTTGATTGACACTAACCCGACTCGGAGACTGCTAATGAAAACTGTGAACGTCGTATTGAAACCCACCTTGCTGACCGTGACCCTCGTAACCGTCAGTCTGAGCCTGCCGGTATGGGCTCAAAGCTATCCGCCGGCAGTACAGCAGTTGATAGATCGCGGTGTATCGATCGATGGCGAATTTGATGCCCCCAGCGGCATGAAGGGCTATGTCGGTAACATGCAGGGACGTGCTGTGGCTTTTTACCTGACTGAAGACAAGGGCCACGTAATTGTCGGCCCCATGCTCGACGCCAAGGGCGAAAACCTAACCGAGTCAAAGATTCAGGAGCTGGTACTTGGGCCGCAGAACGAAAAAGCCTGGAGCCAATTGGAGGACGCTGACTGGGTACTTGATGGCAGTCCCGATGCTCCGGTGGTGGTATACACCTTCACCGACCCCAACTGCCCCTTTTGTCACCGGTTCCGGCAGGCCGCTGAGCCCTGGATTGATGCCGGCCGGGTACAACTGCGCCATATCATGGTGGGCATCCTGAAAGAGGACAGCTTGCCTAAGGCCGCTACTATCATAGGATCAGAAAACCCAAGTGCGGCGTTGGCTGAAAATCACGAAAGTTACAGCGACGGCGGCATTGCGGTGGACCGCCAGATCGTCAGCGCCAATGCCAAGCGAGTGCAAGCCAACAACCAGCTGATGTCTGGCCTCGGCCTGAGTGCCACACCCAGCACTTACTACCGTGACAGTGCCGGCGACGTGAAGATGAAGCAGGGTGCGCCCCGGCCCGGAGAAATGGAAAGCATCATGGGCAGCAAAAAGCCCTGAGCCGAGGACGGTGACAGCTGGAAGCGCTATGCCATGCTGATCGACCTGCGCCATTGCATTGGCTGCCAGGCCTGTACCATATCCTGCCACATCGAGAACTAAGCGCTCCCTGCGTACCGGTGTGCCCAGTACAGGCTACCTACCAGCGAGAGGACGGCCTCGTTGTAGTAAACAACGAGGCCTGTGTGGACTGTGCCTGCAGCGTGCAGGCCTGCCCGTATGACGCACGATTCATTAACGAGAAAACCCAGACCGCCATGGACTGAAAGCGCCGCGCGATAAATCACTGTTCAGGCTGGTTTCCAGTTGTCATCCCAGAATGCGACGCGAGAATAGGTCGAGTACGACCGCAAGAAAGACATTCTTCCGGCCCATCTTGATGTAGGTGACGGGCTGCCATAACGGCCTTCACTTCCGTTGAAGGTTCGCCGTATCTGAAGCAACAAATCAGCGTTCTCGGAAGCCCGTTTGCTGGGCTTTCGGTTGGCCCGGTGGCTCCATTCAACAGCTTCGACTTTGAGCTCGGCGGTGTATCGCTCCGTTTTCTTGCCGGTCTTGATCGCTGGCGTCGGTGTTCTCCTTTAATGGAGTTATCGATGCGTGTCTATTGAAGCGGGCAAGTGGATAACGAACGCCATTAGTATAAGCATCTAACCCTCTCGACTCACTAACCCGAATTATTCATAAAAAAAGGCGAACCTTGCTCAACCCATTGATATAATGGGAGTTACACCAATAACGCTTCGGAAGAAGCTAAACAAGGTTCGCCCATGTCCAATTCTATCCCAACTCAACTGCGCTTTCCTCCC
>NZ_JBSXNZ010000052.1:0-15929 GCF_056857895.1 Marinobacter sp. B-21
GGCATATCTTCAATCCCTGAAGTTGGGGTCAGATGAACTTTCATCTGACCCCGAATTCCACGCCAACCACATCCTGGTCGGGTTGACGAACAACAACTGGCGGGGAAAGTACCAGCACTGGTTCAGAAAATCCAGTGGTGAGGGCTGAACATGGGGTCAGATGAAAATGGGGTCAGATGAAAAGTTCATCTGACCCCATTTTCATCTGACCCCGATTTCAACCGATCAGCTTTCCTGCAAGGCCTGCCGGATCAGTCTGAGACTTTCAGGAGCACCTTTCCGGTGTTCTTGTTTTCGGAGACGTAGGCCATTGCCTCTTCTACCTGCTCAATCGGCCAGGTGCTGTCGATCAGCGGTTCGATCTGGCAGGCACTGAGCAGTGGCCAGACATGCCGGTACAGGGCCTGCATCACCTCGCCTTTGTCTGCGACGGTGCGGGAGCGAAGCGTGGAGCCGATCAGGCGCTGGCGCTTGATCAGCATCAGCCCCAGATCCACTTCGGCCATTCGCCCGCCCATCAGTCCGATCAGCACAATGCGGCCGTCGACATTCAGCACCTTCTGGTCGTCCGCAATGTAACTGCCGCCGACCGGGTCCAGCACCATATCCACCCCGCCCCAGCTCTTAACCGCGTCAACAAAGGAACCCGCTTTCCGGTTCCAGACACCACTGGCTCCCAGGTTCCGGCAGGTCTCCAGCTTGGCGTCATCGCCGGCGGTCGCAAACACCGGGTTGCCAAACGCCGTGGCCAGTTGAATAACAGCGGTGCCCAGTCCGCTGGCGCCTGCGTGCAGAAGCACCCGCTCACCGGGTTTCAGCGCTGCCTCGTGGTAGAGGTTCAGCCAGGCCGTGGCAAAAACTTCCGGAATCGCCGCGGCTTTCTCCAGAGTCAGGCCCTTGGGTATTGGCAATACCTGAATGTCCGGTACAACCACGCGGGTGGCGTAGCCCCCGCCCGTCAGCAAGGCACACACTTCATCCCCGGGCTGAAAGCGGCTAACGCCCGGGCCAACCGAGGCAATCCGGCCACTCACTTCCAGGCCCAGGATGTCGGAGGCACCCGGCGGAGGCGGGTAAACACCGGCCCGCTGCATAAGGTCCGCCCGGTTGATTGCTGTCCAGACTACTTCGATTTCTACGTGATCTGCCGGTGGCTCACCCGGCCCTTCCCAGGTTTCCCAGCGGAGGTTGGCCCCCGTCATCTTGATTGCTTTGCTCATGTCTGATATCTCGGCCTTGCTCATATCCGCTCAGGATACCCCATGTTTTTCAAGCGTTGCACGAATGATATCGCCATAGCGAGTGGCAAGCGACGAAACCCGCCACTCACCCGGGCAACTGGGCAAGGGAGGATTTGCCAACAGTTCCGCAAGCCGGTCAGCCGCGGCCAAAGCCTCGGCTTCTGGCTCGCCCGGATGGCTTGGGTAGCGCTGATTCCGGGGGACGTATTCCGGATAAGCAAGCCGGTCCGGAGCGAGCGCAAGGCAGCCAGAAGCCATGGCCTCCAGCATCGCCAGTCCCTGAAAATCGTGCAGCGCCGTGGAAACAGCCACATCCGCCTGCCTGAGCAGCCGGTTGTAATCGTCGCGGCTTGCCATGAAACCAAAATTGACCAGCCGTTCGCTGTGTCGCTGCTCGATCAACCGGAACGCCTCAGGTGCGTTGCGGAACTGCTCACCCACTACACTGATACGAAACGGCTGGCCACGGGCGACCAGTGCATCCAGCAGAAGCAGCAGCCGGTCCGGCCCCTTGTCGTATTCCCAGCGATGGTTCCACACCAGATGCGGGCACTGTCGATCAACGCCACAATGATCGCCTGCAAACAGGCTGTCTTCAACCGGTACAGGAAGCACCCTGGATTTTTCATCAATAGTGCGGATCAGGCCTTCAGGTACACCATCAGGCAGCTTGTCCAGAAAAGCCTGGGCCTGCTCAAGAAAGCTGCGTCGGTTCCAGTCGCTGTTGAACAGAACCGTATCCGCGGCGACCACACTGTACAGGTTCACCATTTTAGGCTCAGCGCTGGAATGCTGGTTGCCGGAATCCGGGTAGGCGAACTGGTTCTCGTGCATGTACAGGATGGCAGGCGTTGCGGCGAGATGGGGGTGGATTCCCCGGAGGCTGGCAAGATCCACCATGGAGGTAACCAGCAACAGATCCCAGGATTCCTGCAGCAAGGGTTCCCGAAACCAGCTCAGCGCATTACCACGAATCCGCCACTGGAAGAACCGGGGCGGCAGGGCCAGGGTATGCCAGTCGAACTCCGGATGCGTTGCCACCAGCTGTTCCCGCCAGCGTCGGTGGCTGCCTGCATCGTAGGCCGAAAGCAGGAGTATTCGGGGTCGGTTCGTTGCTGTGTGTTCGGGCATGGGCGCATTCTGCCCTACTCCCGGTTCGACAACCAGACGCTTTGATAGGGCTTAAGTGTGATCGAGCCGGACAGGTCATCGATCTTCATACCCGAGATCAGGTCCTGCCAGTGATCGGTTCCTATGAGATTGATATCACTCAAAGCCACTGGCTGAACCTCATCGCTGATGTTGTGAATGCAGAAGATCGACTGATCCCGCCGCATGCTCTGCCGCCAGAAGCCAAATAACTGAAGGCCCAGATGCAGGGTGAACTGGGTGGCATTGGGGTGGAATGCGGGCTGTTTTCGACGGATGGCAATCAGGCGCTTCAACTCCTGGAAGGCCTTGCTGTGATGGCTCAGGGGGTCCGCGAGCTTCTGCTCCAGCTCATCCAGTTGCCACTGGCTGCGGTTAATGGACCGCAGCCGACCGGTGTGCTCCACCCGCTCCAGATCGTTCTCAGTCGCCAGCAGGCTGTGGATGTAGAACGCCGGAATCCCCTCCAGCGCCAGCATCACGGTGTGAGCGCAGACAAAGCGCTGCAACTGCCAGTGATCCGCACCGGATTCCGCGGTTCCCCTCAGGGCATCGTAGAGCGCAATGTTGATTTCGTAGGGCTGGTCCCGGCCATCGGCCGTACGGCGATAGGACACCTTGCCTCCGAAGGAATCCATGGTATTGATCAGCCGCTGCTTTTCCTCATCGGTCAGCAGGCCATCGGTCGGGCGCATGCCAATGCCGTCGTGGGAGGCGATGAAGTTCAGGTAAGTGGTGCCCATTTGCGCCGGCGGCATACTCATCAGCCAGGTTTTCAGGTGCTTGCAGTCTCCGGTCACCAGGGTATTAATCAGCAACGGTGGCAGGGAAAAATTATAGATAACATGGGCTTCGTTGGCGTTGCCAAAGTAGGTCAGATTTTCGCGGTTAGGCACGTTGGTCTCAGTAATGACCACCGCATCCGGACTGTGATGCTCGATCAAAAGGCGCAGGATCTTGATCAGCTCGTGGGTCTGCCTGAGGTGGATGCTGGGCGTGCCCGGCTCTTTCCACAGGAAAGCCACCGCATCCAGTCTGAACAGGGTAATGCCCCGCTCCAGGTATTGCCGAATGATCGCCGCGAACTCCATCAACACCTTCGGGTTGGCAAAGTTCAGATCGACCTGGTCCTCACTAAAGGTACACCAGACGTACCGCTGACCATCGTCGGTCTGCACCGGATTCAGCAGCGGTGAGGTGCGGGGCCTCACCACGGCACTCAGATCATCCCGGGGATTGCCCTCAAAGAAATAGTCCTTGCCCGGATCCACCCGTTTTCGGAAATTCTCAAACCAACGGCTGCGGGCCGACATGTGGTTAACAACCAAATCCGCCATGAGCCGGTAATCCCGGGCGATGCGCTCGATGTCTTCCCAGGTTCCGTGGGATTCGTTGACAGCCAGGTAATCCATCACCGAGAAACCATCGTCTGAGCTGTAGGGGAAAAACGGCAGGATATGGACGGACGACAGGCTGTCAGCCAGGCAGTCACTGAGGAACCGGTGCAAAGTGACCAGAGGCTTCTCCCCTGGCTGCTGCACCGTATCGGCATAGGTGATCAGCACCACATCCGATTCATCCCAGTTGTTCTGATGGGCCGGGGGCGGCGGCTGGTTGGCCGCCAGACCCATGGTAATCAGCAGCTGTTCCGAAAGGAAATCGCAATCCAGTTCCGGGTAGACCACGTCCAGCATGGCCACCAGCTTGGCTTTCAGCGGCTGGTTCATGGCCGGAATTCCTCGTTATCCAGCTCGACCGCCTCCAGCAACTGTTCCTTGATATCCGGGAGGGCGCTGGTTACCCGGTTCCAGCTGGGAATGAAGGGGGTATCCATGGGGTTATCCAGAAAATAGGCGCCGGCCCGCATCACATTCTGGGCGAACAGCTCCACGGCTTTCTCTTCCTTGTGCCGGTCAAAGGTCAGGCCGTTGATTATGGCGTCGTTCTGGTAGGTTTCGACAAAATCCAGGGCGATCCGGAAATAGGTGGCCTTGATGGTGCGAAATTTCTCGTTGGAGAAAATCTCGCCGTTGGTCGCCAGCTTGCGGAACAGGGCCTTGGCGATGTCCATGCTCATTTTTGAGAGCCCCCTGCTGGCATCCTCGGGGGACAGTTCCTGATGTTTGTGATCGTACACATCGGCGATGTCCACCTGGCACAGACGGTTGGTCGCGTAGTTGCGCTTCATTTCCGAAAGCACTCCGATCTCCAGGCCCCAGTCGCTGGGGATGCGCAGATCGTTGATCACGTCGGTACGGAACGAGAATTCACCGGCCAGGGGATAGCGGTAACTGTCCAGGTAATCCAGAAAATCGTTGGGGCCGCACACCTTTTTCAGGGCCCGGATCAGTGGTGTCACCAACAGGCGGCTGACCCGACCGTTCATTTTGCTATCGGCCACCCGGGCGTAATAGCCTTTGCAGAACATATAGTTGAAGCCCGGGTTCGCCACCGGGTATATCAGCCGCGCCACCAGGTCCCTGGAATAGGTCAGGATGTCGCAATCGTGCAGCGCAACCGATTTACTCACCCCAGACGCCAGCACATAGCCGAAGCAGTACCAGACATTTCGTCCCTTGCCCATTTCCGTCGGTGCCAGATTTTGCTCACGAAGCTGGAGATCAATGGCCCTCAGTCGCGGCCCGTCGTTCCACAACACTTTGAAGTTCTGGGGCAACTCAGAGAAATACTCGAGGGCATGGCGATATTGCTCCTCGTTCGCCCGGTCCAGGCCGATAACAACCTGATCCAGATAGGACACCTTGCCAAGTTCCTGCACGATGTTTTTCAGGGCCGGGCCTTCCAGCTCGGAATAGAGCGACGGCAGCACCAGGGACATGGGGCGGGATTTGCGGAAGTTCATCAACTCCGCTTCGAGGTCCTCCACCGGGCGGCGAACCAGGTTATGGAGGGTGGTGATAATGCCATTCTGGTAAAAGTCGCCCATGGCGGCTCTCCTTTTTATACCCTTACTTAAACAGGTCAGTACCCGTACTCAAACAAGAGATTGAGCACACACTCATTCCAGCCTTCGGGGCCGGGCTTGAGGGAGCGCATGGCGTGCTTTGCCGAAGGTAACGTCACCTCTTCGCTTTTTACGCCCCGGATCACTACCGGTATATCCGCCGATTCGAGCATTCGCTGATCGTTGGGGCTGTCGCCGAGGGCGATGGCCACCAGCGGCTGCTCGCCGTAACGCTCCCGGTATTTGCCCAGCAAGAAACGGGCCCCATCGGCTTTATCGAAAATGCCCATGGCGTGAAGGAAACGTCCTCCCGGCACCAGCCGGAGATTTTCGTTCGCCAGGGCCGCTTTAAATTCGGCCAGTCCCTCGTCGGTACCCTGCCAGATTAACGGCTCGGTACCCAGGCGCTGTTTTGCCCGTTCTGCCGCGGCCGGATCGAGACCCGTTTCACCGGCCAGCTCTTCGGCAGACATGTCATCGAAGCCCCGAAACTGCGCACCCGCGGTCCGTTGGGCGCCAAGGACTTCGAGCACCCGGTCCCGGGTTGCACCAAAATTCACCACTTCCTCAGCGGTATTGCCGAAGGTGTGAGGCGGAATAATGACCGCTGCACCGTTTTCGACAATAAAGGGGGCGGTATTTCCAAGCTCCTCCCGCAACGCCCGTATTTCCGGCAGGGTCTTGCTGGAGTTGAGCACCAGCGGAATCGCCGCCGCCCGGAGCTTTGCCAGCGCGGGGCGCGCCGGCTGCCAGCGATAATCGTCGTGGTCAAGCAGGGTGCCATCCAGGTCTGAAAAAATAAGCAAACGGGGTCTGGCCATGGTGGGTCTCCGTTAACCTGCGCGGAACTGCGGAAGGCCCAGGGAGTGATCCTCGGCCACCTTAATCAGAACATCAGCCCGGCCCGGCATTTCAGCAAGACAGGCCCGGGTAACGCGTTCGTAATGCATGACGAATCGGGCGACTTCGTCGTCATCCATAATGCGCAAGCCTTGGGCGCAGGCACCAGCATCGCCCCACTCTGGTGCGCCACGGATTTTCCGGGCCAGCTTCTGCTCCTGTAGACTGCGCCATTCCAGAACACACTCCATGGACGGGGCTTTCAGCATCACCAGGCAATCGATCTGGCCGAAAAAATCGCGGTACTGGCCTTTCAACTGCTCATTGACATACGTCCGCCAGGTTCCATCGGGGTCTTCGTCCGCCTCCAGCCGATTGATCGGAGACCTCAGCACTCCCTCATCCTCGGGCCGGGCATCCAGACACCAGCCTTCAATCAGGATCACCTCCGCCCGGCCCGGGAAGGCAGGCCAGCCATCGGTTGGAACCCGATCATCCCTGGATTTGTCGAAGGAAGGAATCGGGGTAGTGGCATCAGGCCCCGCGGAGCGAAGCTGGCCCAACACTCTTTGCCCGAGTGCAACATCGTGGGTGCCCGGCACACCCCGGGTTTTAAACAGGGGGTGGACCCGTTCGGCAAGGTCCTGGCGCTCAGCTCTGGTAAGGTAGATGTCATCAAGGGAAAAGCTGGCGGTGGGACAGTTCCGGTGCCGGGCGAGAATTTCCCGCAGAAACAGGGTCAGCGTGGACTTGCCAGTGCCCTGGGCTCCGTGAATGCCCGCCACTACCGGGCGTTTTTCCGTATCATGGAGCGCCAGGATATGGTCCGCCAGTGGCAAAATGGTCTGTTCCACGGTCTGGGCGTAGGTCTCGGGCAGGCCCTCCTGTTGAATCAGGGCCTTGATGGTTTGTTCGAGCGATCGGTCAGGCACGTTGGTTTTCCCGGTTTTGACAGATGGTTTAAGAAACAGGTCAGCAGAATTCGTACCAATGGGAGTATAGGCATTTTATGAGTGGCAACGGTTTTCGTGTGGAGCATCGCTACCTGGAACTCCCGGACAGCTTTTATACAAGAGTCCAACCCTCACCCCTGAGCGGCGCAAAGATGGTGTGCTTCAACCACACGCTGGCTGGGCAGATGGGCTTCCATGCCGAGTCCGAATCCGACTGGACCGGCGTGGGCGCAGGTACAGAGTTGCTTGAGGGCATGGACCCGGTGGCAATGAAATACACCGGCCACCAGTTCGGCGTATACAACCCCGAACTCGGCGACGGCCGGGGCCTCCTGCTATGGGAAACCGTGGGGCCGGACGGTCGCCGCTGGGACTGGCACCTGAAAGGCGCAGGCATGACCCCCTATTCCCGATTCGGCGACGGCCGGGCCGTTCTGCGCTCCACCATCCGCGAATACCTCTGCAGTGAGGCCATGCATGGCCTGGGCATCACCACTACCCGGGCTCTTTTTATGGTAAGCGCCAGAGACCCGGTTCGCCGGGAATCCATCGAAACCGCCGCAGCGCTGGTTCGGGTGGCCCAGAGCCATATCCGCTTCGGCCATTTCGAGTTCGCGGCCCATCATGAAGGACCGGAAACGGTCAAAACCCTGCTCGAACACGTCATCTCGCTGCACTTTCCCCATTTGATCAGCCTGCCGGATGACGAACGCCACAGCCGCTGGTTCGGGGAGGTGGTGGAGCGCACCGCCCGGATGATTGCAGACTGGCAGGCTGTGGGCTTCTGCCATGGCGTGATGAACAGCGACAATATGTCGATCATCGGCGACACCTTTGATTATGGCCCCTTCGCATTCCTCGACGATTTCGATGCTGGCTACATCTGCAACCACACCGACCAGGCCGGGCGATACGCCTACAACCGCCAGCCGCAGGTGGGCTTTGATAATTGCCAGTACCTGGCCCGTGCCCTCCTGCCGATTATGGATGAGGATGACGTGCGCCGGGGGCTGCGCCGCTACGAAACCGCCTACAACGAACGGTTCCTGCAGAACATGCGCGACAAACTGGGCCTGGCAATCGAGGATGAGGGAGACCTGAGCCTGATCATGGACACCTTCAGCATGCTGCATGAGCATCACGTGGACTACACCGCGTTCTTCCGGGCACTGTCCAATCTATATGCTAAAGGCCACGCGCCAGTCAGGGACCTGTTCGTGGATCGCAGCGTAGCGGACCAGTGGCTGGAGCGCTATGAAGAGAGACTCAAGAGCGAGACCCGTGCCCACGACGAACGAGAGTACGCCATGCGCGGGGTGAATCCGAAGTATGTGCTGAGAAACTATCTGGCCCAGCAGGTTATCCTGGAAGCACAGAACGGGGATTATGAACCGATGAAGGCACTGCTCAAGGTTCTGGAGCGCCCCTTCGATGAGCAGCCGGAAAACGAAGCTTACGCTGCTTTACCGCCAGACTGGGGCAAGCATCTGAATATCAGCTGTTCCAGCTGACCGTAGATAAAGACGGGGTCAGATGAAAATGGGGTCAGATGAAACTTCATCTGACCCCATTTTCATCTGACCCCAATTTCAGCTTTCAGACTGCCTTGGCCGCGATGATCTTCTCGTGCCATTCAGCCGGGCCGGTCTGGTGCACCGAAGAACCACGTGAGTCTACCGCTACCGTGACCGGCATATCTTCTACTTCGAACTCGTAAATCGCTTCCATACCCAGCTCCGGGAAGGCAACCACTTCGGCGTGCTTGATCGCCTTGGAAACCAGATAGGCGGAACCACCCACGGCCATCAGGTAAACCGCACCGAATTCCTTGATGGCGTCGATGGCTACCTGGCCGCGCTCGGCCTTACCGATCATGCCGGTCAGGCCCGTTTTCTCCAGCATGGTGTGGGTGAACTTGTCCATACGGGTTGCAGTGGTCGGGCCGGCGGGACCAACTACTTCTTCGCGCACCGGATCCACTGGGCCCACGTAGTAGATGAAACGGCCCTTCAGATCCACCGGCAGCTCCTCGCCTTTTCCGATCATGTCCACCATCTTCTTGTGGGCGGCATCGCGGCCGGTCAGCATCTTGCCGGACAGCAGAACGGTTTCACCCGGCTGCCAGTCCTTCACATCTTCCGGTGTTACGGTATCCAGGTTCACGCGGCGAACGTTTTCACCCACTTCCCAGGTGATTTCCGGCCAGTCGTCCAGGCTCGGTGGGGTCTGCAGGGAGGGGCCGGTGCCATCCAGGGTAAAGTGAGCATGGCGGGTGGCCGCACAGTTCGGAATGATAGCCACGGGCTTGTTGGCGGCGTGAGTCGGGTAGTCCTTCACCTTTACATCCAGAACCGTGGTCAGGCCGCCGAGGCCCTGGGCACCAATGCCCAACTCGTTGACCTTGTCGAACAGCTCCAGGCGCAGCTCCTCTGCGCGGCTGGACGCGCCACGCTCTTGCAGATCGTGAATATCGATCGGGTCCAGCAAAGATTCTTTTGCCATTTCCATGGCTTTCTCCGCGGTACCACCGATACCAATACCCAGCATGCCCGGCGGGCACCAGCCAGCGCCCATTTGCGGCACCATCTTCAGCACCCAGTCCACGACCGAATCCGAAGGATTCAGCATGGCGAACTTGGATTTCGCCTCGGAACCGCCGCCCTTGGCGGCAACATGCACCTCAACCTTGTCGCCCGGCACCATCTTATAGTGGATGATGGCCGGCGTGTTATCACCGGTGTTCTGGCGCTTGCCATCCGGATCCGCCAGGATCGAAGCCCGCAGTACGTTATCCGGATGCGTGTACGCCCGGCGCACGCCTTCGTTGATCACCTCATCCAGCGGCAGCTCGCAATCCCACTGCACGTTCATTCCGATGTTCACGAATACGGTGACAATACCGGTGTCCTGGCACAGCGGCCGGTGACCCTGGGCACACATACGTGAATTGATCAGAATCTGGGCCATGGCATCCCTGGCCGCCTCGCTCTCTTCCCGCTGGTAGGCTTCATGAACCGCGTCAATGAAATCCTTCGGGTGGTAGTAGGAAATGAACTGCAGCGCGTCCGCTACGCTTTCAATCAGGTCGTCCTGGCGGATTACGGTGGTCATAGGCGCCTCATCAGCTTGATATCGTTATGTTGTGTCATCGGAAATCGGGAGGCGAGAGTTTACCAGAAAATCGGTTTGGCGAGTGATTCGACAGATGGCGAAGCCATTCGTGGAAAAACCGGAGCGCTACCGGCACCGAAGCTCGACAAACCGTTAACCGGCAACTATTTTTCACAAAGGCCGAGCTCCAACCGTGCGGGGAGGGTTCAAAGCATCAGTGTAGTGTAGTGCATTGCCTTATTTGGTACTTATAGAGCTCCGTACAGCCGCGAGCGCAAGACGGAGCTCGCCGGGAATGGCCGTAGCCCTTTCCAAGAGCTCCAACGCAGTGATCGCGGCTGTACGGAGCTCCCTCCGGGCGAGTACCTCAGGGGGGCCATCTGCGGTGTTGCGACCGCTTGACGTAGCCCGCTATGCCTGCGCGATCGCGCCTTGCAGCTGGCCCCTGAGGTACTCGCTATAAGTATCAAATAAGGCAATGCACTACACTAGAATCACACTTTTGGCTGATCAACACTTGCCATACTGTCGCTATAGTCATAGATACAGAAATTGGCTTACAGCGCTGGCTACAATTTCAGAACAACCGTTTAAGCAGAACAGGCCACTGACAACGGGCTTACCGGATCAGACCGGCCCCGTCAGCTGCCGAACATAACGACACAACAACAGGAAAAGGTTCCACCCATGTTCAAGAAAACTCTAATAAGTCTTGCCGTGGCGTCTTCCGTTGGACTTACAGGCTGCCTTGAGGGCGGCAATACGGGGGCGAATGCCAATCCGGATTATCAGATCAGTAACCCAGATTTTGATGGTAAGACCTGGCCACTATTTAATCCGGTCACCGGCGAATTGCCACTGCCCAACGATCTAATCTTCCAAGGTGACGACCTTGAAACTGTGGGTGTAAACGAGGCTGACGGGACCTTCTCTGTTGCCAACACCGCGCCTCCCGTCACTACAGCCCTGAATAGGCTGAGTGGCGCGTCAACGGTAGCCCCTATCGATATAGCAATGAACGGATTGATTGACGCTGAATCCGTAGATGGTCAACCTTTCGTAGTCGATCAAGACGGCGAACTGGTACTGACTTCAGGCGTCGCAACGCCGAATCCGAATCAGAATGTGTTTTTGCTTGAGCTTGACTACGCCAGCGGCGACCCACTTCAGGCGTTGTCGCTCAGTGAGCCACCCACGATCCCGCTTGCTCAGCCTTTCTCTCAAATTTCTGGAACGCTTAAAGCCGGTGGGACGCCTAGTGCAGGGCTTGTTGCAGCCGCCAATTCTGCTGCGAGGGCCGCTGTCGACCAATACGAAGTCTCGGTGGTAGAACAATCAACCGACGAGGGTGTTCGCAGTGTTATTCGCATCAATCTTCTGAAACCTTTAAACCCTCGCAAACGCTATATTGCCGTGGTCACGAACAGCGTACAGGACGCCAGCAGTAATAATATTATTGCATCGCCCACTTACTCGAACCTCACTGACGAGGATGCACCGATTGGCTCAAGCAGTCTTCAACCGGTTCGCACTATCATCAATAAACTCTGGGAGTCTGTCGCCGGCGCCTATTTTGCCATTCCTAACAGCGTCCGGGAACAGCAGAGCCTGCCACTGTTGTCAGCCGACAACATAGCTATGAGCTACTCGTTTATGACCTCCGCTGACGAGGAGGTTCTGCCTTACATGGCTCAGCCTGAAAACTGGTTTACCGACCAGGTAAAAGCACTTGTTCGTTTGGGCACGGTCAGAAAGGTTGCAGGAGCCGCGACAGTGCTGGGTGCTATCGCAGAAGGGAGCTCGCTGGAAAAAGCGCTTGCTGCTAAGCGAAAATCCAAAGATGAAGTTGGCCCCAATGACACCAACCGAAACGGCGAAATTGATGCTCTCGACTTCGATTTCAACGGCGACAGCAACCTGACAACGGCAGACTTTAATCTGTCGAGTACCGGCGATACAGCAGATTCTCCATTCAACTTCTTTGACGTGCAGGCAGCGATCACAGCGGCGGAGACAAACTTCCCGTCCCCTGGATTAGTGGCAGCTCTGCCAACTCTGTTTGGCTCTGGAGCTCCATGCGAAGGCCTGGACTTTGAGGACGGTACGACCTGCGCAGGAACCGCACTCGCTTCGAATTTCAATTCTCTTTTACCCCAGATTGGCGACAAGAGCGATTCGGTCATCCTTCCGGCATACACTGACCCATCAGCCGCCATTGCTGGTTTGCTCACACCCGCGCTCTCTTCAGTGATTGGGTCCGATACTGCAGTTGTGCTTCAAGGCAGCATCGAACTGCCGTACTATCTGGGAACACCTAATGGCGCTGATGGCTCTGCCATTAACGATGATGTTTGGACGGGCAATCACATGCTCGCCGAAAACCTGAATACAGCCTTCGGTCCTGTAGGTCTGCAGCTTGCACAGGGTGTAGAATCGCCCGCCACAGGTGATTATGCTAGTGACGCAGTGAACTACTTGTACCCATTCCCCGATCTGACGGATAACCTCAAGGTTCCCATGCTGGTGATGGTTCCGCAACCAGGCAAGACAACTGCCGCGAACTTTACCTGGAACGGCGCCAGCCAGCTACCAGTCGTTGTTTTCCAACACGGCATTACAACTGATAGAAGCGCCGCGCTGTCGGTCGGCTCTTTCCTGACTGCGGCAGGCTACGCGGTTGTTGCAATCGACCTTCCTCTGCACGGCGTGGACGCCGAGGATCAATCTGACAAAACCTCTGGCGTGACTGAAGAAAAGCAGGCGTTGGCTGCCACATTGCTGAAAGGACTGGATGCAACGGATGCGGCATCTGGCGACAGTTTACCGACGCAAAATACCACAGCAAATATAGCAGCGATTATCGATCAAACGTTCATTGCTCAGGCCGTGTCCTTCGTACAAGCCAATCTCGGCTGTACAGAGAGCGACCCAGTAGTCATTGCTTCTGGCAGTGGCTCCTGTGGTGCCCCCGGCCCTGATGCGGCCGATGCCGCCGCGGCCCAATATGTTGGCTTTGCTATCGGTGCCGAAAACTCGGTTGCAAATCACACCAGCGTCATTCCGGGTATCGCCAGAACGGGTTTCGAACGCCACTTTAACTTCACCGCCAATGGCAGTGGTAACCCCACAGCCATGAACTTTGACAATGGCGTTGGCTCTTCAGGCAGCCTTTACATCAACCTGCAGAACTTCTTCAACAGCCGCGATAAGAACCTCCAGTCTCAAGTTGACCTGGTGAACCTGATCGCTTCTGTTGGGGGCATCGATGTGAACGGTGACGGAAATGGAGACTTCGATACCAACAACGTCTATTTAGTGGGCCACTCGCTTGGTACCGTCGCGACTGCTGGTGCGGCCGCTGTGGCCAACCAGACCGACATCACTGACGTTCAGGCAACCGTTCTCTACACACCGGCGTCCGGTATTACGCGCTTGCTCGAGAACTCACCATCCTTTGCACCTCGCATTCTGGCTGGGCTCCAGGCCTCCGGTGTAGAGCAAGGTTCACAGGATTATGAAACCTTTATGCGTGTTGTTCAGCACGCCATTGACCCCGCCGATCCGATCAACCTAGCGGACGACATTGTGAGTGGTGGCAAGAGCATCCTGACTTTCAATATCGTCGGCACGGAAGACGGAAATGGTGCGACTCTCTACCAATCTGATCAGACGACCATCATTGAAGCGGCGAACACTCAGTTGAACCAGGCGTTCCCGGATTATCTCGCGGGAGGCATTCCTCTCTCAGAGGCGCTGGGAGCAACCAACGTTGTAACCACCAATGGCACCGAAACCTCACTTGCGAGCAACCTTGCCTACGGCACCCATGGGATGTTCGTCCTGCCTTCACCCAATTCCGACATTGAGGATGAAACCGAGCGTAACGCCGACTTCCAGCGACAGAAGGATGCATTTGCGGAATCCCTGTATCAAACCGTGGAGTTTTTTGGAGCCGGGGGCACGCTTAGTGGTGCGGTTGATGCCTCAAATGGCAGTGTTGGCACAGCAACCTTTACGCCAATCCTGGATGATCGGCCGCTGCCTACGCCTCAAGACGTCATAGACAATAATGACACCGATGAGTTCACACAGTTGAACTAAACCCACTAGGAAATCGGAATGCCTCGGACTTATATCCGGGGCATTTTTCGTTTCATCAATTCAAGGCCTCCTCGTCAAACTGCCTAGTATATGGTTCCGTTAATACTATTGCATTAATATCACCAGTTGCTAACCTTGCTCTCAAGTACTGTTAGCTTTGAGAGGGTGGCATATGGCGAAACGAAAACCTCTGAATATCCAAGCAGACATTCGGGAGAAGCTGGTCAGCATTAGCCGCAGTCGGACGGAATCAGCTGCGACCGTCAGGCGAGCGCAAATTTTGTTGGCTTACAGCAAGGGCATGCGAATATCGGAGATTGCGCGAGAGTTGGGGACCAATCGGCCAATGATCGAACGCACCATCGACAAAGCATTGACGTTCGAACCGATGCAGGCGCTTAAAGACTTGCCGCGCCCTGGGCGCACGCCACTGATCAGTGATGACGCGAAAAGCTGGGTGCTGTCGGAGGCATGCCGCAAACCAAAGGAGTTGGGTTATGCCCATGAAACCTGGACTTATAGCCTACTGATCCAGCATATCCGTACGCACTGCAAGGAGGCTGGCTATCCGGAATTGGACCGATTGGGCAAGAGTCGCCTGCATGCCATCTTATCCAAGAGCAATATCAAGCCGCACAAGATCAGCTACTACCTGGAGCGCAAGGACCCTGAGTTTGATGAGAAGATGGCCAATGTGCTCTGCGTCTACAAGGAACTGGAAGTGCAGAACGCCTCGGATGCAGAGCGCCGTTCGGTAACCCTCTCTTATGACGAGAAACCCGGCATCCAGGCTCTGCGGGGTATTGCAGCGGACCTGCTGCCTGTTGTAGGTCGCTATGAGACCACCGGACGGGATTATGAGTACAAGCGCTTGGGTACCGTTTCGCTGCTGGCGGGCATTGATCTGCATACTGGAGAAGTGATCCCGCTGGTGCGTGATCGCCATCGCAGTCGCGAGTTTGTAGAGTTCTTGGAGACGCTCGATGGTAACTATCCATCGGACTGGAAGATCCGTTTGATTCTGGATAACCACTCGGCGCATATTTCCAAGGAAACCCAGACTTACCTGCGATCCAAGCCTGAGCGATTCGAGTTTGTGTTCACGCCAAAGCACGGCTCCTGGCTGAACTTGATCGAAGTCTTTTTCAGCAAAATTGCCCGCTCGTTTCTCCGCCATATACGTGTGGATTCCAAGGAGGAGTTGGTTGAGCGAATTTACCGAGGAATTGAAGACATGAATCGCGAGCCGGTCATATTTCGCTGGCGCTATAAAATGGATGAGATCGCCTCATAAATTATATGTTATTTACGGAGCGATATACTAGCCTTCGTGTACTTGTATCTTTTCCAGGTCTACTGGGCCTTTTGCTAGGCCCAGGCGCATCGCCGGAGTCTTACCTTCGCTATTTGTTTTGCAGTAGTTGTAATGTAACTATTCAGCTCATTCTCAGAAAAAAGTTCTTGACAGGGTTTTTGCCCGGTTTTGCAGAACTTCACCCACACTCGCCCCATTGCCGTAACATCGCGCTCAACCCCCCTGTTCTTCCTTCATTGCGGTCTTGAGCTGCC